>JAYWHJ010000279.1:0-7208 GCA_043777795.1 Polaromonas sp. | reverse complement strand
GTACGAGGCGTTTGCGCTGAGTGCGCCCAAGGGCAGTGGCTCGCGTGAGCGCAAGCTGGCTATTTTGGGCTTTTACGGGCCGCGCGACTTTATTAAGTCCACGCTCAATCCCAACGAGGTGGCTTGGCTGGATGCCTGCGATGCGGTCAACCCCGCTGCAGCTAACTCTGGCATGCTGGAGCTGCACCGCCATAACCTGCCCGAGTGGCTGGCAGCGTCACTCAAAACGCAACTGGGCAATGACTTTTGGCCCTTGGTGGACAGCCTGAGCATCGCTGCGCCGCTGGACCTGCGCGTCAACACCTTCAAGCTCAAGCGCGAAGAGGCTCAGAAAGAGCTGGCCAAAGCCGGTTTCAAGTCAGAGCCTACGCCGTACTCCCCTTGGGGCCTGCGCATGCAAGGCCGCCCGCCGATCAATAAAACGCTGACCTTTGAAAAAGGCAAGATTGAAGTGCAAGACGAGGGCTCGCAGCTTTTGGCCTTGCTGGTCGATGCCAAGCGCAGCGAGATGGTGGTGGACTTTTGCGCAGGCGCGGGTGGGAAAACACTGGCCCTGGGCGCGATGATGCGCAGCACCGGGCGCTTGTATGCGTTTGACACGTCTACGCACCGGCTGGATGCCTTCAAGCCGCGCATGGCCCGCAGCGGGCTGAGTAACGTGCACACCGCGGCCATTGCGCACGAGCGCGACGAGCGCGTTAAGCGCCTGGCGGGCAAGATTGACCGCGTGCTGGTCGATGCACCGTGCAGCGGCTTGGGCACATTGCGCCGAAACCCGGATTTAAAGTGGCGACAAAAGCCCGCTGATATTGCTGAACTCAACGCCAAGCAAACCGCCATTTTGCAAAGCGCTGCGCGCCTGCTGAAACCCGGTGGCCGCCTGGTTTATGCGACCTGTAGCGTCTTGCCCGAAGAAAACGAGGCGATTGCGCTGGCTTTTAGCGAAGCAAATAAAGATTTCACACCCCTTGAAGTGGGGGACATATTGACCCAACTGAAGGTAGAAGGTGCAGACGCGTTGTGCAGCGGCACAGCAGAGGCACCCGCGCGCTTCCTGCGGATGTGGCCGCACAAGCATGGCACCGATGGTTTCTTTGCTGCGGTGTGGCAGAAAAACGCCTAAAAGCTCTTTCCAGCTTGCTTATTCGTAACAAGTGCAGGCCGCGACAAACGGTAGGCCGTTGTAAGTCAGGGGCTACTCTATTGCTTTAAAATAGCGTTTGAGGCTGGTACAAATACAAAAATTGTTGGGACAACTCTTTCTTCAAGGATTTCAATGTTCGTTTTTGATTCTCCGGTGTTCGATGCATTCATTCAGTGGTTTGGTCACGGCCTGTGGGACCTAGCTTGGTGGCAAATTGTGCTGTACGCGCTGTTCACCACCCACATCACCATCGCTTCGGTCACTATTTACCTGCATCGCCACCAGGCGCACCGCGCCATGGATCTGCATTGGTTGCCCGCGCACTTCTTCCGTTTTTGGCTGTGGCTAGGCACCGGCCAGGTCACCAAAGAATGGGTCAGTATTCACCGCAAGCACCACGCCAAGTGCGAGACCATGGATGATCCGCACAGCCCACAGGCTTACGGCATTAAAAAAGTATTTTTTGAAGGTGCGGAGCTGTACCGCGCGGAGTCGAAAAACATGGAAACCATGGCTAAATACAGCCACGGCGTGCCGAATGACTGGATCGAGCGCAACCTGTACACCCGCTACAGCTGGCAGGGCGTTGGCCTGATGCTCATCATCAACTGGGCGCTGTTTGGCGCAGCCGGCACCGCAGTGTGGGCATTGCAAATGGCTTGGATTCCCATCACCGCTGCTGGCATCATCAACGGGATTGGCCACTATTGGGGCTACCGTAATTTTGAAGCACCAGATGCGTCTACCAACATCAGCCCATGGGGCATCATCATCGGTGGTGAAGAGCTGCACAACAACCACCACACCTACCCTACTAGTGCCAAGTTCTCTGTGAAGCCTTACGAGTTTGATATTGGTTGGGGCTACATCCGCGCCATGGAAATGCTGGGTTTGGCCAGTGTGAAAAAAGTGCCGCCTAAATTGATGTTGGGTGCCGCTAAACCTGTAGCTGATGAGAAGACGCTGGAAGCATTGATCACCAACCGCTACGAAGTGATGGCCGGCTACGCCCGGGAAATGCGTGTGGCATGTGCCCGTGAGATCGAAGCCCTGAAAGCCAAACAGGGCGACCTGTCGGTGCTGACAACGGCCAAGCGCTGGTTGCACCGCGACGATGACAAAGTGCCAGCCTCTGCGCAAGCCCACTTGGCGCAAGCCCGTGCTGCGCACCCGGTGCTGGACAAAATGGCCACCATGCGTGACGAGCTGCGCCAAATGTGGAGCAGCACTACGCTCAGCCGCGAGCAGCTGGCGGTTAACCTGCAGGCTTGGTGCAAACGCGCTGAAGAAAGCGGCATTGCCGCGCTGCATGACTTTTCGTTGAAGCTGCGCTCTGCGCACGCTTAGAGCGAGTTAATCAAATGTAAAAAAAGCCGCTTCAAGCGGCTTTTTTTACAGGCGTGACGTGTCCTGCCCTACGCTCGCTTTGCGCAGTAGATGCTGCAGCGCCCGGTCGTGTATGCCCTCGCGCAGCAGGCCATTGTAGGTTTGCTGCGCATAGTCTAGCGTGGTGCCATAACGGCCACAGGCATGGCTAAATATGTGCGCATACTGCGCGTCGCTCAGCATGCCGCAAAAATTGGGGCTACTGCGCGACAAGGTAAACGCCAATGCCTGCACGTCGCCCTGCGGTGTGGCGCAGCGCAGCCAGCGCGGGTCATATACGCCAGTGGGCATTTCGCGGAACCACAGCTGATCAAGCACACCGGGCACCTGCGCCTGCGGCACATGGAACGCCATCCCTTGGCAGCTGCCTCCACTGAGCATGGCAAACACCAAGCCAGGGCATTCAGGCGTACCTCGGTTGATGCGGCTCCACATCTGCAGGGCCCGGTGCCAGCCCCGTACGCGGGCGGGACGCTTTTCTGTGTAGATAAATTCGGGCCGCCAGATCAGCGACGCGTAGCCAAATACCCACAAACCAGCCTCCGGCGTGCCCTCCTGCCAGGTTTTCAGGATGTGTTCCAGCATTGGGGCGGGGTCTCTCACCGCTAAAGTGGTTTTTGGCATATTGGGAAAATTACGATCCAAGTTGTACTTTATTGGAGTTTTTCACGGTTTTGCAAGATGATGACGGCACGGGCCTGGTAATGGGCGTAATTTTTGGCGTGATTGCTTCAGCGGTCAGCCTGGTGATAGGGGTAACTATTTACCAATTGGTAATGCGAGAAAATATTCAAGCTGGCACCGGCGCGCAGGCGCGCCGTGTCGAAGTTACGCTGCCTTTGAAGGCCTCTGCCAGCCTCTGAAAGCGTTGGCACTGAAGTTGGAAGTATTCCGAAAAACCCGCTACAGCGTTGGCTTGGCGGGTTTTTTTACGTCTTGCCGTTGCCGGTGCGTGCTGCATTTTGGTAACCACTTGGTAACCCAGCCCATAGACGCGGTGGGTGAACCATCGTATGATGGCGGTGTAATTTAATTACATAACTTCACGTCATTTTTGTTTCTCAGCCATGAATATCCATCCCGTGGTGGCGCAAGTCACCCAACGCATCATTAGGCGCAGCGCTGCCACCCGTGCCGCGTATTTGCAGCAGATCGACGCTGCCAGCCGCCGCGGGCGGGGCGCAGACCGTATGGGCTGTGCCAACGTGGCGCACGCATTTGCGGCCATGCCTGGCAGCGATAAATTCAAAGTAGTGGTTGAGAAAGCCCCGCACATCGGCATTGTCAACGCCTACAACGACATGCTCTCGGCCCACGCGCCCTTGCAGCATTACCCGGCGCTGATCAAAGACGAGGCGCGCAAGTTTGGCGCCACTGCCCAGGTGGCAGGCGGTGTGCCCGCCATGTGCGACGGTGTGACCCAAGGCACCCCCGCCATGGAGCTGAGCCTGTTCAGCCGCGACACGATTGCGATGGCCACGGCGGTCAGCCTGTCGCACGACATGTTTGACTGCGCCCTGCTGCTGGGGGTATGCGACAAAATTGTGCCTGGCTTGCTAATCGGCGCACTGCACTTTGGCCATTTGCCCACGGTATTTGTACCGGCAGGCCCCATGACCAGTGGCCTGAGCAACAATGAAAAATCCAAAGTGCGCGAGCTGGCGGCGCAAGGCCTAGTGGGCCGCGCCGAGCTGCTAGACGCCGAGTCCAAGGCTTACCACGGCCAGGGTACTTGCACTTTCTACGGCACCGCCAACAGCAACCAAATGCTGCTTGAAGCCATGGGCTTGCATGTGCCCGGCACGGCGTTTATTAACCCCGATGAAGCCACTGGCGCGCATGTGCGCGAGCAACTGACACGCGAGGCAGTGAAGACGGTGTTGTCCGCCACCAAAAACAAAGCTGCCATCGGAAAAATAGTGGACGAACGCTGCATCGTCAACGCTATGGCTTGCTTGATGGCCACCGGCGGCAGTACCAACCATCTGATCCACTGGGTAGCCGTGGCACGCTCTGCGGGCATGGTGATTGACTGGGACGATTTCGCGGCCCTGTCGGACGTGGTGCCTTTGCTCTCGCACGTGTACCCCAACGGCAGCGCCGATGTAAATCAGTTTCAAGTTGCAGGCGGGCCGGGCTACATCATTCGCGAGCTGCTGGACGCAGGTTTGATGCATCCCGACGTGTTGACGGTTGCCAGCGGTATCCTTGACTACACCAAAAAGCCCGCGGCCAGCGCGCAAGGCCTGCAGTGGAGCGAGATTGGAGTGAGCAAAGACGAGACCGTAGTGCGCCCTGTAAGCGCGCCCTTCAGCACTACCGGTGGCATCAAGCTGCTGCAGGGCAACCTGGGCCGCAGCGTCATCAAAGTATCGTCTGTGCCCGATGACCGGCATGTGATCGAAGCCCCGGCCATGGTGTTTGACAGCCAAGAGGCCATGCTAGTCGCTTTCAAAGCAGGCACGGTAGAACACGCCTGCCAGACCAATGGCGCCAACGGCATTGTCGTCGCAGTGCGCTGGCAGGGGCCGCAGGCCAATGGCATGCCTGAGCTGCACAAGCTCACCCCGCCGCTGGCTGTGCTGCAAGGCAAGGGCTACCGCGTGGCCTTGGTCACTGATGGGCGTATGAGCGGCGCCTCGGGCAAAGTGCCCGCTGCCATCCATGTCAGCCCCGAGGCGCTGGCCGGTGGCCCACTGGCCAAGCTGCGCGATGGTGATGTGGTGCGCCTGGACGCACCCGCCGGCACACTGCAAGCCTTGGTGAGCGCGGCAGACTGGGCGCAGCGCCCCTTGGCCACCATGACAGCCGAGCACACCCTATCCAACGGCATTGGCATGGGCCGCGAACTGTTCGCTTCCATGCGCCGCAACGCACTCACCGCCGAAGAAGGAGCCTGCACGTGGCTATGACATCCAGTTTTGCAGCCTTGCCCAGTGTCTTAACCGCATTGAGCGTAATGCGCGATGCGCCGGTGATTCCGGTCATCGTCTTGAACGACATTACGCATGCAGTGCCTTTGGCACGCGCGCTGCTGGCCGGCGGCATTCGCATGCTGGAGGTGACTTTGCGTACCCCCATCGCCTTGCAGTGCATGGAGCGTATTGCCAAAGAAGTGCCCGAGGCGGTGGTGGGCGCCGGCACGGTGCGCAGCCCGCAAGATGCACAAGCCGCAGCCCGCGCTGGAGCGCGTTTTGCGGTCAGTCCCGGCTTCACGCCCACAGTGGGCGCTGCCTGTCGCGACGCTGGCTTGGCCTTGCTGCCAGGCGTGGCCACGGGCAGCGAGATTATGCAAGCTGTGGAGGCGGGCTACCAGCAGCTGAAGTTTTTCCCAGCCATGCAAGCAGGTGGGCCAGCCATGCTCAAGGCATGGAGCGGGCCGTTTTTTGACGTGCAGTTTTGCCCTACTGGGGGTGTCAACGAGGCGAATGCCAAAGAGTTCTTAGCACTGCCCAACGTGGTGTGCGTAGGCGGCTCGTGGTTGATGCCGCCGGATGCACTGGCCTTGGGCGACTGGGCGCGCATTACTGCTCTGGCGGCTGCGGCTGCGCAATCGACGCCTTAATCTTATAAGGCAAATAGACCTTTAGCCAACTAAAATACTGCGGGAGCAGCTATATAAAATGTAGCTACCCTGCCTGATTTTTTTGACAGGCTCAGCCTGAGCGTGCACGTTGCATTTGGAACCACTGCTGCGCGGCAGGCATGACGAGCAACCCCATAGCCACGGTTTGCAGTGCCAACTGTACCAAGCCCGTGGTCTGCAAAGCCAACGGTTGGTTGCGAAAAATCTGCGGCTCAAAGACAGATAAATACAAGGAGACGGACGAGCCCAAAAGATAGACCACTGCAAACACCCAGCGCGCCCAACCTCGGCCGGCGGCCAGCTTGCGGATCACCAAGAGCATGAACGCCAAGGTCAAAAGGTTGTTGACTGTGACGCTGGTGGTATTGGGCAGGTCGAATAAGTTGGCCCAGGCAGCCATAGTGAGCAGCGCGAGGAGGCCTGTCGAGAGCCACAGACATAGCAAGGCTGTGCGAACTGAGGTTGGTTGGGCAGCATGGGCATTTTGGAGCACAGATATGTCTTTAAAAAGGCCGCAGGCGCAATAAAATAATGCGATAGCAGCTATTAATATAGGAGTGATTGACGCTTTATGCTTTGCGCTCAATCAGCTCAATCTTGTAGCCGTCCGGGTCAGTGACAAAAGCAATCACGGTGTTGCCGCCTTTCACCGGGCCGGGCTCGCGCGTGATGTTGCCGCCTTTGGCTTTGATGGCGGCGCAGGCGGCATAGATGTCGGGCATGCCCAGTGCAATGTGGCCATACGCAGTGCCCAGCTCGTAGCTGTCCACGCCGTAGTTGTAGGTCAGCTCAATCTCAGCATGCTCGGGGTTGGTGCCATAGCCTACAAAGGCGAGCGAGTATTTTTGATCAGGCCGGTCGGTGGTGCGCAAAAGCGTCATGCCCATCGCTTGGGTGTAGAAGTCGATAGCGCGCTGCAGGTTGCCTACGCGCAGCATGGTGTGGAGGAGTCGCATGGGGGTTCCTTGGGTGATAAATATCGGTCAATGGATGATGTTAACGCGTGTGCAGGGTAATACATATTACTATGAATAAAGTAGCTGCTACCGCAATATTTTAAAGGGCTACAGCCTTAAATAATACACACTCTAC
>JAYWHJ010000278.1:0-19972 GCA_043777795.1 Polaromonas sp. | reverse complement strand
TGCCGATGCCGACACGGCGCACAACCTTGCCGCCTGGCGCACCCAGACATTACCTACGATTCAAAAACGCCCGGATTGGGGCGTAACCGGTGAAAACCCCTCGCGCTGGATCACTCGTGCGCGGCCCAAAATCGACCGCATTGCCTGCCCCTGGTTGATTTGCCGTTTTATCGACCCGCGCGCGGAGTTTTTCTATGTACCCACCGAGCAGGTCTTTGCCGAGGCGAAACGCCTGAACGCAGTGGCCTACGATATCCCTGGCGCACCCGTTTCACACGAAGGTGATTTATGCAGTTTTGATGCGCTCATCAAGGGCTTTGACCTGCATCTTCCGGCACTGGATATTTTGGCGCGCATCGTGCGCGGGGCCGACACAGATCGACTGGATTTGGCGGCGCAGTCAGCCGGCCTTTTGGCCCTGTCGCTGGGTCTGTCGCGCCTGCACGGCTCTGACGACCATGCTATGCTCGCCGCCGCCATGCCAATGTACGATGCGCTGTATGCGTGGTGCCACGACAAGGCCCATGCACAAGATGAGGCACACAACTGGAAACCAGTATGAGCGATGCCGCTCTGCGGCGCATGGCAGCTTTGGCAAGACGGGCCGCAATCTTGGAAAATACCACTAAAAAAGCTGCACAACGAATTGCAACAATGAACAACAACACAGTCACGACCGCTCCCCAAGCCGTGGGTTTTTCGCAAGCGCTGAAGTTCTGGCTCAAGCTGGGCCTCATCAGCTTCGGCGGCCCCGCAGGGCAAATCGCCATCATGCAGCGCGAGCTGGTGGACGAACGGCGCTGGATTAGCCAAGGGCGCTTTAACCATGCGCTGAACTACTGCATGCTGCTGCCTGGCCCCGAGGCACAGCAACTGGCCACCTACATCGGCTGGTTGATGCACGGCACGCGTGGCGGCATTGCAGCGGGCGCGCTGTTTGTGCTGCCCTCGCTGTTCATTATCATCGCGTTGAGCGCGCTGTACATCAGCTATGGGCAAATACCGTGGGTGGCGGCGCTGTTCTATGGTATCCAATGCGCCGTGGCGGCGCTGGTGCTTCACGCCCTGTGGCGGGTGGGCAGTAAAACGCTCAAGCACCCCACTAAATCGCCTATCTTGTGGGCGGTAGCGGTGCTGAGTTTTATCGCCATTGAGTTTTTCAATATCGGTTTTCCCTGGATCGTCGCGGTAGCAGCGGTAGTTGGCTGGTTAGGCTCTCGCTATGCGCCCGCAGAGTTTGCCGGAGGTGGCCATGCCAGTGCATCCAAAGCCAGCGCTGTGCCCGCGCTGATAGACGACAACACGCCCACGCCCGCGCATGCCCGTTTCTCGGCCCCGCGTTTGTGGGCCGTGTTTGGCATTGGCGCTCTGCTGTGGGGTCTGCCAATGCTGGCCTTGGTCAGCAGCCTGGGCTGGGAGCACTCGCTCACTCAAATGGGTTGGTTTTTCAGCAAGGCGGCCATGGTCACCTTTGGCGGAGCCTACGCGGTGCTGCCCTATGTGAACCAAGCGGCGGTCGAACACTATGGCTGGCTGTCGGCCAGGCAAATGATGGATGGCTTGGCCCTGGGCGAGACCACGCCCGGCCCGCTGATCATGATTGTCGCCTTCATCGGCTACGTAGGCCAAGCGCAGGAGACTTTGCGCAGCGGGGCTGGAGCCGCACTCATAGGCCCGGCGGCGGTGATGATGGGCACTATGGGCGCGTGCATTGCCACCTGGTTCACCTTTTTGCCCAGCTTCGTATTCATCCTGGCAGGCGGTCCGATGATCGAAACCACCCATGGCAAGCTGGGTTTTACCGCGCCACTCAAAGCCATCACCGCCGCCGTGGTGGGCGTGATTGCGGCGTTGGCGGTATTTTTTATCGCCAACGTGGCGGTGCACGCCAAAGTGGGTGCGCCTTGGTGGTCATGGGTTGACTACCCGGCGGTACTGATCATTACTGCGGCTGCGGTGGCGTTGTTTCGTTTTAAGGCAGGTGTGATCCGTGTGATTGCGGTCTGCGCGTTGGCGGGGTTAGTGGTGCGATGGGTATTCGTGTGATTTTTCCATACTAAGCACAAGCGCTGGTCACAGAAACGGTCCAAGCAGCCACAGAGCGTCAAACTTGGCACGCCCAATGCTAGTATCAAGGCATGACTTCGCTGGAACTCACGCTCTTGTACCTGCTGGCCGCTGTGCTGGGCGTGGTGGCCTGCCGCTCGCTCAAACTGCCGCCCATGCTCGGCTACCTGGCAGTGGGCGTGGTGATCGGCCCCAACGCGCTTGCGCTGGCGCAAAACTCGGCCAGCATCCGCTACCTGGGCGAGTTTGGCGTGGTGTTTTTGATGTTTGTCATCGGGCTGGAATTTAACCTGTCCAAGCTGCGCGCCATGCGCAAACATGTGTTCGGCCTGGGGCTTCTGCAAGTGGTTTTAACCATTCTGATTGCTACTTTAGGCTCACTGTTCTTGGCCGCCCTGGCGCAAAGCTACTGGAAAATGTCGTGGCAAACCGCGCTGGCTCTAGGTGGTGCGCTGTCGATGAGCAGCACCGCCATCGTCGTCAAACTCATGGTGGAACGGCTGGAGATGGAGAGTGAGCACGGCAAGCGCGTGATGGGCGTGCTGTTGTTTCAAGACTTGGCCGTGGTGCCGCTGCTGGTGCTGATACCCGCCCTGGGCTCATCGCCTGAAAAATTAGCCACTGCGCTCGGATTTGCTGCGTTAAAGGCTACGTTTTTAATAGCTATCTTGCTCACTGGCGGGCAAAAAGTCATGCGCTGGTGGCTCACCCTGGTGGCGCGGCGCAAAAGCGAAGAGCTGTTTATTTTGAATCTGCTGCTCATCACGCTGGGCCTGGCCTGGCTGACCGAAGAGGCGGGCCTGAGCCTGGCGCTGGGTGCGTTTATTGCGGGCATGTTGATCTCTGAAACGGAATACAAGCACCAAGTGGAGACCGATATCCGACCCTTTCACGATGTGCTGCTGGGCCTTTTCTTTATCACCATTGGTATGTTGCTGGACTGGCGGCTGGTGTTGGAGCGCTGGCCTTTGGTGCTCTTGCTCACTGTCATGCCAGTACTGTTCAAGCTGGTCTTGGTCACGGCATTGGCCAAGGGCTTGGGCGCTACGGCGGGCGTGTCGCTGCGCACCGGCCTTTACCTAGCGCAGGCGGGAGAGTTTGGCTTTGTGCTGCTCACCTTGGCGCAGCAAAACAAGTTGGTGCCACCCGCCCTGCTCAATCCGATTTTGGCCAGCATGGTGCTGAGTATGTTGGCTACACCCTTCATCATCATGTACAGCAACCGCATTGTGATGAAGCTGGTCAGCAGCGATTGGCTCCAGCAGTCACTGCAAATGACGCAGATCGCGCGCAAGTCGATCAATTCCAACCAGCACGTCATCATTTGCGGCTACGGCCGCTGCGGCCAAAACTTGGCGCGCATGCTAGACCAGGAGCATATCCCCTCCATGGCGCTCGACTTGGATCCCGACCGTGTGCGCCAGGCCGCTGCGGCGGGCGACTCGGTGGTCTTCGGCGATGCCGCGCGCCTGCAAGCCTTGATGGCTGCTGGCCTGGCGCGAGCCAGTGCGGTGGTGATCACCTATCTGGATCTGCCCGGTGCGCTCAAGGTGCTGGCCCACATCCGCGCCCATGCCCCGCAGGTGCCGGTGATTGTGCGCACGCAAGACGATCATGATCTAGAAAAACTCCAAGCCGCCGGTGCCACCGAGGTGGTGCCCGAGTCGATAGAAGGCAGCCTGATGCTGGCCAGCCACGCGCTGGCCTTGGTAGGTGTGCCCATGCGCCGCGTGATCCGCACGGTGCAAGACCAGCGCGATGCCCGTTACAGCCTGCTGCGTGGTTACTTTCACGGGGTGGACGACGACACAGTGGACGAGATGGACCATGAGCGTTTGAGCACGTTCACCGTGCCAATGTCTGCCAAATCCGTGGGGCAAACCTTGGGCGATTTGGCTTTGCATGCCACTGGGGTGCGCGTGGTGAGCCTGCGCCGCGCCACTGGTGCGCCTGTAGTGGTGGAGGATGGCTGCATGTTGCAAGATGGCGATACGCTAGTGCTTAGCGGGAAGCCGGAGGGCTTGGCGTTGGCGGAGGGGAAGTTGCTGCGGGGGTGACTTGTCGAGTGGAGAGCTTCCTTGCACACGGGGTTGTGCGCTACCGATTCGTTCCAGAAATCTATCCAGTATCCTTATTTGAGGAAAACGGGTTCAAACCAAGCCCGCATGTAAACCCCGCGTAAACGCTTCTTCAAACACCGAGTAGCCCGACCAGTCGCTGTGCGCAAAGCTCAGTCGCTGGGTACGCGGTGTGGAGCGGGGGGCATAGGCCAAACCTTTTCGCTCCTTATTTAATAGCTGCTCTCGCGATATTTTAATGGGCTGCAACTCCATTTGATTCAAAAAATGAGGCGTAGGCACCGCCATGGCATGACCATAGCGGGTGATGTTGACTTGAACGGTGCGCTCCAGAATAGCGGGGTGGGCTACCGCTAAATCGGCCAAAGTTTCGTCCTTGTGCTGCGCCCAGGGCTTGGCCAGCAGGGTGCGGCGTGCCTCTACGCCAGGGCCTAACGCACGGTAGTAGGTGAGCACGCTGGGGCCTGGGGCTGTGCGGGTGCTTTGGTGCATCGCGTCGACATAGCCCAGGCCGCCCGCATGCGGGGTGTTGGGCGGGGCGGGGTTATAGATCACGTTGTCCCATGATGCAGCGGCGCCGCCATGGTCGCCCCACGTGTCTTGTAATGCCGCGTTGATGTGCACATTGGCTACCAGCCAGCTGGAATAGCTGGTGTGCTGCGCGGCATGACGCAGAAAGTCTGGCGGGTTTTCGATGACGCGATTGGCGATGAATACCGGGAGAGCCACAATGCAGCGCTGCGCCTGCCAGCGCTCCACAGCCTGGGTTTGCACGTTCAGTGCATCGACGGTTACACCCGATTTTCCCTCTGTGATGCGCATCACCAGGCAGCCGGTGCGCACCCTGTCCCCCAAGGGCTTGGCCAAAGCCTGCGTGAGAAAGGCATTGCCTTCGGGCCAGGTGAGCACACCATCGCGCGGTTTGCCCTGCTCGGTTGCGGCATCGCCGCTGCGGTCTGCGCCTGCACTGCCGGGCGCCGTAAAACCATGGCGCGCTGCAAAGTAGTGGATGCCTGCCCATGCACTCACGGTGTCGAGGCCCGCGCCGTAGTCGTCCCGGCAGCAGTAGTCCAGGTACCAGCGCAGGTGCATATCGTTCAAACCTTGAGCGTCAAGATATGCTGCAAAAGGTATAGCTAGTCGCGCGATATTTTGTTGCGCTATTGCCGTATTTGGCATGGGAATTTGAAACCCACCGGTGCTGCGCCACTGCTCTACCTGCTGGGCAAACCGCGCATACTGGGCCAGCGTGTCTTGGCCTACACCTGCCGTGGGGAGCAGGCCGTCTTGCCATGCACCGTTGAAAAACAAGCGCTCTTGCGGGCTGTGGCACAGGTGGCGTTCGTCATACTGCCAGCGCCCTGCGATGCGTTTGCGCAGGCCCAGCTCTTCCAGAAAATCTTGCGTCTCGGGGGCGGCATCGCTGGGCACGGGCAGGTAGTGCGCACCGATGGGGTGGGCCATGCCGGCCATGCTGGCGGCGCGGGCGTTGCCACCCGTTTCACTCTCTAGCTCAAGCAGGGCGAAGTCGTCCACGCCCTGCAGGCGCAGCGCGCGGGCGGCTGACAGGCCCGCTACGCCGCCACCTGCGATGAGGGTGTGGACGTTGCGGGTAATGTTTGAGGGCTTTGTGCTGGGCGACTGGCGCAGCAGATGGCCGTGCTCTGGGGATGTGCCTGTGAATTGGCCTGTGATTTCGTGCATAGATTTGCACTGGGTTAGCAACAGGGGAGAAAGGACACCCGCAGTCAGCAAGCTTCGGCGAGAGCGCTCAAAAGGGGTTAGAGCAAAATTTCGTGCTGGCACTGCGCGCTCCGAAACGAAAGTCGGCTTGAATGTCGATTTGACCCCATTTGAATTTGTCCCATCTCAAGTTGCACCGCTCAATGCAGCACCTTGCCCCATTCTTCTTCGAAGGTGGTTACCAGCACTTGGTTGCTCAGGCGGTTGGGCTGGGTGTCGACCCGGGTCATGTCTTGGGGGAAGTCAAACAGCAGGGGCAGGCTGGGCAGGTTGAGAAACTTCATGCCACCCGGCAGGGCGCCAGGCAGGCGGTAGGGCCGGCGGCTGGCGATGATAAAGCCCCATTCGCCGAAGCTGGGCACATGGGCATGGTAGGGCTTAGCTGTCAGACCCACTTCTTCAATCGTACGTGCCACGGTCCAAAAACTTTTGCGCGCTACCAGGGGGGAGGTGGTTTGAATCACGGCGTAGCCGCTGGCAGACAGGCGTTGGTCTAGCAGCGCGTAAAAACTGGTGGTGTAGAGCTTGCCAATGCTGAAATTGGTCGGGTCTGGAAAGTCCACAACGATCACGTCGAAAGTTTCAGTGGTAGTTTCTAAAAACTGAAAAGCATCGGTGTTGACTACTTTAACCTTGGGTGATGCCAGTGCGTGGCTGTTAAGTGCAGCCAGGGTGGGGTTGTGCGTGAACAGGCGCGTCATGTTCGGGTCCAGCTCCACCAGGGTGATGGTTTCCACGCCGGGGTACTTCAAAACCTCGCGCACCGCCATGCCGTCGCCGCCGCCCAGCACAGCTACTTTTTTGGCAGCGCCGTGCGCCGCCATGGCAGGGTGCACCAAGGCTTCGTGGTAGCGGTACTCGTCGCGCTGGGCAAACTGCAAATTGCCGTTGAGGAACAAACGGTGCCCCGCGCGGCCATGGGTGACCACGATGCGCTGGTACGGCGAGTTCTCGCTGAACACAATGCTGTCTTGGTAAAACTTGTCTTCGGCCAGCGAGGTGATATGGTCTGCCCCTGCAAACGCGCCGCCCAGTAAACCCAGAGCAGTGAACGCGGCGATGACATGGCTTTTGAAGGCGCGCAACTCATGGCGAAACAGCCACAGCGCCCAAAATGCTACGGCCACATTTAGCAGGCCAAACAGCAGCCCCGTGCGCACCAGCCCAAGCTGCGGCACTAACACCAACGGAAACGCCACGCTCACGGCCAGCGCGCCTAGGTAGTCAAAGGTCAGCACCTGCGACACCAAGTCTTTGAGTTGTACATTGCGCTTGAGAATGCGCATCACCAACGGAATTTCCAACCCTACCAAAATACCCACCACCATCACCAGCCCGTACAGCAACGGCCTAAAACTTTGCGGTGCATAAGCATTAGCTATAAATAAAATAGCTGGAAGCGCACCACCTACTAGACCTACCAACAGTTCAATACGCAAGAAATGGGCTGGCAACTGGCGTTCAAAATAACGCGAGAGCCAGGAACCAATGCCCATGGCAAACAGGTAGGTACCGATGATGGTGGAGAACTGCAAAATCGAATCGCCCAGCAGATACGAAGCAATTGCCCCCGCTGCCAGCTCGTACAACAAGCCGCACGCCGCCACCACAAACACGCTGGCCAGCAGGGCGAGTTCTATGGGTCTTGGGGCGATGGGTTCTTCGACTTGCATTTATATGATGCTGAGGTTGGAATACGGGGGAAATGCCGATGCACTATCCATGTATCGCCGCAGCCACGATCATCGAGATGCCCAAGCACATCGCAGCCACCACAATCCCCAGCGCCATGTTTTGCTTTTCCACAATCTCTTCCCACAGGTTGTAGGGTGTGATTTTGTCGATGATGATAAAACACAGCCAAAAGATGGCCACGCCAATCAAAGCAAACACAATCGAGCCCACAAAGGCTCCGGGTCTTAACCATTCCACCATAGCATTTCTCCTTAAAAATCATTGCACTATTTGTGACCACCGCCCGAGCTGTAGCCGCCGTAGCTGCTGCCACCGCTGCGAACGCTGGATGCGCAGTTCTCAACCTGCGGGTTGCAGCTGCGGCTGCAGCGGCTGAGCACCGCCAGCAAGATCACGATCACCACCAAAATCACAATCCAGCCCACTATGCCAATGCTGCCCGCGCTGGACGCTGCAAATGGTGCCACATCGTCGCGCTTGAAGTCATTGTCGCGCCCTTTGATTTTGAAAGCTGCAGCCACCGTGGTGTGGTCCACCTTGCCGCCTACCGACCAAGTAATCTCTTTGCCTGCTTGCTCGCTGGACAACAGGCTTTTGCCACTGGCATAGTCTTCGTTAAAGCTGGTTTGCCCGCGCTGCACCTGCCAATAAAACTCACCCGCTACATAGGTCGTTTCGGCCTTGTAGCTGGTTTGCAGGGCATAGCTTGCGCCTAAATAAGAGACCGAGTTGGTTCCCTTTTTGGCGGGCGCGCCTGTCGCGGGCTTAACGATGCTCCAGCCGTCGGTAGCGTCTACCAAGAAGATAAAGCCGGCTTTGGCGTTAAACAGCAAATACTCGTCCCAGCCAAAGCTCTCGTCCTCGTCGCCAATCTCATGGCCCATGCGGTGCTGAAAGCCCACCACCTGCCACTGCTTGCCTTGCAAAGTGCCTATGCTGCCCAGGGCAATCAATGGTTTGACGGGTTCGTCTTGCTCGGCATGCCGCAGGTCACCACCTATGCCTTGCGTCAAATCGATCAGGCTATTGCACGCCCCGCAGGTAATGCTTTTGCTGCCGGCCAGTTTCACATCCACCGGGCTGCCGCAGTTAGGGCAGTTGAACTGGTGACTTTTCACTTCTTTGCCGCCCTGGCCGGTAGTGTTGCTCAAGTCGCGCAGGCCGGTCAGCTGCAGCTCTTCCAAATTGACCGCGCGGCCCAACGCCAAACCCACCGGCTGGGTGCTGTAGTCTACCGACACCACCTCGCCCTCGGGGCTGCGCAGCTCCACTACAAAGAATTTTTGCCCCAGCAGCGGCAGCTTGGGCAGCTCGCCCTGCGCGGCGATGAGCGACACCTCTTGCACCGAGGCCACGCTAAAAGGCTTGCCGCCGATGGCAGTCGTGTTGCCCACCACCCAGTGCGCGGGCTTGGGCATCTCGCGCGTGTTGGGCTGCGCGCGCGTCCACACAAAACTGCCATTGTCCTCACTGAGTGAGGCCGTCGTACCGTCATCCAGCGCCGCCAGCCACTCGTTCCAGCTGCCGCCTTCGTACTTGAATTGCAGGCGGCCGACGATGGTGAAGTTGACGGTTTGCAACTTGCCCTGCGCCATGAGCTGCAGGGCACTGTAGTCGTCAAACACCTCGGCCATCTTGCCAATGCGTTTGAGCGCCTCGCCCTCCCGCACGATGGTGCTCTGGCAAAACCCGCACACGGCATGTGTGCTGGCTAGCGACGCAAAATTAACCGGCGCCCCGCAGCCGGGACAGGCGGCGGTGTAGGCACGTTGTGTTTGGGAGGCCACTATTGATCTAGGTGTGTGTATGGCTTAGGGGGAATGCGGGGATTTTTTTGAACGCAGAGGGCGCGAAGGTTTCGCAAAGGGCGCGAAAGACATCAAAGAAAAAATAAAACCAAAAAAGAGTTAACTGGAAGACGAATTCGCCATCCAATCTAAATACAAACTTTGGTTTTTATGTAATCTTTTTGCATTTTCTTTTCTGCGTCCTCTGCGAAACCTTCGCGCCCTCTGCGCTCAAAAAAATCCTTGCATTCAAAGCCCTTAAAACGCTACACCAGCTTCTTCAAAAGCTCAGCCTTCTTCGCACTGAACTCCTCATCCGTCAATATCCCCTTGGCCTTGAGTTCGCCCAGCTTCTCCAGCAGACCCATCACGTCATCGGGTTTGACTGCGGCCGCTGACGTCCCCTGCGCAGCCGCCGCTGCGGGGCTAGCGCCCGCTAAACCTGCTTGCATGTTCTGCGCCATGATCTGGCCCATGGCCAAGCCCGCGCCCATGCCCATCGCATCGCCGGCAATGCCACTGCCGCCACCGGAGTTCTCGGCAAACTTGGGGATGGCTTGCGCAGTTTGGTACTGCATAAACTTGCCCATATCGTTGCCCACCATGCCCATGCCGATTTTCTGGTCGAGGATTTTTTGCAGCTCTTCGGGCAAGGACACGTTTTGCACGGTCATGCCTTCCAGCTTCAAACCAATGGCGGCGTAGGCGGGTTCCAGCTCCTTGGTCAGCGCAGCGGCAAACATTTGCTGATTGGCCGCTAAATCAAGGAAGGCAATACCACTGGACGCAATCGCGTTACTGATGTTTTGCAGCACCAGGCCGCGCAGTTGGCCTTCCACATCGGCCACGCTGTAAATGTCGCGCGTGCCCGAGATCTCGGTGTGGAACAGCTTGGGGTCGGCAATGCGGAAGGCAAAGTTACCGAACGCCCGCAGGCGTACCGCACCAAAGTCTTTGTCGCGGATGGTAATAGGCTGGGGCGTGCCCCATTTGCAGTCCAGCTGCTGGCGGGTGCTAAAGAAGTACACGTCGCTTTTAAAGGGCGACTCAAACAGCTTGTCCCAGTTTTTCAAATACGTGAGCACCGGCAGGGTTTGCGTCGTCAGCTTGTAGTTGCCGGGGCCAAACACGTCGGCCACTTTGCCTTCGTTGACAAACACCGCCATCTGCGACTCGCGCACCGTCAGCGCCGCGCCGTTTTGGATCTCCATGCCGTCCATGGGATAACGCCAAGCCAGCGTGCCATCACCGTCCTCGGTCCATTGCAGTACGTCAATAAACTGTTTCTTGATGAAATCCATAAGCGCCATGAAAAACCTCCAGTGGTGGGGAATGTGGTGAGGGACTATCCGAAACGGATGATAGCCGCACTGCGCCAGTGCGTACAGTCAGAACTGCAAAATTATGAGGCCTGCAATACTAGTATGCCCCAGCATGGCTTGGTCTTTGCCGTTTTTGATGTGCAAATCAGTCTGTGGATCAATAAAACATAGCGGGAGCAGCTATGAATTGTATAGTGCATTTTTTCGTCTCGTATCCCCCAGCTCAGAGCGCTAAGCTGTGCCACCAGCCTGTCCAAAAATGCAGCCTCGCGGCAGCGTAAGAAATGCTGCGCAGGATAGTACCAAGTTGATCAAGGCATGGCACTGCGCTGGCTGTCTGGCAGGGTACTTGCACGTACTATTTATTTCATAGCTTATCCCGCATAATTCTATTGGCCTAGAGCCTCATTTAACCCAAATTTTTTTAAAATGTTTATGAAAACCTACCTCTGCATCGTGTGCGGTTTTGTATATGACGAGGCTGCTGGGCGGCCTGAAGATGGCTTGGCGGCTGGCACCCTATGGGCGGACGTGCCCGCCCACTGGACATGCCCAGAATGCGGCGTGGCCAAAGCCGATTTTGAAGTGATCGAGATCTAAATCTCTAATGCACGAACCTGGCGACACGCAAACCGCTTCTCAGGCCTTGCGTGAGGCCAGGTATATCCCCGGCAAAATCACGGCCGCTCCCACGGCGTGGTAGCCCAAAATAGGTTCACCCAAGACCAGCCAGGCTACCACGGCTGCATACAGGGGGCCCAAATACAGAGTGAGCGAGGCGCGGGCTGCGCCCAGCTCTTTTTGCAGGGTGGAAAAAGCCAGGTAGGCCGCCGCACCAGGAAAGATGGCCGCCGCCACTACTAAAGCAGTTGCCTTCCAGCCCCAGACTGTTTGCGTCATGGGCAAGCCTGACCAGGCCTCGATCAGGGCGGCGGGCAACAGCACCACCACGCCGCCTGCAATGATCAGCACCAAGCGGGCGATGGGCGAAAAATCTGTCGGCCAGCGCTTGAGCAAGATGGCATACAGCGTCCAGCTCAGCGTGCAGGCCAATATCCATAAGTCTCCGGCCACAAACTGCACCTGAGCCAGCGCTGCCCACTGGCCTTTGATCACCACATGCACCAGCCCGGCGAAGGCCATGGCAATGCCTATCCATTGCACCTTACCCAGGCGCTCCTGGAGCCATAGGCCGGAGGCACAAGCCACAAACACTGGCGATAACGTATAGATTAAGGCAATATTGGTGGCGCTGGTCGAGCGCGCGCCGATATACACCCAAGCCCCGCAAATCCACATGCCCAAAGCGCCCAGCACCAAATATTGCCAAGCCTGGCGCGCTAGGAGTGCCCGCTTGGCCCGCAGCTCAGGCCAGGCAAACAGGGCCAATATCACCCCCGCAATAACCCAGCGCAGCAGCGCCAGCATATGCGGGGCCACCACGCCCGGCGCACTGCGCCCCACCAGGTAGTTGACCGACCACAAGGCTGGTGTGATGAAAAGTAGTGGCAGTACCCAGCGGTGTGGAAAATGAGAAGACATATTGCACAATGGTAAGCCATGCACCTCCAAGACCTCCCCACCCCCGCCGCGCTGGTAGACACACAGCGCATGCAACGCAACATTGCGCGCATGCAAATGCGCATGAACGCACTGGGCGTTGCCTTTCGACCGCACGTTAAAACCAGCAAATGCGTGGAGATTACCCAGCAGCAAATAGCGGCCGGTGCGCGCGGTATCACGGTGTCCACACTCAAAGAGGCTGAGCAGTTTTTTGCAGCGGGGGTGACGGATATTTTGTACGCCGTGGGGATGTCGGCGCCCAAGCTCAAGCAGGCGGCTGCGCTGATGGCCAAAGGCTGCGAGCTCAAACTCATTGCCGACAGTCTGCCCGGCGCCGCCGCCATTGTCCAATACGGCCAGCAAAATGCAGTGGAGTTTGAGGTGTGGATTGAAATCGACACTGACGGTCATCGCTCCGGGGTCGAGCCCGAGAGCGAAGACTTGTTGGCGATTGGCCGGGCGCTGGATGCGGTGGGCGGACAGACCCGTGGTGGCGCACGCTTGGGCGGAGTGATGACGCATGCCGGTGCCAGCTACGAGCTGAGCACGCCTGAGGCATTGCAGGCCATGGCCGAGCAAGAGCGCAGTCGCTGCGTGCGCGCCGCCGAGCGTCTGCGCGCCGCCGGCCTGCCCTGCCCGGTCGTGAGCGTGGGCTCGACCCCCACGGCCTTGTCCGCGCAAAGCCTGCAAGGCGTGACCGAAGTGCGCGCTGGGGTGTATGTGTTTTTTGACCTCGTGATGGCCAATATCGGGGTGTGCACGGCCCAAGACTTGGCGCTCAGCGTGCTCACCACCGTGATCGGCCATCAAGTGGAGAAAGGCTGGGCTATTGTGGATGCAGGCTGGATGGCCATGAGCCGTGACCGGGGCACGCAAAAACAAAGCCACGATTATGGCTACGGCCAGGTGTGCGATGTACAGGGCTTGCCGATGGAGGGCTATCTGATGAGTGGGGCCAATCAGGAGCACGGCATCGTGAGCTGCAACAGCGCTGCGACCAGTCAAGGGATCGACCAGCGCTTGCCCATAGGCATGCAATTGCGCATACTGCCCAACCACGCCTGCGCTACCGCAGCCCAGTTTCCGGAGTACCACGCTGTGACTGGCCAAGACACAGGGCTCACTTGGGGGCGCTTTTACGGTTGGTAAAGTTAGCCTGCGCCAGACGCAACGTGGGTTAACCCCGTACAAAAAGTCATATCAGCCGATGCCATTTACGCATATTCGCGTACTAGGGTTTGCCACTAAGCGGGGCTACAATCGCACACCTTTACAAAAACTGACGCGCAAGTTGGAGACCCCCATGCCCTCAATGAACGACACCGCTCCCAGCAACACCGAAGAAAAACGCGCCGAGTTGCGCCGCGCCGCGCTGGAATACCATCAGTTTCCTACGCCCGGTAAGATCGCCGTCGGGGCCACCAAGCAGTTGATCAACCAACATGACTTGGCGCTGGCTTACACACCCGGTGTGGCTGCTCCATGCGAAGAGATTGTCAAAGACCCCAATAACGCTTTTAAGTACACCGCACGCGGTAACTTGGTCGCCGTGATCACCAACGGCACCGCCGTGCTGGGCCTGGGTGACATTGGCCCGTTGGCAGCCAAGCCAGTAATGGAAGGCAAGGCGGTATTGTTCAAAAAATTCGCTGGCATCGATGTGTTTGACATCGAGATCGCCGAAAAGCACGATCTGGACAAGCTGGTAGACATCATTGCCGCGCTGGAGCCTACCTTTGGCGGTATCAATCTGGAAGACATCAAGGCGCCAGACTGCTTTTATGTAGAGCGCAAACTGCGCGAGCGCATGAAGATCCCGGTGTTCCATGACGACCAACACGGCACCGCCATCGTCGTTGGTGCGGCGATATTGAACGGTCTGAAAGTCGTCGGTAAAGATCCGAAAAGCATCAAACTTGTCACCAGTGGCGCGGGTGCTGCGGCGCTGGCCTGCTTGGGCTTGCTGCTCAAGCTGGGCATTCCGCGTGAGAACATTTTTGTGACTGACTTGGCCGGTGTGGTGTATGAAGGCCGCACTGAGCTGATGGATGAGGACAAGATTCAGTTTGCGCAAAAAACCTCGGCGCGTACGCTGAGCGACATTATTGAAGGCGCCGACGTGTTTCTGGGCCTGTCGGCTGGCGGTGTGCTCAAGCCTGAAATGGTGAAAAAAATGGCGGCCAAGCCGCTGATCTTGGCGCTGGCCAACCCTACCCCCGAGATCACGCCCGAAGAGGTGCACGCCGTGCGCGACGATGTAGTCATGGCCACGGGCCGCTCCGACTACCCGAACCAGGTCAATAACGTGCTGTGCTTCCCGTACATCTTCCGTGGTGCGCTGGACTGTGGTGCGACCACGATCACCATCGAGATGGAAATCGCGGCGGTGCACGCCATTGCCCAACTCGCGCAACAAGAACAAAGCGACGTAGTAGCCGCCGCCTATGTAGGCGAGCAACTGGCTTTTGGGCCGGACTATTTGATTCCCAAGCCGTTTGACCCGCGCCTGATGATGATGATCGCCACGGCCGTGGCCAAGGCCGCCGCCGATAGCGGTGTGGCACTGCGCCCCATTGCAGATATGGAAGCCTACCGTGAGCGCTTGCAAAGCTTTGTGTATGCCTCTGGCACCACCATGAAGCCGATTTTTGCGGCGGCCAAAAAGGCCACCAAAAAACGCGTGGTCTACGCCGAGGGCGAAGAAGAGCGCGTATTGCGCGCCTGCCAGATTGTGGTGGACGAGGGCATCGCCCGTCCCACCTTGATTGGCCGTCCCGCAGTGATAGCTGAGCGCATCACCAAGTTTGGCCTGCGCCTGAAAGCGGGCGCAGATTACGACTTGGTCAACGTGGAGCAAGATGAGCGCTACCGCGATTTCTGGCAAACCTACCACCGCATGACCGAGCGCAAAGGTGTGACGGTACAGATGGCCAAGATCGAAATGCGCCGCCGCCTGACGCTCATTGCTGCAATGATGCTGCACAAAGGTTACGCTGACGGCATGATCTGCGGTACTTGGGGTACCACTGCCATGCACCTGCAGTACATCGACCAAGTGCTGGGCAAGCGCCCCGGCGGCAGCCCCAGCACGCCGCAAGATGTGCCTGTGTACGCCTGCATGAACGGTTTGCTTCTGCCAGATCGCCAGGTGTTCTTGGTCGACACCCACGTCAACTACGACCCCACCGCCGAAGAGCTGGCCGAGATCACCACCATGGCGGCTGAAGAAATGATGCGCTTTGGCATCAAGCCCAAGGCTGCGTTGCTCAGCCACAGCAACTTTGGCTCCAGTAACCAGCCCAGCGCCATCAAAATGCGCAAAGTGCTGGAGTTGCTGCACGAGCAGGCCCCGTGGTTGGAAGTGGACGGCGAAATGCACGGCGATGTAGCCTTGGATGCTACCGCCCGACGCAGCATCATGCCGCACAGCAGTTTGGCCGGAGAAGCCAACTTGTTGGTGCTGCCCAACATCGATGCTGCAAACATCAGTTACAACCTGCTTAAAACAGCAGCGGGCGGCAATATCGCCATCGGCCCCGTGTTGCTAGGTTGCGCCGCACCTGTGCATATTCTCACGGCCAGCACCACAGTACGCCGCATTGTGAATATGACAGCTCTGACAGTGGCCGATGCAAATGCCGTTCGGTAACCCCAGTACTGAAAGTTAGTGCAAACTTAGTTCTAGGGAATTCGCACGAAATAACCCTTTATATCGCGCATCTGTTGCAGAAGGGACTTGCGTTTTTACGGGGTTAAGGCGACAATAGAGTGCTTGGAATCGCGGGTTAACCCGTAATTTTTTGATCGACTGTGACGGTAGGTCAGATTCCGTGGCGCACCCGCTAGGTTAGCGGGTATCAAAAAAATGGGCTCACTTTAGCCCCCTAAGCACTGGAATGAGACTGTGAGACGCTTTTTTGCTTTTCGATTGACTGGCGCATATTCGCTCTTGGTGTCGTTGGCACTGGTCGGTTGGATGGCGATAGCGGGTGGTCAAGCGGCTTACGCCAAAGGGCCTGCAGTCTACGAGGCTATCTCCGGTGCCACGATCAAGCTGAGTGAGCTACCAAAGCAGGGGCGTGAAACCCACGAGCAGATTTTAAAAGGCGGGCCGTTTGCCTACGATAAAGATGGCACGGTGTTTGGCAACCGCGAGCGCCTGTTGCCCGCGCAAAAACGCGGCTACTACCGCGAGTACACAGTAAAAACACCGTACGCCCGCAACCGGGGAGCTAAAAGAATTGTGTGTGGTGGGAGTCAACCTGCTGCGCCTGAGGCCTGTTACTACAGTGACGACCATTACGCGAGCTTTAAGCGCATAGTTAACTGATGCGCAGACAAGATTAGTTTTTTAATTGATTAGTTTTTTGTGAAGAGAGAACGGAGGTCATCATGCCACTTCGTACCGTTAAATCCAATATCGTGCAGTCCATCCGCGCCCACCGCGTGGCCGACTTGCAAGCCGCAGCCACCGAGCTGGGCCACCACTTTCTGTACGCCACCTTAGGTGACGCACAGTCCAAGCAAGACGTGCTTGACACCATCGCTGCCGCATTCAAACTGCCTGCGCATTTCGGCAAAAACTACGACGCGCTGTACGATTGCATGACCGACCCGCTGCACAAGTCGGGCACCCAGCCTGGCTTTGTTGTGGTGCTGGAGCACGTGCCCGCACACGCCAAATTTGACAAAGAAGCGCGCGAGCAGCTGCTGGATATTTTTCGCGATGTGTCCGAGTACTGGAGTGACCGCAAGATTCCGTTTCGCTGCTTCTACTCGTTTGCAGTAGCGCGTGCGTCTGACGGCAAGGCTGTAGTGTCCACTGAAGGTGTGGACGGCGGCGAAGCGCCAGAGAAAATGCCTACCGATAAGCTGGTCGATGTGTCGCCCTTGGCGCTGCGTATGAGCAGTCCGTTCAATGCGGGTTACTGGTTGAACGCTGCCTGATACGGCGGTGTGTTTGCAAAAAAAGGCTGCCTGGTGCAGCCTTTTTGTTGGCGTGGTGCGTGGGCGCTATCGAGCGCACGGTGCAAGCAGGCTCAGTACAAACCGCGTTGGCGCGCATGCAGGCGTGCCAAGCCCAGTAGCGCATCGGTGTAGGGCGTGGGCACGTGGGTCAAGCGGCCCAGTTCTTGCACTGCGCCCACCAAGGCATCCAGCTCGACAGGTTTGTTGTTTTCTACGTCTTGCAGCATCGAGGTTTTAAATGAGCCAAGTTTGCGCGTGACCACGTGGCGGTCTTCCGGCTCTTGCTCAATGGGAATTCCAATGCGCGCGCCAATTGCCTTGGCTTCCAGCATCACATGCGACACAAAGCCGAGTACCAGGTCGTCATCCAAAATTTTATCGGTCGTGGCCCCAGTGATGGCGCTGATCGGGTTCATCGTCATGTTGCCCCATAGCTTGAACCAGATATCGCGCTGTATTTGCTCCGACAGTGTGACTTGAAAACCCGCCTCTAGCAGCAGGGCCAGCAGATCCTGCACCCGCTGCGACTTAGCGCCCGAGGGCTCACCAATCAGCAGTCCATTGCCGAAATGGTGCTGCACCACACCGGGGGCAGTAGTCGAACAACTGGCATGCACGACGCAGCCGATGATGTGCTGTGCCGGCAAGTGCTGCGCTATCGTACCCGTAGCATCAACACTATGCAAACGTTGATCGGCCAACGCACCTCCAAAGCCTTGCAAAAACCACCACGGCACACCGTTCATGGCGCTGAGCACCACCGTGTGTGGGCCAAGCATGGGGGTGATTTGCGCTGCCACCGTCTGCACAGCGGGGGCTTTGACGCTGAGAATCACAATGTCCTGCACGCCCAATGCAGCGGCGTCGTGCGACGCCCGCACTACGGTTTGCACGGTATGCATCGCGCCGCTGGCATCTTTACGTACTAGCTGTAAGCCATCTTTTTGTAGCGCCGCCAGCGTAGCGCCGCGTGCAAAAACGCTGATCTGAGTGCCGGGCACACCCGCCAACTGCGTGCCGATCCAGCCGCCAATGGCGCCAGCCCCTACGATGCCAATTTTGGTCATTGTGATTCACATTTCATAAGCATTGCGGGCTGTTAGCGCATTAAACCAGTGCGAGAGCAGCTACAAATTCAATAGTAATAAATGGCCAGGCGACTATGCATCGTAACCTGGATGGCTCTTGTCCACTAGCCTGCGCATCGCGTCAAACACATCTTGCCCCGAGCCAAAACGCGCATCGTATTGCAAGCCGTCGTGGGTGGCGCGCTGGGCGATCGCCTCGGGCACGGGGATGGCCGGGCCCAGGTGAGCTTGCGTCACCTGCACGTCGCAGGCGCGTTGCAGTGTCCACAGCAGCACAAAGGCCTGGGGCAGGCTGGCACCGTAGGTGAGCAGGCCGTGGTTGCGCAGGATAACGGCGGGTTTATCCGCCATGCTTTTTAGTAAGCGCGGGCCTTCGTTGGCGTGGATGGTGATGCCCTCAAAGTCGTGGTACGCCACGCGGCCATGCAGCTGGGCGGAGTAAAAATTGTTTTGCGCCAAACCGCTTTGCGTGCAGGCCACCGCCACGCCGGAGGTAGTGTGGGTGTGCATGATGCAGTGCGCACCGGGCAAGGCGTTGTGGATGGTGCTATGCACCGTAAAGCCTGCCGGGTTGATGGGGTGGGGGCTGTCCTGCAGCTTGTTGCCTTGCAGGTCGATCTTGATCAAATTGCTGGCCGTCACCTCGCTGTAATGCAAGCCAAAGGGGTTGATTAAAAATTGCTTCTCGCCTTTACTCACGCTCTCGGGCACGCGCACGGTGATGTGGTTGTAGATCATCTCCGTCCAGCCCAGCATGGCAAACACGCGGTAGCAGGCGGCCAGCTGCACGCGGGCAGTCCACTCGTCGGGGTGGTAATGGGTGGCGGCGCTGGAAAGCTGGCCGGAAAGTGCAGCGTTCATGATGCTGAGCTCCTTGGTTGTGAATTAGTTTTTGGCAAACAGGGGGTGCAGCGAGCTATGTTTGGCATCAAAGGTCTCGTGGCCTTCGTCTATTTGCACCGTCAAACCCATATGTTCAGTCGCCAACAGATGGGCAAAGTGGGCCTTAGCAGCCGAAGAGACCGCATTACCAGCCGCGGTTTTGGTAGCTTCACTGCGCCCCTTGGCCATACGAATGTTCATGTACACAAACGCATAGTCGCCCGAGCCGCCCGCCGCCTTGCCAGCCGCACCCCCATCGGCCACGGCGTAGTGTGCCGCCGGATAGGCCAGCACTCGCGTGCCGCCCGTGGGGTAGACCTGTTTGCCCTCTTCGTCGCGCACGGTCAGCATCACGTCCGCCAGGTTGCGGCACAGGGCGGTCATGTCGGTTTTTTTGTCTAGATTGGGGGTGTAGAGAATGACTAGGTGGGGCATGGTGTTGGTCTCTGGAGGGTTGCGAAAATCAAGGAGTTGCGTCGCTTTAGTCTGCCGGTGATTCTGTTCGTTGGTCGAGAGAATGGGAGTCGGGATGCCAGCTTTGTGCTGTGCTCGCCATGGCACTTGGCGTGGACGGCTCCGCGGCTGTCCCCCGGCCTGCGGCCTCCTCCTTTAGGCCGCTGCGCCGTCCAATTGCAGCGCCAAGGCGGGCGCGAGGGGGGTTTTTGGGCAGAGTAAAGACATTTCGGTCTAGAGTTATTTTCACTGCACTTGGGGGGTAATGCACTACCCAGCACACAGGCTCAGGGCGGTGGCGCTACTTCAGCGCAGCGGCATCAAGG
>JAYWHJ010000277.1:0-19985 GCA_043777795.1 Polaromonas sp. | reverse complement strand
AGTGGATGGAGCACACGCCGCCCTTCTACGCCTCGGTAGACCTGCGCAATGCCGGCTTCAAGCTAGCCCCCGTCGACACCAACCTGTACCCCGGTGGCTGGAACAATTTAACCCAAGAGATGCTGCCCTTGGCCGTGCAGGCCGCGATGGCAGCGATTGAGAAAATCTGCCCTGAGGCGCGCAACCTGCTCATCATCCCCGAGAACCACACCCGTAACAGTTTTTACCTGGCCAACGTGGCCCAGCTCACGCGCATTTTCAATATGGCCGGGCTCAACGTGCGGGTTGGCTCGATCAACCCCGACATCAAAGAACCCACCACCATCGCCCTGCCTAATGGCGAGAGTGTGCTGCTAGAGCCTGTGATCCGCACGCTGGGCGGCGGCAAAGGTCGCCTGGGCGTGAAAAACTTTGACCCCTGCACCATCTTGCTCAACAACGACCTGTCCGCGGGTGTGCCCGGCATTCTGGAAGAGATTTATGAGCAACACCTTCTGCCGCCTCTGCACGCGGGCTGGCATGTACGGCGCAAGTCCAAGCACTTTGCGGCCTACGAAGAGGTGAGCAAGCGCTTTGGCAAGTTATTGGGCATTGACCCGTGGCTGATCAACCCGATGTTTGCCCAGTGCGGCGAGGTGAACTTTGCCGAAGGCATGGGCATGGAATGCCTGACGACCAACGTGGACGCGCTACTGAGCAAGATCAAACGCAAATACAAAGAGTATGGCATCAACGAAAAACCTTTTGTGGTGGTGAAGGCCGACAACGGCACCTACGGCATGGGCATCATGACGGTACGCGACGTGAAAGATCTGGAGTCGCTCAACCGCAAAACCAAAAACAAGATGAGCGTCATCAAAGACGGCCAACAGGTCAGCGACGTGATCATCCAGGAAGGCGTGCTGACCAATGAGCGCGTGAACGACGCGGTGGCCGAACCCGTGGTGTACATGATGGACCGCTACGTGGTGGGCGGCTTTTACCGCGTGCATGCTGATCGAGGCGTGGACGAAAACTTGAACGCCCCTGGCGCCAGCTTTGTGCCCCTGGCCTTCAACAAATCAGCCCACATGCCCCAGCCGGGCATGCCGCCAGGAGCCAGCGAGCCGAATCGCTTTTATATGTACGGCGTGATCGGCCGCCTGGCCATGCTGGCCGCCAGCTACGAGCTGGAAGCCACCGACCCTGAGGCCGAAACGTACGATTAAGCACTGCTCTTACGAAAAATCCCGGATTTTAAGCCAAATAAGCTGTTAGCCCAGTAAAATATTGCGCCAGCAGCTATATAATTTGTAGCATGCCAGACAGTCTGAAAAGCCAACCCATTCGTCGCAGCTACACCTGCGTGTGCGGCAGCACGGTTTTTTTGCGCAATAGCGCCTGCCTGAACTGCCACCGCCAGCTGGGCTACGAGCCAGAGCGCGCGCAGGTGGTCGCGCTGCACGCGACCGAGCTGAGCGGCCAATGGACGATTGAAAGCGAAGGCCATGGCAACGACTTGAGCGGTGCGCGCCGTTACCACCGCTGCGCCAACCACCACAGCGCTGCCGCCTGCAACTGGCTGCGCCCGGTAGACGTGCAAATGCCCGGGGGTGACGATGGCCTGTGCATTTCGTGCAGCTTAAACCGCACCATCCCCGACCAAAATTTGCCCGAGAACCATGTGCTGTGGCAGCGCATTGAGGTGGCCAAGCGCCGCTTGGTAAGCCAATTGCTCGCTCTGCGTTTGCCGGTAACGACATTGATGCGTACCCCTTGGCAAGATGCCAAGCGCGGCTTGGCATTTGACTTTTTGCGCACCATGGACCCATTGTTCCCGGTGATGACGGGCCACGCCTTTGGCGTCATCACGCTGGACGCGCAAGAGGCAGACGATGCCCACCGCGAGGCCACCCGCGAGGCCTTGAACGAGCCCTACCGTACGTTGCTGGGCCATATGCGCCACGAGGTAGCCCATTACTACTGGGACCGTCTGGTAGCAGGCACGCCGTGGATCGAGCCCTTCAGGCAACTCTTTGGTGATGAGCGTAAAAACTATGCCCAGGCCCTGCAAACCCACTACGCCATTGGTGCGCCATTTGACTGGGCCCAGCGCCATGTCAGCGCCTATGCGTCGAGCCACCCGTGGGAAGACTGGGCCGAGACTTGGGCTCACTACCTGCACATGCGCGACGGCATGGACACCGCACTCAGCTTTGGCTTGGAGGCCGGTGACATCGTGGTGGACAAACCGCCCTATACCCTTGGTGCGCTATGGGACAGTACCCGTCCCGGCGCTCAGGCGTATTTGGACTTTGTCAACAACTGGTTGAACATCACTACGGTGCTTAACGAGCTGTCAGGGAGCATGGGTGAGCGCGATTTTGATCCCTTTGTGTTGCCCGCAGCGGCTGTGGCCAAACTGCAGCTGGTGCATGAGGTCGTGAAGTCTGCGCGCTAGCAAGCGGTAACAGCTTCTGGGGTCTGCATGGCGACGAGATAGCGATCACGTAGCGACTTGATGGCAACGCACGTTGAGCACTACTATATTTATAGCTTCTCCCGCAATATTTGATTGCGCCAACGACCATAAAGATGTAAAAATATTCACACTGAATGTGTCCCAAACGTGGCTATTTGTGACAGCCACAACATCAGGCAAGAGTTCTGGCTTTGTCGTGGGCATGCGGGTTCAATAAGCTCTTCACTAACCGCCTGAAGGAGCTCACTATGACAACACCACCCACCCGCAGACGCCGTACCCTGCTAGAAGCCAGCAAATTCAACGCCATGAGCATAGCCATCATTGCAGTGGCCGCATTGCAAATAGGCTCGGTCTATGCGCAAACGCCAGCCCCCGCCGCACCCGCCGCACCCAGTGCTGACACCACCCGCTATTTGGAAGCCTTCGATCGGGCGGATAAAAACGCGGACGGCAAGCTAAGCAAAGAGGAGGCCGAAAACCTCCCCGCGATTGCCCAGCGTTTTGAACAGATTGATGCCGACAAAGACGGCGCTATTTCTAAAGCTGAGTACCTGGAAGCGCTCAAACTCTAAGCTCTCTAGCTCTCCGTTCCCTTTATGCACAAACCCCGCTGCGCGCGGGGTTTGTCGTTTGGGGCAGTACTTTACCGTGGGGTCAGAGCGGCGCTTCAGGCCAAACACCCGTGCAGTAGTGCGAGTTTTTCTCGCCGCTGTGGTGGCATGCATTGCGGCGCTGCGTTCGAATTAGCTTGAACTCTTGCAACCACGCGGCCGTTCTCATGCTGTGCGCAACTTCAGCCTGCCAGCAAGCCAGCTAGAGGGGTCAAATTAAGCCGATTGGCGAGACATGGCGGCGCTGATATCGGACATCACGCGGGCATCTTGGCAGGCCAGCTCCCACAGCTTGAGGTCTTGCGCATGGGCCTTGCGTGCCGCGTTCCATGCGCTTAGGCTGGGGTGCAGGCCGCGTGCTAAACGTCGCGCAGGGCCAGCCAACATCGCCAAGGCCGCAAAGGCGACTGCCCACAATGCGATCCAGGCCATCAACAGGTGGCCGTCGGTCCAAGCCTCAATCACCTGATTGGCCACCACCAGCAGGGCGGAGACGGTCGCGGCAAGCAACAAGGTGGCTAAACCACGGCCAGAGTCAAAGTTTTTTGCTACCGCCTTGGCGGACGCAAAAACGGATTCGAAACGGTCTACGCCGGGATGGCTAGCGGGAAATTCGGTATGGACAAAGCTGGTCATGGTGCACTCCTGGGTGGTGAAGGTTGTCAAACTCGCCTCAACGGGCTAGTGTTGCAGGTATGGCTGAATATTAGGGTTTACTCTAGTGTTGTGCAACTTTAGAATAGTGATGCATACTATTCATAAAATATATACTATGCGCTCGCAATCTCAGTCTTCTTCCGGCACGGTTGCCAGCCCTTTGGCCACTGTGTCCTCCAGCACCTCTGCCGCACAGGTACGCCCCATCAACTTTCGCACGCTGGACCTGAACCTGCTGCGCATACTGGACGAAGTGCTGGCTGAGCGCAGCCTGACCAAGGCCGCGCGCAACCTGGCCATGACCCAACCGGCGGTGAGCAACGCCATCAAGCGCCTGCGCGATGTGCTGGGTGACGATCTGGTGCAGCGCGCCGGCTTTGGTGTCGAGCCTACACCGCGTGCACTGGCGCTGTGGCCGGCGGTACGCAGCGCCCTGGCAGGCTTGCAGCAATCACTCGCGCCTGGGGTGTTTGTCGCGGCGCAATCCGAAGCCACCTTTGTGTTGGCCATGGCCGACGCCACCGCCGCCGAGCTGATGCCCGGCTTGGTAGCTACCATCGAGCGTGATGCACCCGGCGTCTCCATGCGCGTGCTGCCACTGACCACGCGCGACCCACGCCGCATGCTCGATGAGGAGCGATGCGACTTGGCGGTGGGGCATTTTCCCGCCGTGCTGGCCGACTTGACGGCGCAGGCGCAGTCCTCACTCGGCCCCATGGCTGGCGGTAGCGTCGGCGGTGCCGCCTTTGCTTACGAGCGCTTGTACGACGGCGAGTATGTGTGTGTGATGCGCCGTGGCCACGCGCTGGCACGCAGCACCTCCAAGCGCAAGCCTTTGACCTTAGACCAGTTTTGCGAAGCGCACCATTTGCTGGTCAGCTTCTCGGGGCGGCCGTTTGGCTTTGTCGATGAAGCCTTGGCATCTCTGGCGCGCAAGCGGCGCATTGTGCTGACGGTGAACCAGTTTTTTACGGCCGGCAGAGTCGTGGCCAACTCCGATTTGCTCACCGTACTGCCGCGCCACTTTGTACGGGTGGCCGATGGCGCTGACGAGCTGGTCGTGCGTGAGCTGCCTTTTGCCATGCCGCTGGTGCATGTGGACGCCTTATGGCACCACCGCAACACCGCCAGTGCGGCGCATCGGTGGTTGCGCACCGCAGTGCTTGCCAGCGCGCAGGCTGCCTTTACTTAGCCCCCCAAGCCTGTCGCAGCGTGTCCCGTTGCGCTGCGGTGTTTGTAGCCTTCAGCCTTGCCGGCGTAGCTCAGGTCACTGCGCCGCGCTTGGGTCGGTTGTTCACCCGGCGCGCAACCACTGAGCCAAGGGCCATCACCAGTGAGAGCGCTATGGCGGGGTGGCGATTGGACAGCTCGGTAAAGCGCATCGGATTGATAGACCACAACTTGCAGCGGCTTGTGGCCTGTATGGTGGCATTGCGGGGGTTGCGTGAGAAAAATGAACCTTCGCCAACACACGAACCAGGGCCGACCATAGCCAATTGCACATGGCCAGTGTCATCGGCCAAGTGCACGCTAAAAGTGCCCGCTTCGATCAGGTATACGGTGGTGTCTTTAGAGCCTTGTTCTATCAAGGTTTGGCCAACTTCCATCGTAAAAGGCTGCAGGTACGTCGCCAGTACTTGCCACTGCGCGACCCCTAAAGTGAGCCTCACCGTGTCGACGCTGGTAGCGGTATGGATCGCTTGCAATAGACCCACAATGCCTGGCGGCATACCCGGCGCATTGGTGGGCACGATACCGCTAGGGCCAAATGCGCTGTTGCCAAAGCCACTGCCACTGTTGCCAAAACCACTATTGCCAAACTTGCTGTTGCCGAATGTACTGTTGGGCGAAGGCGCACCCGAGCCAAGCCGCTTGGCTATACCGCGGTCGCTTTCGTTTAAGGGGCTCCATCCGCTTTGCCCGGGTCCATCGCTTTTAATCATAATATCGAAAGACTATAGGATCCATGTGCTTTACGCAAGCGATTCAACGCACATGCGACCTCTTCGATACAAAAAGACTAGGCAAGCAGTCGGTTTAATGCAGAAAAACTGGCTGCGCCAGTGGGGAAGAGTGCCCAGCTGCTTTAGTTAGCTTCCAGTTCGCATGCGGCACGCAGAGCCAAAACAAAAGGCCAACCGGTTAGGTTGGCCTTTTGATGATGTGCAAAGCAGCAGGGATGGGCGCTTTGGAATCTATTGTCTCCTCAAGCCCTCAGGTTCGGCGTGCCGAACAGAAGTGATGTGAATATAGTGCGATTGGTTCGGGCTGGGCATTGGGATTTTCCCTTTGGCCGTTAGCAAAAAATCAACTGCGCGACAGACAGGCAAATTTTAAATGCCCTGGATGATCCAGCGCGCCGCCTTCTCCGCCAGCATCAAGGTAGGGCTATTGGTGTTACCACTGGTAATCGTGGGCATTACGCTGGCGTCCACGACCCGCAGGCCGTGCACCACACCGCCCTTGCCATCGCGCACTCGCAGGTGCGAGTCCACTACCGCCATGGGGTCGTCGGCCTTGCCCATTTTGGCCGTGCCCACGGGGTGAAAGATGGTGGTGGCAATGTCGCCAGCCAGTTTGGCCAGCTCCTCGTCGCTTTGAAACTGTACCCCTGGCTTCCACTCCTGTGGCTGGTACTTGGCCAGTGCGGGTTGGGCCACGATGTTGCGCGTAACACGCAGGCTGTCGGCAGCGACTTTGCGGTCTTCGACCGTGCTCAGATAGTTGGGTGCAATCGCGGGCGCATCTTCAAACTTATTGGATGTAATGTTTACCGTGCCCCGGCTAGTCGGGTTCAGATTGCACACGCTGGCCGTGAAGGCCGGGAAGGTATGCAGCGGTTGGCCAAACGCGTCCAGGCTGAGCGGCTGCACATGGTATTCAATGTTCGGGTGGGGTTGGTCTGGGCTGCTGCGGGTAAAGGCCCCGAGCTGGCTGGGGGCCATACTCATGGGGCCGGTTTGTTTGAGCGCGTATTCCAGGCCAATTTTGGCCTTGCCCCACCACGAGTTGGCCAGCACGTTCAGTGTGTCTACGCCTTGCACTTTGAACACCGCACGGATCTGCAAGTGGTCTTGCAAGTTAGCCCCCACTCCCGGCAAATCGACGATGGGTTCAACGCCCTTGCTTTTGAGATCTGCCGCATTGCCGATGCCGGAGAGCTGCAAAATCTGCGGACTGCCGACAGCGCCGGCGGTCAAAATCACTTCGGCGCTGGCCTGCACAGTCAGCATCTTGCGACCCGTCCACACCTCGACCCCGGTGCAGCGCTGGCTGCCGTCGGCTTGCTTCTCGAGTATCAAACGGGACACATGCGCACGCGTCCACATCTCAAAATTGGTACGGCCATAACAGGTGGGACGCACAAAGGCTTTGGCGGCGTTCCAGCGCAGACCGCTCTTTTGGTTCACCTCAAAGTAGCCCACGCCTTCGTTGCTGCCGCGGTTAAAGTCGTCTGTCGCAGGTATGCCAGCCTGTTGCGCGGCTTGCGAAAAAGCGTCCAGCACATCCCAGCGCAGGCGCTGCTTTTCAATCCGCCATTCCCCGCTGCTGCCCGTGCTCGGGTGGCCATGAAAATCTGCCAATTCTTGAGGCACTTTAGGGCTTTGGCCCTTTGGAATATCGCGGGAAAAGCTATCAATACTATAGTGATTTTCATGCGCCTTGAAATCTGGCAGACAGTTGTCCCAGCGCCAGGCATCGTCGCCCGCAAGCTGCGCCCACTGGTCATAGTCCCGCGCTTGGCCGCGCATGTAAATCATGCCGTTGATGCTGCTGCAGCCGCCCAGCACCTTACCGCGCGGGTAGCCCAACTGGCGACCGTTCAGCCCTTTTTCGGCTTCGGTTTTGTACAGCCAGTCGGTGCGCGGATTGCCAATGCAGTACAGGTAGCCCACTGGTATGTGGATCCAGTGGTAGTCGTCCTTGCCACCCGCCTCGATCATCAAAACGTGTTTAGAGCGGTCAGCGCTCAGGCGGTTGGCCAGCAGGCACCCGGCGGTGCCGCCGCCGATGATGATGTAGTCAAAAACAGGGTGGGTCATTGTGCAGTCAGGCAAGATTGCGGCGTGCCAGCGGCTCTAGGCGTGGGGCAAGCGCAGGGTGAAAGTAAAGCGGATGGCGTTGCGCCATCGCGTGCATGAATTCGCCGCGTTTGACGCGGTAAATGGGCTCAGGTACAAAACCGTACTCTATGCGTACTTGGTCTGCATATTCGGCAAAGCGCGCTGTTGGAGAAGCCAAGATAGCCAGGTCGATATCCAGCAGCGCCTGACAGTCGCTGTCATCGGGTGTGGGCAGATGGTGTTGGGTGGCCAATATGCGCTGGTGCAAACGGTCTTTGCGAACTTGGGGTAAATCTTTAAACCACTCCACCGCCAGAGCAGCACTGCGCGCTTCATTGTCTTTGGCTTGCGGGTCGTACACCACATCGTGTAGCCAGATGGCCAGCTCTACATCGTCGGGGCTTTGCAGTTGGGATGCTACGGTGTCCAGTAGTACGAGGCATTCGTCAATATGCTGCGCCGTGTGATAGGCCCGTACGGGTTCGGCGTAGGCGGCGTTAAGTCGGTCAAACCTGTCTATCGCGGCAGCGCAACCCAAGCGCGTACACAATGCGCTCCAACGCTCGCGTGCGAACTGGGTGTGTGTCATTTAGCAAACGGCGGTGCAGCCACCGCTTGTACTGTGCCCGCCCTGGAACTTGGCGTGGACGGCTCCGCGGCTGTCCCCCGGCCTTCGGCCTCCTCCTTTATGCCGCTGCGCCGTCCACACCAAGCGCCAGGGCTGCGAAAAGTGTGGAGAGGCTATAGGGGAACAGGGGCGACAGTGGCGGTGGAACACTCGCCAAGCAGGCAAGAGCGGGTCGGTGGTGCGCTCAGCGTAGCGGCATAAAGGAGGAGTCGCCGGCCCTAGGCCGGCACGGGGGACAGCCGCGTAGCTGAGTGCACCGCCGACCCGCTCCCGTACAGACCGCTTTGCGACAAGCGTGGGGGTCATCTAGTTTATTTGCTCGTAGGCATCACAAACTCAGCACCCTTGGCAATGCTGTCGGGCCAGCGCTGCATGATGGATTTTTGCTTGGTGTAGAAGCGCACGCCCTCTTCACCGTAAGCATGCATGTCGCCAAACAGGCTCTTCTTCCAGCCGCCAAAACCGTGCCAAGCCATGGGCACTGGAATCGGCACATTGATGCCGACCATACCCACCTGAATGCGGCGGCCAAACTCGCGGGCCACGCCGCCGTCGCGGGTAAAAATGCTCACGCCGTTGCCAAACTCATGGCTGTTGATCAGCGCTACCGCCTCTGCAAAGTCTTTCACGCGCACACAGGCCAGCACGGGGCCGAAGATTTCTTCTTTGTAGATACGCATGTCGGGCTTGACGTTGTCAAACAGCGTGCCGCCCAGCCAAAAGCCTTGCTCGCAGCCGCTCTCCTTCATCGCAAACTTGCGGCCATCGACCAACAGGTCTGCACCCTGAGCCACACCCACTTCGATGTAGCCGGTAATGCGGTCCCACGCGGCTTTGGTGACAATGGGGCCCATCTCGGCGTCCAGATTCGTGCCATTCTTGATCTTCAGTGCCTGTGTACGCTCAGTCAGCTTACCCATGATCTTGTCGCCCACATCGCCCACCAACACGGCCACGCTGATGGCCATGCAGCGCTCGCCCGCCGAGCCGTAGGCTGCGCCGATCAGTGCGTCAACAGACTGCTCCAAGTCGGCATCAGGCATCACCACCATGTGGTTCTTCGCGCCGCCCAAGGCCTGCACACGCTTGCCGTGGTGCGCTCCGGTTTCGTAAATGTAGTTGGCAATAGGCGTGGAGCCGACGAAGGACACGGCCTTCACATCGGGGTGCACCAGCAGTGCGTCCACGGCTTCTTTGTCGCCTTGAACCACGTTGAACACGCCGTCAGGCAGACCGGCTTTTTTCAGCAGCTCAGCCATGAACAGCGCAGGGCTTGGGTCAATCGGGCTGGGCTTCAAAATGAAGGTGTTGCCAGCGGCGATAGCAACGGGGAACATCCACATCGGCACCATCACCGGAAAGTTAAACGGCGTAATGCCTGCCACCACGCCCAGCGGCTGGCGCATCACCCAGTTGTCAATGCCGGTGCCCACCTGGTCGGTGTAGTCGCCCTTGAGAAGCTGGGGAATGCCGGTGGCAAACTCGACAATCTCAATTCCGCGCGTCACCTCGCCCTGCGCGTCGGTAAACACCTTGCCGTGCTCTGCGGTGATCATGCGGGCCAGGTCGTCTTTGTGCAGGTTCAGCAGCTCTAAAAACTTGAACATCACGCGCGCGCGCTTGAGTGGCGCTGCATCGCCCCAAGCCGGGAAGGCGGCCTGCGCGGCAGCTACGGCTGCATCTACATCCGCAGCTGAGCCCAAGGCTACGCGGCCAGTGACGGCGCCGGTGGCGGGGTTGGTAACCGGCTGGCTGCGGCCTGCGGCCCCAGCGACGTTGGCGGCAACGCGGCCGCTGATGTAATGGTCAATATTTGAAATACTCATGGCATGTCCTTGTGGCGAATCGAGAGGTTAACCCACTATTTTCGTCAATTTAAAGGGCAAAAGCCAATGACTTTGGCAAACACCGAATATAAGTTTGATTTATATAATCCAGCATGCCTGCTGCCCCACTCCCGCGCCACACAGCGCCCATCAAGGCCATTTCGCCTAGCCGCTTGGACAGCAGCTACGACCTGCCCAGTCTGAAGGCTTTTTGCTATGTGGCGCGCGAAGGCAATGTCTCGCGTGCCGCAGCCAAGCTGCACCTCACCCAGCCCGCAGTCAGCTTGCAGATCAAAGCCCTGCAAGAGCGCAGCGGCCTGCTGCTGTTCACCCGCACCCCCAAGGGCCTGGCCCTCACCCGCGACGGCGCGGCGCTGCTGCCGCAGGCCGAGAAGGTGCTGGCCGCGCTGCAAGACTTTGGCCAGAGTGCGCGCAGCCTGCACAGCACCCTGCGCGGCACGCTGCGGGTAGGCACCATCCTGGATCCCGAGTTCACCCGCTTGGGCGAGTTTCTTAAACAACTGGTTGAGTTCGCCCCACAAATCGATACCGAGCTGCGCCAAGCCATGAGCGGCGAGGTACTGTCCCAGCTGGCTCAGGGTAGCTTGGACGTAGGCTTTTATCTGGCCATGCCGCACGAGCTGCTGGCCAGTAACTTAAAGCAAAATAGGCTTCTGGCGCAACAAAATATTGCGGGAACAGCTACTGAATTAGTAGCGATACCGCTCACCCGCTTTACCTACCGCGTGCTGGCACCCGCAGGCTGGGGTCCCCAAGTGCAAGGCCGCGACTGGCGCGCCCTGAGCGCCCTGCCGTGGATCACCACGCCTGAAGCCTCGGCCCACCACCGCCTGCTGGCCAGCGTGCTCACGCCGCTGGGCGTAGCGCCCAAACGCGCCGCGCTGGTAGATCAAGAGGCCTCCATGCTCGACTTGGTGCGCTCCGGTGTGGGCCTGAGCTTGGTGCGCGACTCGATTGCCATGCGCGAGTCGCAGTCGCGCGGCCTGGTGATTGCCGACAAAGTGTCGCTGGACTGCACGCTGTGTTTTGTGCATTTGGCCAAGCGGTCGGACGATGTGGTGATAGCGGTGGCACGGCGGGCGCTGGACAATGTCTGGTTAGCCGGCTAATCCCCAGAAGCAGTACAAGCAGCGGCCGCGGCTATTTCACTGCACTATTTATAGCTGCTCCCGCAATATTTTAAAGGGCTACAGCCCAGTTAGCACCTTTAAAATGAGTCCAAGACAAATGGCGCTGAAGTTTTTAACCAGTTAACATGCCTGGACTGAAACCCGCCACATGGATACCAACCAACCCCGCATAAAAACCCAGTCCTCGCCGTACGGCGCGCGCTTGAGCACTGTCCCGTCGCGCTGCATGAAGTAGCGATGCCGCTTAGGCGCTGGCAGTATCCACTGACGCACCGGCAGGCGGGGCAAGACGTGGTCTGTCAGGTGCGCCGCCGTCTCCACCATGCGCCGCGTGTTGCCCGAGGGGCAGACACCCCGGCCTTTGCAGGAGAAGACGTCATTGCGCTGTCTCACGCTGCCACCAAGGCGACTTCTGTGCATTGACAGATGCCACGCAAAGGTTCAACGTTAGGCCGCCCTACCCTCACAAACTCAGGAGACACGCATGTTGAAATTGCAATTGACCCGATTACTGCTGGCCACCACCGCCCTGCTGGCCTGCGCGCCAACTCTGCACGCCGAGGTCATCAAAATCGCTTTTATCGAGGTGCTGTCTGGCCCTTTTGCCAACGCAGGCAAGAGCTCGTTGAACCAACTGCGTGAAGTCGTGTTTCAGCTCAACGCCAAAGCCAAAGGCGCAGAGCCTACCTTCGAGATCGTCGCGTTCGACGGCAAAGGCTCACCGCAAGAAAGCACCACCGTGCTGAAGGCCGCCACCGACCAGGGCATTCGCTACATCACGCAGGGCGGCGGCTCGGGCGTGGCGTTTGCGCTGTCGGACGCGATTGCAAAACTCGCTGAGCGCGAGCCCGCCAAATCCACGCTGTTTTTGAACTATTCAGCGATGGACCCGGGGTTGACGAACGACCGCTGCAACTTCTGGCACTTTCGCTTTTATCCATCGAGTGAGATGAAGATAGAGGCGCTGACCACGTACCTTGTGAAGCGTCCGGACGTGCAAAAAATCTATCTGCTGAACCAGGACTACACGCACGGCCAGCAAGTGTCCAAAGCCTCACGCACTTACCTTGCACGCAAGCGGCCTGATGTGCAGTTGGTGGGCGACGACTTTGTACCCATCGCCCAGGTGCGCGACTTTGCGCCGTATATCGCCAAGATTCGCGCCTCAGGCGCAGACACGGTGATCACCTCCAACTGGGGCAGCGACCTGACCCTGCTGATGAAGGCCGCGAAGGACTTCGGCCTGAACATCAATTTCTTCACCATGAATGCCAACAACCCCGGCACGCCTGCGCAGATGGGCTCGTGGGGTGCGGAGAAGGTTGGCGTGCTTTGGAACTGGGGCCACAACGCACCCACGCCCGAGCTGGAGAAAATCTACGTTGCCTACAAGAAGAAGTTTGACGAAGACTTCATCTTCGCCGCGCACTGGAACAGCATGAACATGCTGAGCGCGGCGGTGCAAAAAGCCAAGTCATCCGATCCCAAAGCCGTCGCCTTTGCGCTGGAAGGCATGAAGTACCAAAGCCCGATCGGCGAGATCGAAATGCGCAAGACCGACCACCAGTTGCTCGCCCCGCTCTACCTGGGCATCTGGGCCAAGCAAGGCAGCAAAGGTGTGAAATACGATGCCGAGAAAACCGGCTATGGCTTTCGCTCAGAGGTGGTGTGGGACTCGTATGTAAGTGCGCAGCCGACGTCTTGCCAGATGGTAAGGCCAGGGTGATCAACTTCCACTGAAACGTGCCGCCCTCTTCTCTACAAAAGAAGCCACGCCCTCTTTCGCATCGTCTGAGTTCGACAGACGGCTTTGCACGTCGATGAAATCATGCATGGCAACGACTGGGCCGTGCTCGATGGCTTTGAGTACGTTAAGCCGTGTGGCGACCACGGCCAGCGGTGCTTGCGCGGCGATGGCTTGTGCGATCTTCAGCGCTTCGTCCAGTTCGCTTCCGGCAGGCACAACCTTTTGCACAAAGTTCAACCGCAGCGCCTCGCTACTTCCAAACTCATCGCCCGTCAGCAGGTGCAAGAGCGCATTGCCCGCGCCTGCGCGCTCGGCCATGCGCAGCGTGGCTCCGCCCGTGGCCATGATGCCGCGCTTGACCTCGAGTTGCGAGAAGCGGCAATCATCGGCCGCAACCACGATGTCTGCGGCCAACATGAGCTCGATGCCCAGCGTGTAGGTGATGCCTTTCACGGCGACCACCATCGGCTTGGTACGCCTGCGATAGCCAGGCATCCCCAGATCAAGCGGATCAACCAGACCTAACGGCACGGCTTTGACGCCCGCACGCATCAGTGGTGCAATGGTGGGCAAATCGAGCCCCGCAGTAAAGTGCGCACCCGCCGCGTACAGCACGCCCACGCGCAGCTCGGGGTCATCATCCAGCAGCGTGTAGGCCTCGCCCAGTTCGCGGAACATTTTGGGCGTGAAGCCGTTGCGCTTGTTGGGGCGGTTGATGCAGATCAGCAGAACGCTGTCCTGCACGGTGCAATCAACACTGCCTTCCGGGTGGATATCGGCATGAATCTCAGTGGGCAAAAATTCACATGGCCCAGGGTTTACGAGAGTGCTCATTAAAGTCTTCTCCTAAAAGTTTTTCGCAATTTCTGGTCTATCTTTCGTGCATTCGCGATTTTTGGTGGCTCTTTGGCAGTATGCCAAAACAAAATCGGTTGACATTGAGGTCGTTTGATAAATGCTTGACTACATCAACGGATAGGAAATTCAATCGCACGAGACCAAGTATGGCACGGACTAGGGGCACTCAAAAGCCACTGATCTCTGCCGTTTGAACGGTCGCAGCCGACGCAATGAACAGGGTGATGAAGCTGCTGCTCGCCAATGGGTTTTGAGCCTGCGATGCACGCAGGCCTACCCCGCAGCGGGTCTGAAACGCTGCCTGGATCGCTGTGTCGATCACTCACCAATTGATGCGCTGGTCAAGCTCGTAGTGCGGTGCCGGTTGCGCCGCCAGATCCCAGTCTGGTTCGACTTGGGCACCCTCACCCCTGTGCGCATCACAGTTTCAGGCTAGAGCCAAAGCGGTGAATGAAGGCGACAGCGCCGATATGCAGGGCGGCCTTGTCCGCCTGCACCGCACCAGGACATTGGGCAACCAGGCTGTGCGTGATAACGCGCAGCACCATGTTCAGCACTGCCCCGTCGCGCTGCATGAAGTGGCGCAGGCGCTTGGGCACCGACAGCACCCACTGGCGCACCGGCAGGCGGGGCAAGAGGTGATCGGTCAGGTGCGCCGCTGTATCCACCATGCGCCGCGTGTTGCACGACGGGCAGACCCCCCGGCCTTTGCAGGAGAAGGCCACAAAGTAGTCGTGCGCGCAGTCGGCGCAGACGAGGCGGTGACGCAAGACACGTTTACGTTGGAGAATCCGGCGATTCTGGATCAACTCGGTCAGGCTTACTGAGTTCGGCGCTGCTTTAGCAAAAAGCCCCGCAGGATGCGAGTCCTGCGGGGCTTTTTTCATGCGTTGCTGCGGGCTACAAAATCTTGCTCAAAAACTGCTGGGTGCGAACTTCCTTGGGGTTATCAAACAGCTGCGCAGGCGTGCCTTCTTCCACCATCCGCCCCTCGTCCATGAACATCACTCGCTTGGCCACTTGACGAGCGAAGCCCATTTCATGCGTCACGACCACCATGGTCATGCCGTCTTCGGCCAGGGCCTGCATCACCGCCAGTACCTCGCCCACCATTTCAGGGTCTAGTGCAGATGTAGGTTCATCAAACAGCATGACGCTGGGCTTCATGGCCAGTGCACGGGCAATGGCGACGCGCTGCTGCTGGCCGCCCGACAACTGGTTGGGGTAGGCATTCACTTTGTCTTGCAAGCCAACTCGTGCTAATAAATCAATAGCAAATTTTTGAGACTGGTCAAGCGGTAAGCCCCGTATTTTGTTCGGAGACAAGGCAATGTTGTCCAACACGGTCAGGTGCGGGAACAAATTGAAGCGCTGGAACACCATGCCGATGTTGGCGCGCACGGCGTCCAGGTCGGTCTTGGGGTCATGTACCGACACGCCATGCACCCACACCTCGCCGCTGGTGGCTTCTTCCAAACCGTTCAGGCAGCGCAGAAAAGTGCTTTTGCCTGAGCCCGATGGGCCAATCACACAAACCACTTCTGACGCTTGGATGCTGCAGTCAATGCCGTGCAGCACTGCCAGTTTGTCAAAGCGCTTGGTCAAACCTTTAACGCGTATCACCTCGTCCAAAGCGGGCCTCCAGTTTTTTGACGCCATAGGCCAAGCCCAGCGTGAGCACCCAGTACATCAGCGAAATGGTGAGGTAGGGCTCCCAGTAGCGTGAGTACGCACCCGCAACCGTGCGCGCCGCGTAAGCCATCTCTGCCAAACCAATGGCCGATATCAGGGAAGAGTCTTTCAGTAACGATATTGCGTTGTTGCCGAGCGGTGGCAGCATACGCCTAAACGCCTGCGGCAACACCACATAACGCATGGTGCGGCTGTAGCTCATGCCCAATGACCGGGCCGCTTCCACCTGGCCTTTGTCTATCGACTGAATGCCTGCACGGAACACCTCTGACAGGTAAGCACCCGCATTCAGCGTGAGCGCCAAAACGCCGGACATCAATGCGCCATAGTTTTGCTTTAGCTCGCGTGCGGTGCTGCCCGATATCAGCAGGCCATCTGCCGGATTGATAAAAACAGGCAGCAATGCAAAGTGAATCAGCAATATCTGCACAAACAGCGGTGTGCCGCGAAAGAAGCTGACATACACCGTGGCAGGCCAGCGCAGCAGGTACTTGCACAGTGCCTTGGCGGGGGAATGCCTTGCGTCTGCCAGGCGCGCCATGCCAATGGCCAGACCCAGACAAGTGCCTTGAATGATGCAGATGACGGTGACCATCACCGTCATCTGCAAGCCGCGCCAGAACATCACACCGTATTCGGCGATGATGTCTGCGCGAAACCAGCCGAACCAGAGAATCGGTTCCATTCAGATGAAAGCGCGTGACTTATTGCGCTGGCAGGGTGGGGGCGTCAGCCTGAAACCATTTCTTGAAGATCACGGCGTAGCTGCCATCGGCTTTGACTGCTGCCAAGCCCTTGTTCAGCTTGTCGAGCAATTCTTTGTTGCCTTGTTTGACCACAATGCCGAAGAATTCTTTGGGGAAGCTGGCGTCAGCCACCGTCTTCAGGTGCTTGTGCTCTTGGGTACGAAATGCAATCACGCCATTGTCACCAATGGCCGCGTCCACGCCACCGTTGGCCAGCTCAGAAATCACCACAGGGGTACTTTCAAAGCGGCGGATGTCGGGGCTGGTTTTGCCAAATTCACGCGATGCCATGTCGTCACCCGTGCTGCCGGTGACAACGCCAATCTTCTTGCCTGCCAGGTCTTTCAGGGTCTTGACGGTACTGTCTTTGTTGACGGCCATCAACTGGCGGGCTTCAAAGTAGGGGGCGGTAAAGTCATATGACTGCTTGCGCTTGTCGTTGATCGTGACGCCAGAGATCACCAGATCCACATCGCCATTGTTGAGCGCCGCAAAAATGCCTGTCCACGGTGTGTTGACGATTTTGATGGTGAGACCAGCCTTTTGCGCCACCGCCTTAATAATGTCTACGTCATAACCCACGATCTCTTTGCTGGGGTTTTCATATGCAAACGGGCGGTAGGTGGCGCTGGAGCCAACGATCAGTTCTTTGCCTTGTGCGAAGGCGCTGGCCGCGGCAATGCTGAGCAGGCTGAGGGACAGGGCAAGTTTGTGTGTGAGTTTCATGGCAACAAGTTAGGGTCAAGTAGGATCAAGAAAAAAAGAAAAAGCCCACACATTGTGCACGGATAGGAATTTCAATCGCATGAAACCAAGTATGGCACGGATTTGGGGCACTCAAAAGCCACAGATCTCTGCCGCTTGAACGGTTGCAGTCGACGCAGTGAACAAGGTGATGAAGCTGCTGCTCGCCGATGGGTTTTGAGCCTGCGATGCACGCAGGCCTACCCCGCAGCTGGTCTGAAACGCTGCTTGGATCGCTGTGTCGATCACTCACCAATTGATGCGCTGGTCCATCTCATAGTGCGATGCCGGTTCCGACGCCAGATCCCAGCTTGGTTCGATTTGTGCAGCCTCAGCCATCTGCGCATCACAGTCATCCCACAACGGTGGCCCCCGCACTGGTGCGATGTTGGGCGGCTCAGACTGCACCCCGATGTGATCGAGCATGTGCCGGATATCGGTGCTGTGGGTGATGAAGGCGATGATCCGCATTTGCCCACCGCAGATGGGGCACAGCAGCGGGAACACCTCGTAGATACGGGCAATCAGCACCGCCCACAGGTAGTGCGCCTGTGAGCGCTTGGGCGGCGCAGGTTCGGGCTGGGTTGGCACGCCATCGCTCGCAGTGGCTGGCTCGGCTGGCACCACGTTGGTTACAGCGCCGATCGCTGGCAGACTCGCTGTGCTGCTTGGCGCAGCGGTACACCAATTCATTACCCGCCTTGCGCAAGCGATCCACAAAAAAAGCAGGACGGCCGCAGTAGCGCAGCAGTCGCTCCAGTGCTGCGCGGTCATGCGCCTCGATGCGCACGCTGGTGTCCACTGCGAAACCGCTGTGTTTGTAGCCCAGCATCTCTTGCTTTGCGTAATAACGCGCAGAAAGATACGCAGCACCATAATGAGCACTGCGCCATCGCGCTGCATGAATTAGCGAAGCAGCTTAGGCGCTGACAGTACCCACCAGCGCACCGGCAGGCGTGGCATGACGTGGCCTGTCAGGTGCTCCGCCGTCTCCACCATGCGCCGCGTGTTGCACAAGGTGCAGACGAGCCGGCCTTTGCAAGAGAAGGCCACAAAGTAGTCGTGCGCACAGTCGGCGCAGTGGGCGCGGACAAAGCCGTGGCAAAGATGCCGTATTCGAGGCATTTGGCAAACGCTTTGCGCACATAGTGCTTGGGACTGCGGTGGTCGCCTTGTCCGTCGAACTGGCCTGCACTGGCGAGGTCGAGCCAGGTCTCGTAGTGCTGGGCTACCGTTTGGTACAGCAGCGTGCGCTCAGGATGGCGCGGGTTGTAGAGCTTGGGATGAGATTGCCCATGCGCGCGCTGGCCAGCGCAGCTTCGGTGCCAGCGTGGCCACCGCCGACGACGATGACATCAAAAATCTGTGGGTGGTCCATGGGGCGCTTGTTGCTCTCTAAGCTTCTATTGCCTCAAATTTATGATTCGCTATCAACATAATAGCGATTCGCGCAAATTTTACGCAGTCTACATGTTACTTTTGCATTGAAGCCAGTGAGCGCTCTAAACTCGAAATTCTTCGAAAGAGCACTACCCGAGGATGCCGACTGCTGTTGGGGTATGCCACGAAGCGAAATAAAGGGGGAGGGCCAGCCGCAGGTCAGCCCGGAGGACATAAGCGCAGTGGGATACCCCAGGCGCAGCCGGCTCGCCAATGCATGTTTGCTTACGCCACGGCTTTGCGCGGAGGCAAGGTGTGCGTCAGAATGCGCTTCATGACCGTCAGGTACTGTTTGAACAAGCTGCCCGTGTTGTAAAACAAACCGTACTTCTTGCACAGCGCTTGTATTTGCGGTGCGACCTCAGGGTAACGGTGCGCGGGCATATCGGGGAAGAGGTGATGCTCAATCTGATGGCTCAGATGCCCGGTCATGATGTGGAAGATGCGGCCGCCGGTGAGGTTGCTGGAGCCCGAGAGCTGGCGCAGATACCAATCACCCCGGGTTTCGCTCTGCGTGTCTTCTTGGCGGTAGATGGCCACGCCCTCAGTAAAGTGGCCGCAAAAGATCACGACGTAGGTCCAAAGATTGCGGATTAAATTGGCGCAAAAATTACCCGCCAGAACGCGCGGCGCACTCCACAGGGCCAATGCGGGAAACAGCACATAGTCTTTGAACCAAACCTTCCCCACTTTGGTGAGGAAGCGCTTCAGGCGAGCTTGAAACTCTTCCTTGGGCATCGCGCCGTGGGTGTAGCGCCCGATCTCCAAATCATGCGAGCCCACGCCATACTGAAAGCCCATCGCCAGCAACAGATTGGCAAAGGGTTGTAGCAAGTGCCTTGGCTTCCAGCGCTGCGCATCAGTAAGGCGAAGCAGGGAGTAGCCCAAATCACGGTCTTTGCCCAAGATGTTGGTGTAGGTGTGGTGCATCACGTTGTGGGAATGGCGCCATTGCTCGCCATCGCAAGCTATATCCCACTCGAACTTCTGCGAATTGAGCGTGGGGTCGCCCGTCCAGTCGTATTGGCCGTGCATTACGTTGTGGCCAATCTCCATGTTGTCGAGGATCTTCGCGTTGGCCAATGCCATGACGCCTGCGACCCAGCTCAAAGGGCCCAGCCCAAAATGCAACAGGGCGCGGCCGCCGATTTCGCTGGCGCGGCTGATGCGAATCATGCTGCGGATGTGATCGACATCGGCTTGGCCGAGATCGTTCATCACGCTGGCGCGGATGGCATCGACTTCGCGCTCAAATGCATCGACTTGGGCGCGGCTTAAGTGGGTGGGTTTGGCAAAGCTCATGGGATTTCCTAAAGTAAAGGGTTTACAGGGCGAGCGTCACATCGGATCGCGCAGA
>JAYWHJ010000276.1:0-2616 GCA_043777795.1 Polaromonas sp. | reverse complement strand
CTTGCGCCAGCTCGGCAATGGCGTGTACCGCGGCGATTTCCATTTCTACTGTAATGGTGGTGGCACCGCTGTCCAATGCACCGCGGAATATGTAGGGGAAACACAAAACATTGTTCACCTGATTGGGGTAATCGGTGCGCCCAGTGGCCACAATTGCGTCTGAGCGCACAGCGTGCACGTCCTCGGGCATGATCTCAGGGTTGGGGTTTGCCAGCGCCAAGATCAACGGCTTTGCAGCCATCTTTTTTACCATCTCGGGTTTGAGCACACCGCCGGCAGAGAGACCTAAGAACACGTCAGCGTCTTCGATGATTTCGCCAAGCGTACGCGCAGAGGTTTTTTGCACGAATTGAATCTTGTCTTCATCCATCAGCTCGGTGCGCCCCTCGTAAACCACGCCCGCCAAGTCGGTAACGTAAATGTTTTCACGCGGAATACCCAGCTTCACCAAAAGCTCCAAGCAAGCCAAGGCCGCCGCGCCAGCGCCTGAAGTCACGAGCTTGATCTTTTTCGGGTCTTTACCCACGACTTTCAGGCCGTTGAAAATAGCCGCACCCACCACAATAGCCGTGCCATGCTGGTCATCGTGGAAAACTGGGATTTTCATGCGTTCGCGCAGCTTGCGCTCCACATAAAAGCAGTCGGGTGCTTTTATGTCCTCAAGGTTGATGCCGCCGAAAGTGGGTTCTAGTGAGGCGATGATGTCGACAAGCTTGTCTAGGTCGTGCTTTTCGTTGATTTCGATGTCAAACACGTCGATGCCAGCGAACTTTTTGAACAAAACCGCTTTGCCTTCCATCACCGGCTTGGAAGCCAAGGGCCCAATGTCGCCCAAGCCGAGCACGGCTGTTCCATTGGTAATTACAGCCACAAGGTTGCCACGTGCAGTGTATTTGTATGCGTTGTTGGGGTCTTTGACAATTTCTTCGCAGGGCGCTGCCACGCCCGGGCTGTAGGCCAGTGCCAAGTCGTGTTGATTCACCAACTGCTTGGTGGCCGCAATGGCGATTTTGCCGGGCGTGGGAAATTCGTGGTATTCGAGGGCAGCGCGGCGCAATTCGGCGCGTTTTTCTTCAGTGTTACTCGATGATGGATCGGTAAATGCAGGCATAGTATCTCCAGAGTGTCAGTTCTTGTACGGCTGCTGGATTGTATCGCCGCACAGTGAAAACCCTAGTATGTAGATATGCTTACTTGGCATGGGGAGTTTTGACATTTGTATGGTCAATACTTCTGCGAACTACTATTTTTGTAGCGCACTACCACCATTTGACAGAGACATCTTCGCGAATTTCCATAAATATGGTATTACTAAAAGACGCAAGCAAGCAATAGTACTTGGCGTGATCTAACCCATGCTTTTCCGTAAGGTGACCATCACAGTTACGCGTAGCCGCCAAATATAATTTGTAGAAATTTCATTAAAAAATTGCATAATGTCAGCGTCATATCGCGATATACAGCTATACAATATGTAGCAATGATCAATACAAACATAATTACAAACGCCAAATGGCCCTACGCCCTACTGCTCATCACCCCTGCCCTTTGGGCTGTGAACTACCTGGTGGCGCGTGCCGCGCCAGGTCTGATTGCGCCGCATATGCTGGCGCTGTGCCGTTGGGCACTCGCCGGTGCTGTACTGGCGGTATTTGCCTGGCCTGAGCTCACCAAAAAGGGCGTTTGGCGCGAGCAATGGCGTGACCACGCTTGGCAATACCTCGCGCTGGGGGCTTTGGGTATGTGGATTTGTGGCGCTTGGGTCTACATCGGTGCGCGCAGCACGTCGGCCACCAATATCGCGCTGATTTATGCGCTTTCTCCCGTTTTATTAGCGCTGGCAGGCCGCTTTTGGCTCAAAGAGCGGCTGGGCGCATGGCAGTGGCTGGGCGTGGCCACAGCACTGGCTGGCTTGGTGCATGTGGTAATCAAGGGGCAGTGGGCCAACCTTGTTACTGTGCAATTTGTGGCGGGCGATGGTTGGATATTGGCCTGCACGCTGGCATGGACACTGTATGCACTGCTCCTGAAAAATGGCAAACCACGCTGAGCCAATTGGCGCGCTTGGTGCTGATCATTGCAGGTGGCGTGCTCATATTGCTGCCTTTGGCGGTGCTGGAGGCTTGGTCTGGCCTGCCGCTGACGCAGACCACATGGAACGCCAAAACCTTGTTTATCATGGTCGCCGCAGGGCTCATTCCCGGTGCGGGGGCGTATTTGGCGTTTTCTACCTTGCAAAAGCACTTAGGCGCTGCCCGCGCTGGGCTCACCTTGTATTTGGGGCCACTGTATGCGGGTTTGGCGGGCTGGGCGGTGCTTGGCGAGCCCATCGAGTTTTACCATTTGCTGGGCGCAGCGGTGATTTTGCCGGGCATTTACTTGGCCTCTCGCAAGGCCTAAACCTAACTACTATGAAGCACTTAAACGATATGCCCAGCACAATTTCACGCGAACCCGCGCACCAGCAAGCCCACGCCGTTGCTATCGCACACCCAGATATCAGCCGCTGGGCAAGTAGCACTACTGGCGTGGATTATGTGCAGGTGCTTGACTCAGGAGTGGCAGGGCCGCAAACCTTGCTCACAGCGCTGGTGCATGGCAACGAAATCGCCGGTG
>JAYWHJ010000275.1:0-7296 GCA_043777795.1 Polaromonas sp. | reverse complement strand
TCGAAAGCGGTGCTGAAGGCGCGTGGCTACCGGCGTGACATCGTCGAGCGCATTCAGCGCGACGTGGAAAAAGCCTTCACCCAGTCCAAGCTGTTGGTGCAAGTGCATGGTCGCGAGAAGACGCTGTTTTCGATCTACCGCAAGATGGTGCGCGGCGTGTCGCCAGGCATGGCAGATTCGCTGCATTTTCACCAGCTGGTGTACAAGCGCATTGTGCGGGGGGTGTTTCACGACAACGAGACGCGCCGCTTGCTGACGCGCAATAACCGCACTTCGCCCTATCTGTGGGCCTTTACCATGCTGACAGTGGTGCCAGCGGTGCTGTTTTGGCAAAACACGGTGATACTGATGTTATTTTGCCTGCTGTTTATGGTGTCTTACGTCGTGGCGTATGTGATGATTGTGCGCTTTAAGGTGCCGCGCTGGCTGCGCAGATAAAAAAACCAACTGGTTGTCAAGCTGGCTTTTATTCTGCAAGGCACAAGAGCGCGAATCAGCTTTGGTCGTCTACTGCTGCCCCAGGCGCACTGTTTTTGCAGGACTCTATGCCGCCGTCGCGGGCTTTTTCGCTGGCGTACATTTGGCTTTGGCCGATGACTTGGTGGTTGCCTGCTTTGAGCACAAAGTAGGGCGAGCCGTCTTTGCCCACCTTGCTTTCAAAACGCTCTGGGGTGCCCGCGTTTTTTTGCACTGAGGCGATGCCGTTTTGGGCGCTGGCTTTGCTCTCATACATCTCGCTGACCATGATGATTTGGCCGTTGCCTGCGAGTAGGTTGAAGAAATACTTGTTGTTTTTGGATTTTTTGAGTTCAAACTTTCCTGCCATGACAGTGTCCTTTGCGGTGGGGTGAATGAAGGTGCGGTTTTTGGGCGCAGCACCAAGGCTGCAACGGCTTTGTAACCCTAAGTGCTTCAATTGGCAAGTGCTTGCCGGGCGATTCTGTGACTATTTGCCCACTGCTGTGGTGTGCATAAGCTTAAACAGGGCGCTGTCGTCTTGGCTGGCCAGGCCGGCGGCCAGGGCCTTTGCAAACACGTCGGATGCGTGCTGGCCCAAGGGGCCGGGGTACGGCGCAAGACTAGCGTCTGTGTCGGGTACGTCGGGTGCGTCCGGTGCGCGGGGTGCGCTACCCGAACCTAGCTGGCGAGCGGCCTGCACGGCCAAGGCGGTGTCTTTGGCCAGCAGGGTCATGTGGGCGCGTGGGGCGTAGTCGCCCGCCAAGGCGCGCTGCATGCGGTCGCTGCCGATCCAGCTTTGCCCGCTGGACTGGTTGATGACGCTTTGGGTGGTGGCCAGGTCCAGCCCCATGCGCTGGGCCAGCGCCAGCACTTCGGCGGCGCCTACCAAATTGATACCTGCGAGCAGGTTGTTCACCAGCTTGGTGCGCGCGCCGTCGCCGGGGCGCTGGCTGATGCGAAACAGCTTGGAGGACAGGTCGCTCAGCAGTTGGGCGTGCTGGTCAAACACCGCGTCGGCGCAGGCCACCATGAGGCTCATGCTGCCATCGGCGGCGCGCACGGGGCCGCCGGACATGGGGGCATCGATGGTGTGGATACCGTGCTGCGCCAGCCGGGCGGCAAAGCGCTCGACATGAAGCGGGGCGATGGTGGGGCATAGCAGCACGGTATGGCCTGGTAGCACGCTGGACGCCACGCCGGCGCTGCCAAACAGCACTTGCTCGGTTTGCCCGGCATCCACCACACAGATGATGGTTACTATGCTTTTAATAGCTGCTCCCGCAATATTTTGTTGCGCCAGAGCCCCTTTTTGTTCATAAAAGGCGTATCGGGTGGCATCGATGTCATGCACGTATACGGGGTAGCCCCGCGCCAGCAGGTTGCTGGCCATGCCGCCGCCCATATTGCCGATGCCGATGATGGCGATGGGAGACTTGGTCAAGACTGCACCAAGCGTTTGGCCTTGGAGATGGACATCAAAATGCCCAAGCCCATGCCCAGAGTGACCATGGCGGTGCCGCCGTAGCTGATGAAAGGCAGTGGCACGCCCACGACGGGCAATATACCGCTGACCATGCCCATATTGACAAAGGCGTAGGTAAAGAAAATCAGCGTGACGGCACCGGCCAGCAGACGGGAGAACAGCGTGGGAGCCTCCAGCGCAATGGCCAGGCCGCGCAGCACCAGGAAGATAAAGCTGCCGATAAGCAGCAAATTGCCCAGCAGGCCAAACTCTTCGGAGTAGGCGGCGAAGATAAAGTCGGTGGTGCGTTCGGGGATGAACTCCAGGTGGGTTTGGGTGCCCTGCATAAAGCCCTTGCCCGTCAGTCCACCCGAACCGATGGCGATCATGCCCTGGATGATGTGAAAGCCTTTGCCCAGTGGGTCACGCGAGGGGTCTAGCAGGGTGCAGACGCGCTGCTGCTGGTAGTCGTGCAACAACGGCCAATCGTAGCCGTCGACGCAGAGTTGCGGCTCAAAAATCACCAAGGCGACTGCGCCCAGCACACCAACAACCAGCGGAGGGACAATCAACTTCCAGCTTAAACCGGCAAAAAATATCACGTACAGGCCGGCTGACATGACCAAAATAGCGGTGCCAAGATCGGGCTGCTTGACGATCAAGCCGACGGGAATGGCCAGCAGCACACCCGCGACGGCGAAATCGAGCGGGCGTAGCTGGCCTTCGCGTTTTTGGAACCACCAGGCCAGCATGAGGGGCATGGCGATTTTGAGGATCTCGCTGGGCTGGATGACGATGCCCAGATTCAGCCAACGGCGGGCACCTTTTTTGGTGATACCGAAAACGGCGACGGCGATCAGCATCGTGACGCCCAGCACGTACATAGGCACGGCAAAAGCCATCAGGCGCTGGGGGGGGATCTGCGCCACCACAAACATGATGCTGGCCGCGATCAGCATGTTGCGGCCATGGTCCATAAAGCGCGAGCCGTGATCGTAGCCTGTGGAATACATGGTGAGCAAACCTGCGCAGCCCAGCAAAAACACGGCAAAAGCCAAGGGCCCGTCAAACCCCTGGAACATGGGCATGATGCGCTGCAGCAAGCTGGGTTTGTCAAACACCGAGGACATAGTGGGGGGGGAGGTTCAGGCGATGCCGAGTTCGGCCAGATTCAAAGTGTAATTTTGCCCGCCGCGCTGGGCTATTTTGATGGCGCCAATGTGGTTGCCCAATCTGCAGCAGCGCACCAGGTCCCAGCCGCGCTCGATACCGTAGAGCAAGGCGGCGCGAAAGGCGTCACCGCAACCGGTGGGATCGACGACCGCCGTGGCTTTGACTGGCGGCACATGGGTTTTCTCGCCGCTGACCCACACGTCGCAGCCCTGCTCGCCCAAGGTGACCACCAGGCCTTTGACGTGGCCTGAGATTTCGGCCAGGCTCCAGCCGGTGCGCTCGGCCAGCATAGCGCCTTCGTAGTCGTTGACAGCGACGTAGTCGGCCATGCCGATGAGCTGCTTGTGCTCGTCACCATTGAAAACGGGAAGTTGCTGGCCGGGGTCGAAAATAAACGACACGCCTGCCTCTTTGAACTGCTGGGCGTGCTGCCACATGGCGTCGCGCCCATCGGGGGCGATGATGCCCAGTTTGGCGCTGGTGTTGGCCGGGATGACGTTGAGATGCGCCTCGCCCATGGCACCGGGATGAAAGCCGGTGATCTGGTTGTTTTGCTTGTCGGTCATGATGGTACACAGGGCGGTGTAGTTATCGGGCCTGACCATTACGAGCTCGGTGCTGATGCCCATTTTGGCAAAACGCTCCAGGTATTCGCGCGCATCGGGCCCCACAGCAGCCATGGGCAGAGGCACGCCGCCGAGCTGTTTGAGACCGTAGGCAATATTGCCAGCGCAGCCACCGTATTCGCGGCGCATGCCGGGTACGTAGAAGGAGACGTTGAGTTTGTGGATTTGGTCGGGCAGGATTTGATCGGCAAAATTGCCTTCGAAGGTCAGGATGGTGTCGATAGCCAGCGAGCCGCAGATGATGGAGGACATGGTTGAGTCAATTGCTTTAAAAGTGAAAAAGAAAATTACAGTGCGCTAGGGGTAGAAAGCCCATACCCGGTAGCCCGCGATGCGCGCGCCCGCCAACTGGCTGTTGTCTACCGCGATGGTACTGCTGCCCGCCAGCTCTGCGGCGGGTGCCAGCACCGATTGGGCAGAGCCGAAGTCAGCCGGGTTCAGGACGCGGCGCAGCACGGGTTGGTCTTGCGCGTCGTTCAGGCTCAGCTCGATGTGCGGCAAGGCAACGGACAGTGCGCTTGTGTTTTTAAGGTTGATACCGAGTTTATAGAGTTCCAACTTGCCGTCAGTGCGCAGCTTGTTAAAGCTCGATGCGTCCACCACCACGGCCTCGATATGCTTGAGTGGCCCGACGCTGCAACCGATTACCGTGCACAGCTCTTGGAGCCAGGGCAGCGCGCGCGGCTCCTGGGAGGCAATACGGTCGCGCTCTTGCACAGCAATCTGGCCGGCCAGAGCCACCAGTAGCGCCGCCGCAACCAGCAGTAACAGCGCACGCACCCAAGGCGATTGCCAGCGCTGCTGGCGCTGGGCTTGGCGTACAAAATTTGGAAGCGCATCGGCAGGCACGGCGGCTTGCGTGCGGTCAGGCTGCAGGCTAGCCGGCAAGGAGTTAGCGCCTACTGCCGCCAATTCATCTGCGCTAGGGTTGGGGCTCAGTGAGCTGGGGGTACCAGCGTCTGCTGCGCCTGCATCGCCCTGGGGCGCTGGCGGATTGACGGTGTTGTACCAGTTACTATCTGCGAAGTCGGACAGGGCCGCCCTGGGCAGAGAGCTGGGCGCGGCGACTGGTGCGGTGGCCGCTGTAAGTTCGCTAGCCATCGCCGTTTGCTCTGCTGGCGCTGGCACGGCTACGACGGTGGCGATTTCTGCCTGCAGGGGCGCTGGCGCAGACGGCACAGCCGCTGCGCCGGCCATATGGCCCTGCGCGTCAAAGACCTCTGCGCACTGGCCACAGCGTACCCAGCCTTGGGACATTTTGAGTTGGTCAGCCACCACCTTGAACAAGGTGCCGCAAGCGGGGCATCGGGTAATCAAACTCATGGAGGTCGATTGTAGGCAATGCGGGACTCGCTGGCGCAGCCTGCGCCTACAAATTTCAAGGGGTTTTTAGTCGATTCAGAGCTTGGCGGTCATCAAAATCCAGCCATCTTCGGTGTCAGCGACCTCTAGCTGGGCATACGGTGCATAGGCGGCTTTGAGCTCGTCGGCTTGGCGCTCCAAAATACCGGCCAGCACCAAATTGCCTGCGGGGGACGCTGCGCCCTGCCCCTGCACGCCTGCTTTTTTCACGTAATTGCAGAGCAATGGTGCCAATACCTTCAGTGGGGTGGCCAAAATATTGGCCAGCACGGTGTGGTACTGGCCTTGGGCGGCATCGGGCAGGCCTGCGTGGAGTGTGACGTGGTTAGCCAGCGCGTTGTCTTTAGTCGACTGCACGGCGGCTTCGTCGATGTCTACGGCGTCGATGTCGGTCGCGCCATACAGAGCTGCGCCAATGGCAAGAATGCCCGAGCCGCAGCCGTAGTCCAACACGCGCTGGCCTTGCACGCCGTGCCGCGCTGTCCAGCGCAGGCACATGCGGGTGGTGGGGTGGGTGCCGGTGCCAAAAGCCAGGCCGGGGTCGAGGGTGATGATCTTGCGCGCCGCTGTCGGGGCCTGGTGCCAGGTCGGCACGATCCAAAACTCGGGCGTGATCTCGACCGGCGCAAACTGTGACTGGGTGAGGCGCACCCAGTCTTGATCGGCCACTTCGGTGGTGCCCAGGACGCGACAGTTGTCAAAGAAATCCTGCACAGCTAAGGTAGATGCCGCGCTGGCAGCTATCGTTTGGGTAGCGAATAGCGCCTTGATGACGGAGCGCTGCCAGCCGTCTTTGGGGGGAGGCATGCCGGGCTCGCCAAACAGGGCTTGCTCGGCGGGGGTTTGCGCGTCGGCGTCTTCTACGCTCACGCTCAGGGCGTCCAGGGCCTCGAGCGCTTCGCTCAAAATCTCGACGCGGTCTTCAGGGCAATGCAGGGTGAGCTCAAACATGGTCGGGGATGCCCTAGCGCTTGTGGGTTTTCAGCCACTCTTCCAAGTAGTGAATGTTGGTGCCGCCCTGCACGAACTTGGCGTCCACCATCATGTCGCGGTGCAACGGGATATTGGTTTGGATACCCTCCACCACGGTTTCTTCCAGCGCGGTGCGCATGCGCGCCAGGGCTTGCTCGCGGGTGTCGCCGTAGACGATGATTTTGCCGATCATGCTGTCGTAGTTGGGAGGTACAAAATAGTTAGTGTAGATGTGCGAATCGACCCGCACACCGGGGCCGCCGGGCGGATGCCACAGCGTGATGCGGCCGGGGCTGGGGGTAAATTTATAGGGGTCTTCGGCGTTGATGCGCACCTCAATGGCGTGGCCTTTAAGCTGGACTTGCCGCTGGGTAAAGGGCAGTTTCTCGCCATACGCCACGCGAATTTGCGTCTGCACGATGTCGATGCCAGTGATCCATTCGGTGACCGGGTGCTCGACCTGCACGCGGGTGTTCATCTCTATAAAGTAGAACTCGCCGTTTTCATACAAGAACTCAAATGTGCCTGCGCCCCGATAGCCGATCTTCTTGCAGGCAGCGGCGCAGCGCTCGCCGATTCTCTCGATCAGTTTGCGCGGAATGCCTGGGGCGGGCGCTTCTTCGATGATTTTTTGGTGGCGACGCTGCATCGAGCAATCGCGCTCACCCAAATACACTGCGTTTTTGTACTGGTCTGCCAGGATCTGGATTTCGATGTGGCGTGGGTTTTGCAAAAACTTCTCTAAATACACGGCCGAGTTGTTAAAGGCTGCGCCCGCCTCGGCTTTGGTCATGGTGACTGCGTTGACCAAGGCCGCCTCGGTGTGCACCACCCGCATACCGCGCCCACCGCCGCCGCCAGCAGCCTTGATAATGACGGGATAGCCCACCGCTTTGGCAATCTTTCTGACCTGCACCGGATCATCAGGCAGCTCGCCCTCGGAGCCGGGTACGCAGGGCACACCGGCTTTGATCATGGCTTGCTTGGCCGAGACTTTGTCACCCATGGTGCGGATGGAGTCGGGCGTGGGGCCGATGAATTTAAAGCCCGATTTTTCTACCCGCTCGGCAAAATCGGCGTTTTCACTTAAAAAGCCGTACCCCGGGTGAATGGCCTCGGCATCGGTGACCTCGGCGGTGGAGATGATGGCCGGCATGTTCATGTAGCTCTGGGCCGAGGGCGCAGGGCCAATACACACTGCCTCGTCGGCGAGTTTGACGTATTTGGCTTCGCGGTCGGCCT
>JAYWHJ010000274.1:0-7299 GCA_043777795.1 Polaromonas sp. | reverse complement strand
ATGCACTTCAAAGCCTCGGTAGCCGCGTGCGGTTTTGCGCTCGGTACGGGCCAGCGCATATTCTTCTTTTGTTTTGGGGTGCAAAAAAACTGGAAAGTCTTTGCCCACCGGCAAGTAGCCCTGCGCCGCCATCTGCTCCGGCGTCGATCCCACCACCACATAGTCGCGGTCGCGCACAGCCAGCCCCATAAGAGCATCCCGCACTGCGCCGCCTACCAAGTATGTTTGCATGGCCTTAGTGTAGCCTTGGGCGCTTGAACACTTCGCTTGCCAAAGCATCGCGCCCGCGGCAGAGCCCGTGCCACGGGCATGCACCCTGGACCTCGGGCCCATGGCACGGGCTCTGCCGCTGGAACAGGGGTTTTGGTTGGCACGGCAGTTTGCGCTAAGCTTTTGTCCATTTTTATGCGCTCCATAGCTCTAATCGTGATCTTTCGCCTGGCACAAAACATTGTAGGATTGAGCCAATGAAAAACTCCAAACCTTTGGCTTTGAGATGCAGCGCTAGCGCGACTTAAAACAGGAGTTAGAGCAATGACAAACGAAAAATATGCCAGCGTGTGGGATGCCATAGAAGACACTGCCGAAGAAGCGCAAAATATGAAGCTTCGCTCCAGTTTGATGATTACGCTCAAACCCCATCTCCAACGTACAGGATTGACTCAAGCACAGGCAGCCAAGCTTTTCGGGGTTACCCCTCCGCGTGCGTCCTACTTGATACGAGAAAAAATCAACTTCTTTGGCTTTCGCTCGCAGGTCAATATGGCCGTTGCGTCTGGTCTTCACGTTGATTTGCGCGTGGCGGAAACAGCTTAGAGCAACCCGCTTGCAACGAGTCATGGCGTCTAACCCAACTTGGATGCCATGCCGCCCACAAACATCAATGCGCTTATGATCAAAAATACTAGATTCGTCATCGATGTCCCCGATCTCAAAACATCGTCGGCGTATTACCGCGATGTTTTGGGATTTTCAGTGAGAGATTTGGGGCCCGGCTGGAAGATGTACAAACTGGAGAGTTGCCTCATCATGGCCGGCGAGTGGCCGGGCCGAACGCCGGATGCTTACTTTGCCTACATCGAGATGGACCACATTGACGTGTACTACCAGCAGGTGCTTGCGGCGAAAGCTGAGGTGCTGAAGCAACTGGTGTCTGAGCCTTGGGGGATGAGGGAATTTCTGATTCGAACGGTGGATGGGCACCGGATTATGTTTGGTCAGGATCTTGGCTGAGGCAGATGCATCCCACTTGATGATTGGCCCAAACTTGGAGCGTCGCGATAATGAATCACTTTCGGCAAACGGGGAGAGCGCCCTCGCGCTGCGATGCTTACATCTGAGTGCCAGACGATGCCAGTGAAGACAACTATCCGCCACGCTATCGCCGCTGATGCCGAGTGCTTGGCCGCGCTGGCCACGCAAGTGTGGCTGCACACCTACGCAACCGACGGCATTTCCTGCGCCATCGCCCGTTATGTGCTGGCTGAGTTCAGCGCCACTAAGTTTTCCGCCGTTCTGGCGCAAGAGCATTCGACGGTGTTGTTAGCTGAGACTAACGGACACGCCGTGGGCTATGCATTGGCCAACCTGGGGGTTGCATGCCCTGCGGGCGGTCCGAGCGTGGAGGTGGCCTCGCTGTATGTGCAAGCGCACTTTGCACGGCGCGGTATTGGCTCGGTGCTGCTGCGCGAATGCCAGCAGCTTGCGCTGCAGCGCACGGGTAGTGCTGCCATCTGGCTAACGGTGAATGCTAAAAACTATCCCGCCATCGCTTTCTACAAAGCGCATGGGCTGGTGCAAACTGGAACCGCAAACTTTGAGTTGGGTGGCGGGAAGCATGAAAACCATGTACTCGTCGGCACATCAGTTTTAGACCCTAGCTGGCGAAAAAACCTACCTTAACGCTACTATTTGAATAGCTGCTACCGCAATATTTTATTGCGCTACAGCCCTATTTTTATACTAACCACAGTATATGGACTGAGGTGGCAAGCCACCCCGCAGAACGCGCAGAAATAAGAACTACGCCGCCAACTGCTGCACCACAGGCGGCACGCTGTGCAGCGACGGCCCGCCTAATACCGGCTCGATAGGGCCCGCTGGGCGCTGCTCGCCAGCGTGGCGTGCAGTGTTGTGCCCGCTGTGGCGGAACAGGCTGGCTTGCAGGCGCATCACTTCATTGAGGTCGCCGCTTTGCGCCAGCATGGCGCGCATCCAGCTGGCACCGTTTTGGCGGGCTGCTACCAGCTCTTGCAGGTAGATGAGGGCCCGCACGCTGCCCAACTGGGCGGCGGTGGGCATGAGCTCTTCCAGCAGGTTACCTAGGGCGTTGCCCAGGTGAAAGGGCTGCTTGCTGCGCGGGTCTACCAGCATGGCCTCGTAGCCAAAGCGGCAGGCCTGGAAGCGGTTGTAGCCATACACGCGGTAGGTGGCCAGGTCGCCCACCTTCGAGTAGGCAGCCGAGCCGGGTTTAATGGTCATGAGCTGCGCAGCCAAGGCCTGCACCAAGGCGGCAAGAGTGGCAGCCATTTCTACATTGAGCGGTGTGTCGAAGATGCGTACTTCGACCGTGCCGAACTCGGGCTTGGGGCGAATGTCCCAGTAAAAATCTTTCATGCTTTTGACAATGCCGTAGCTTTGCATTTCGTCAAAGTAGCGGTTGAACTCGGCCCAGTTAGCCAGGCGCGGCATATGGCCAGACAGCGGGAACACCGCCACTGCGTGCAGGCGCGAGGTTTCAAACGAGGTGTCTTCTCCTGCGGCATAGGGGCTGGCCGCCGAAAGTGCAATGAAGTAGGGAATATAGGGCGCGAGCATGTGGGTAAGCTGAATGGCCGCGTCACCCGTGGGACAACCGATGTGCACATGCTGGCCGAACACCGTGAACTGCTTGGCCAGGTAGCCATACAGGTGCGAGGTGTTGAGAAAACGCTCAGTGGGGTAGATGCGCCGGTCTTTCCACACACTGACCGGGTGCGCGCCGCCGCCAGAGATGTCGATGTTCAGTTTGTCGCCCGCCTCGCAGATTGCGTCACGCAGTTGGCGCAGCTCTTCCAGCAAGGTGTCGTAGTTGCTGTGAATGCCGGTATTGAGCTCCACCATGCTCTCAGTAATCTCAGGCGTGATGCGTTTTTGCAGCGCGGTTTTGCGGTGCAGCAGGTTGATCAAATCAGGCGCGTCGCGCGACAGGGCAAAATCGCGGGCGTTGAGCAACTGGAGTTCGAGTTCCACGCCCATGGTGAGCGGGCGGGAGGTGGTGTAGGACAGCATGGGTGAGGGCTTTAGAAAGACGAAAGATATTTCGATGCTTGGAGGAGGCTAGCCCATGGCATGCGCGTCGCGCCGATCACCCCGCAGGTCACCAGGCAACTCGGCATGCGTGTCGACCCGCAGGGCGTAGACGCTGGATTGGGTTTGCAAACCTGAATAGTCAGCGGGAGCAGTGACTGGCTGCACGGGGCCGGGCTCCACCTCGCGCATGCCGCGCAGCACGGAGCGCATCATCCACGGCGCAAGCACATCGCTGATGCACAGCATCAGCAGTACCGCGTGCGACAAGCTGGCGTAAGGCCCAGCCAGCGCGCTGGCTGCCATAGCCCAGAACACCAAACCGGTCATGGATAATGGTTGCAGCATCAACCCCAGCGCCAAGCCCTGCACCCAGCGCAGGCCCGCCCAGCGGGCGGTAAGTGTGCACACAAACACCTTGGCGCACACGCGGATCAGCAACAACAACGCGGCCAGCACCAGCACTTGAATGTCCAGTGCTGGGCCTGCTTGCTCGGGCTGCAAGCCCAGCCATTGCAGCCAGGGCAGACAAGCCCCGGCGACCAAAAACATCAGTACCTGAGCCAGCTGGCTCAGCCCTGCACCCACGCCCGAGCTGTCGCCCATATGGGCCAACGCAACCCGCCGGCGCAGGCTCAGGCCCAACGCCAAGCAGGCCACCAAGGCAGGTGCGGTCAGCCACTGCGCCAAGCCTACAGCGATGCAAACTGCACCCAGCATGCTCAGCCAAGGCGCGCGGTCGGGCGCCGGCCCCTGGACACTGGTTGCCCCCACCGCACCCAAGCGACGCGCGGGCCCTGAGCGCAGCCGCGACAGTAGCCAACCTAGCGCAAATCCGATCGCCAGACTCGCAACTGCCTCCCATAGCGGTTGCGCCAGCTCCAGGCCGCTGCGCAGCACCGAGCCACTGGCGAGCACGCCCACTGAGTTTTGTGCCGAGCCCAGCACACTAGGATTCACCAAAGCCTCTTCGCCTTGCGCGTAGGCGCCCACCAAAGACAACACCAGCGGCAAAGTAATGGCGGTCAGTACGGTATTGATACTGCCCAGATGCAGCGCGCGCTCAGTGACTTGCCCCTCGGCGCGCCACTGCCCCAGCAAGGTAGACAGCATCACCGGCGAGCTGTGCGCCGCCAAGGTAGCGGCCAGCCCTGCAGGCAACCACGCCAGCCCCAAGCTGCGCAGTGCCAAGGCCGCCACGATCCAAGTAAGCGCGTATTCCAGCAACGCAGTGACCGCCAACGCCTTGTTGCGCAGCAACCAGCGCAGGTCTATGCGTTGGCCCAGTTCTACCAGCACCCAGCCTATGGCCAGGTCAAATATCCACGACAAGCTCAGCAGCGTGACCAGAGTACTTGGGGCCCCTACCACGGCGGCTGCATTCATGGCGCTGCCGGTGGATGCCCCACTAACGGCCGTAGCCATAACAGGCTGCCCCATCCACACTTGCGCCCATACCAGCGCGCTGCCAAACAGCGCACCGCACAACCAGTAGCCCATGGTGCGCGCCATACCGGCGCGTTGCAAACGCTCTCCAAGCCACACCGCGATCAACAGCGCAAAGCCGACCCATGCGGCTGTCGGCAAGGCAGGCAGCGCAGGGATGCGACCGGCCAGATCGCTGACAAAATCGAACCATTGGGCAGGGAATAAGTCCATCCCTGCACCTTACCTGCGCTGGCCGTTACTAGGCGGCAAAAGATGTAAGAGCTGTAATGAAACGGTTACGGCGCGTGATCCCATCATTACCCACAGCGCTATTATTTCCGTAGCGTCTCCCGCATTTTTTAATGTGGGAGCAACCAAAAACGCATTAAAAAAGCCGCTCGAAAGCGGCTTCTTCTGATGCGTAAAGAAACAATCAGGGGGTGAAAGATGATCCGCAACCGCAGGTGCTGGTCGCGTTAGGGTTCTTGATCACAAACTGAGCACCTTGCAAGTCTTCTTTGTAGTCGATCTCGGCACCGATCAGGTACTGGTAGCTCATCGCGTCGATCAGCAGCGAGACACCGTTTTTGGTCATCGTGGTGTCGTCTTCGTTGGTGATCTCGTCGAAGGTAAAGCCGTACTGGAAACCCGAGCAGCCGCCGCCTTGCACAAACACGCGCAGCTTCAGCTCGGGGTTACCCTCTTCAGCGATCAGGTCGGCCACTTTGGCTGCGGCGCTGTCGGTGAAAACGATAGGCTCGGGCATTTCGCTCAATTCAGGGGAATGGATGTGTTCAGCAACTGCGCTCATGGCTCTCTCCTAGGGGGTGACTTCAATCGATTGTAATGGTACAGCAAAACGCTCAGGTATGCCCACTCAAGGGCATTCACTATGACTTCAGTGGTTATTCGCTGCGAGTTTGAGTACCGGTTTATCGTCCGTAGCCGCACCTAGCATCGGGCGTAACTGGCCAGTGATGGTGGCGCCCTGGTGCATTTCCAGGGCTTTGTAGTGCACATCGCCCTCAATGCGGGCTTTAGGTTGCAGTTCCAGAAGCTCGCTAGCGTGCACGGGGCCTTGCACAAAGCCGTTGATGATGACGTGGTCCGCATGGATCTGGCCCACCACATGGGCAGACTCGCTGATCACCAAAATGCTGCGCTTGTCTTCATTGGCGCGCAAGTCGCCTACCACCGAGCCGTCAACACGCAGGCCGTCGGTGAAAGTCATATTGCCGCGAATCTCACTGCCCGGGGCTACCAGGCTGCGAATAGGGGGTTGTTGTTTTTTACCAAACATGGTTTTGTTCCTCAACGAGTATGTACTTACTTTGCAATAAATCTATGTGGCCGCTAGCGCTACAGCTTGATGCTGTGCACGGCCCGGGTGGCTGAGCCCTCGGTCACTTTGGCAGACAGCGTTTTTACCACGACTTGGGGGGGCAGGTCTACCACCCCCTCCAGGCGGCGGTATTGTGTGAACTGCAAGTTTTGCACTCCACCGGGCATGGGCATAGACCAGGGTTTGCCTGCCAGAGTGCCACTCAAGGTCAGCTCCAGCTTGCCATTGAAGTCAGGGGCATTTTTACTTGGCTGAATCACCAGTACCTGCCATTTGATTTGTGCGCCACCGCCCAACTGCTCGGCCTGCATGCCGCGAATGGCGATGGTCTCCGCACCACTGGCGGGCATGAGTTTCTCAAAAAATCCCAAATCATCTCTCAGCGCACGGTTTTCTTTTTCAAGCAATTTAACCTGCACCGTCAGCTTGTCCTGCGCGGCTTTCTCGGCGGTCAGCAAGCTCTCAGAAGTGTTAGAGATGGACTTCGCCTTGTCGCGTTCTTCGCGCAGCTTGGCGGCCTCTTTTTTGAGCTGGACCAGCTCTTGCTTGGCGTTGCTATCGAGCCCCGCAATGTCTTTGCCAAACTCAAAAGCCCACAGACCAATAGCCGCGCAAAACCCCAGCATCAACGCCGCCAGCACCCAACGCACCGGCCACGGCGTGTTGCTGCGAATCGCCATAGTAGGCGCGCTGATGGTCAGGCGGCGGCGAAGGAGTCTGAAACGCATGGGTGAGAGAGTATGGCAGGGTTATGGGGATACACATGCAGGACAAGAATGTAAAAAGCCGCAGCAAGATTACTTGTGCGGCTTCTGTACGACAGCAAAGAAAACGAATTAACGCTTGCTGAACTGTTTACGGCGACGCGCGCCGTGGAGACCAACCTTTTTACGCTCGACTTCACGCGCATCACGGGTTACGAAACCAGCGGCGCTCAAGGCGGGCTTGAGCACGGTGTCGTAGTCGATCAGGGCGCGAGTGATACCGTGGCGCACCGCACCGGCTTGACCCGACTCACCACCACCGGCAACGGTGATTTTGATGTCAAACGCTTCTGCGTTATTGGTCAGCAAGAGCGGTTGCTTGGCGATCATGATCGAGGTTTGACGACCGAAGTAAGCTTCGATGTCTTTACCGTTGACGGTGATCTTGCCAGTGCCTTTTTTCATGAACACGCGGGCGACGCTTGATTTGCGGCGGCCTGTGCCGTTGTTCCATTCACCGATCATTTAACCAACCCC
>JAYWHJ010000273.1:0-20321 GCA_043777795.1 Polaromonas sp. | reverse complement strand
GCCCAGGGCCTTGAGCGTTTGCATAGCGGCGCTCACGGCTTGCTGCACACCGAGCTTGCCTTGAGTATCGAGCTTGTGCTGCAACGTCTCGCCGCCATGCCAGTCGTACAGCAAGTAATAGCAGCTGGCAGCGCCCGTGGGTGGCCGCTCGTGCAGGTGCACCAAGTGCTCTGCGGCACGGCTAGTTTGCATGCGCTTGGCCAGCCAGGCCTCGTGGGCGAGCATGGCGCGCTCTTGGACATCGTGCTCTCGGGCGGGGTGCAGGGCTTTGAGGGCATAGAGTTTTTGGCTGCCCGGGTCGCGCACCTGGTAGAGCAGATTAATGCCACTGTCGGCCACGATGGCTGTCACCAGCATGCCGTCCACCAAGTCGCCTGCCTTATGTTTGGGCGGTACCGGTAAACTTGCGGCGATGCGGTTCTCATCGTGCAGCGTGGCCTGCAGCACGCCCAGTACCCGCACCACGATAGCGCTGGCGTTGTCGTAGGCTCCCCGCTCTATTGCGGCGTCCACGATAGCATCGCTGATAGCTTGCGCGGCGTCTTGCACGGCCAGCTTAGCCAGTTGCCCGTCTGACAACACGCCGTGAACACCGTCAGTCAGCAAAATGAACACATCACCCACCAACATCTCCTCCTGGGAATAGTCCACCACCAGCCGGTCATCTGCCCCTACCGCGCGCAGCAGCTTGTGGCGCATGTCGGGATGATCGACCACATGGTCAGAAGTCAATAGCTTCGTTTGCCCAGCCCGTAGCAAGTAAGCGCGTGTGTCGCCCACGTGGGCCAGCGTGTAGCTTTGGCCGCGCAGCACAATGGCCGTGAGTGTCGTGAGCCCGTATTCGATTTTGCGGCGTTTATTGACCCCCACCAGCCAGCTGTTTTGCGCCGCCAGCACGCGGTCCATGGCCACGGTAGTGTCCCAGGTCTCTGGCGTACCAAAGTAGTCGCGCACCAGGCTCATCACCGTGGTTTGCGCGGCCTCTTTGCCTTGCCCCCCGGCGCTCACGCCGTCGGCAATCGCGCAAATCGCACCAAAGCTCTCGCGCCCGGGCTCTGGCAGCATCGCTGCGCAGAAGTCTTCGTTAATGTCTTTTTTGCCCGGATGCGAGGTGTACCCGATGTCTATTTCAAATGCCATGCACCAGTTTATGCAAGATGCGTGCCCTTGAGTGGCGCACGGCTTGAATCTCTGCTGATATTTTGTAGAGCAAATGGGGTCAGATCAAAATTTTGCCATGCGTTTGCGCGCTTCGCAGATTGGGGCGTCCTGAATTTTGATCTGACCCCATTTGCGCTCCCGCTCCAATTTTCCCGTGATTGCCCTGCGCTTGCTTCCCATCTGCTTCGGCATTCCGTGACAAAGAAGCAGAATCTCCGCGCGAGCTCTCAGCGGCCAACGCTACGAGGCGCAAGGCGCCAGCAGTTTACGCACCGACGCATTGATAATCCGGATTTCGGCCAATGTGGTCTCAATGTGGGCACGCTTTTCTTCCAGTTCGGCAATGGTGTCGTCGGTGCGCTGCAGCACAAACTGCAACTGTTTTGCGCGCCCTTCGCCTTGATTGCCGTACAAATCGAGGTATTGCTTGATATCTGACAGTGATGAGCCGATCGATTTGGCGCGTAATATGAGAGACAGGCGGGCGCGGTCACGGCGGTTGTACACGCGCGCGCCATTGATGCGCTTGGGCTCGAGCAGTCCCTTGTCTTCATACAGGCGCAGTGCACGCGCCGTGATGCCAAACTCCTCGCACAACTGCGCGATACCCAGCAGGTCGCTGGTGTCGTCGCTGCGGTGGGCGTCGACGGCTTCTTGCGCGGTCATCGTCGTCATGAACATGGGGCGCGCTTAGACCACGCGTTGCAGTTTCATGGCTACGCTCATATCGCCACTGACTTTGAATTTTCCGCTCATGAAACCCGTCACAGGGTCAAGATCGCCGCTGAGCATTGCTGACAGGTTCTCGGTGGTGATGGCTACAGTGCAATCGGCCTCGCGGTCGGTGTTGTCCACTGTATTGGGGGTGGATTTGCCGTCAATATAGGCCACGCCGTCCGCACCGCAGTCGAATTTCAGCGTAGCGTTCAGTCCACAGTTGTCGCCCACTTTGGTGCGCAATGCCGTCGTGCAAGCAGAAATATCCATGGTGAGAACCCTTTAAAGAACGTAGAAGTGGCGCAATCATAAAACGCGTATATGCCACATAGGCTAAGTATTTTACCTAGGTGTTAGGTGATTGACCCTAAGGTGATGCAATGCTCTAATCCCTTAACTTTACTCAACGCACCGCCATGACCGACACCCCATCCGCGATCGCATCGTCACGCTACCGCAGCGTTTTTCGCGCCGATTTGTTTGCCAACCAGCTCATCTGGGTGACCGGCGGGGGCAGTGGCATCGGCCGCTGCGTGGCGCATGAGCTGGCCTCTTTGGGTGCTACGGTATTGATCAGTGGGCGCACGCAGGCCAAGCTAGAGGCGGTGGCCGCTGAGATCACCCAAGACGGCGGGCGCTGCTACTGGCGCGCATTTGACATCCGTGATGAAGATGCGGTGAAGGCCCACATCGCCAGCGTGGTGGCCGAGCACGGCCCTATTGCAGGGCTGGTCAACAACGCAGGCGGCCAGTTCCCCGCGCCGATGATGGCCATCTCCAAACGCGGCTTTGAAGCCGTGGTGGCCAATAATTTGACCGGCGGCTTCTTGATGGCGCGTGAGGTGTTTAACCAATCCATGCAAGCGCACGGCGGCGCTATCGTCAACATGACGGCTGATTTTCGCAACGGCATGCCCGGCATGGCCCACTCGGGCGCGGCGCGTGCAGGCATGAGCAACTTGACCATGAGCGCAGCCTTTGAGTGGGCCCATGCGGGTGTGCGCGTCAATGCCGTTGCGCCGGGGTGGATCGCATCGTCCGGCATGGACACCTATGCAGGCGCGGTAAAAGGCATGATTCCAAAGCTAAAAAACCATGTGCCACTGCGCCGCATGGGGCTGGAGGCAGAGGTGAGCGGGGCGATTGTCTTCCTGCTCTCGCCAGCGGCGGCGTTCATCTCCGGCATTACATTGCAAATCGACGGCGCCGCCTCACTGGGCAACCCGATGTTTCCAAGTTTGGACCACAACAAATCCGTTGCATTTGATGGCTTTCACCGCGCCGTCACGCCCGAGGTACTTAAATAATGCCCGCCCTTAGCTCCCAGATCGCGCCGCGCAGTGCTGGCTTTGCAGCCAACGTGGCGCGCATGACCGAGCGCTTGGCCCAGGTGCGTGCGCTAGAGCAAAAGGTGATTGCCGAGTCAGAATCCAAGCGAGACAAATTTGAAAAACGCAAGCAGCTTTTGCCCCGCGAGCGCGTGGCACGGCTGATTGACCGAGGCAGCGAATTTTTGGAGCTCAGCGCGCTGGCAGGCTTGGGCATGCATGACGACGACGGCAAGAAAAGCGTCATGGGGGGCGGGGCGATTGTGGGCATTGGCGTTGTCTCAGGCAAACGGGTATTGATTTCGGCCAATGACAGTGCGGTCAAGGGCGGCACTGTGGCCCCCATGGGGCTGAAAAAGGGCTTGCGCGCACAGGCAGTCGCGCTGGAAAACAAGCTGCCGCTGATCTCGCTGGTGGAGAGCGGCGGCGCGAATTTAATGTACCAGGCCGAGATTTTCATCGAAGGCGGGCGCAGCTTTGCTAACCAGGCTCGCATGTCGGCAGCGGGCATACCGCAAATTGCGGTGGTGCATGGCGCATCCACTGCGGGCGGCGCGTATTTGCCTGGCCTGTCAGACTACGTGGTCTTGGTGCGCGGGCGCTCCAGCATTGCGTTGGCCGGGCCGCCTTTGGTCAAAGCCGCGATTGGCGAAGACGTGGACGAGGAAAGCCTGGGCGGTGCGCAGATGCATGCCACAGTCACCGGCCTGGGTGAGTACTTGGCCGAGGACGATGCCCACGCCATTGCGCTGGTGCGTGAGGTGCTAGACAAATTGCAATGGGATTCACCCAACGATAAGCTGATTCAAAAAGCCCCAGTGGCGCCGCCTTTGTTTGACAGCGAAGAACTGATGGGCATCGTGCCCGCCGATGAGCGCGAGCCCTACGACGTGCGCGAGGTGATTGCGCGCCTGGTCGACGCATCAGATTTTTTAGAGTTCAAAGCCCTGTATGCGCCTGAAATTGTGTGCGGTCACGCGCGCATAGATGGCGCGTTGGTCGGCATCCTTGGTAACAATGGGCCGATTCAGCCTACGGGCTCCACCAAGGCAGCGCAGTTCATCCAGCTATGCGACCAAACCCAAACGCCTCTGGTGTTTTTGCAAAACACCACCGGCTACATGGTGGGCAGCGCGGCGGAACGCGCAGGCGCTATCAAGCATGGCAGCAAGATGATTCAAGCGGTAGCCAATGCGCGCGTGCCCAAGTTCACCATCGTCATCGGTGGCTCGTTTGGCGCGGGCAATTACGGCATGTGCGGTCGTGGTTTTGACCCCCGCTTTATCTTCAGTTGGCCCAGCGCCCGCACTGCAGTGATGGGGGGGGCGCAAGCCGCCATGGTGATGGACATGGTGGCGCGCACCAAGCTAGAGCGTTCTGGCGTGGCGATGAACGCGCAAACCGAAGCGGGCCTGCAAGCCATGAGCGACCAACTTAAACGGCGCTTAGATGCAGAATCAGATGTGCTTTTTGGCACCGCACGCCTGTGGGACGACGGCATCATTGACCCCCGCGATACCCGCCGGGTACTGGCGCTGGGCCTGGCGCTAGCCCGGGATGCGGATACACGCCAACTGCACGCCAACACCTTTGGTGTGGCACGTTTTTAATTTTTACCGGAGACCTCGCATGCACTTTACTGAAGAACACCGCAAACTCGCCGACGTTGTGACCAAGTTTGTGGAGAAAGAAATCAACCCGTTCGTGGACGAATGGGAGGCAGCAGAGCAATTCCCGTCGCACGAATTGTTTAAAAAAATGGGCGCTTTGGGCTTGCTCGGCGTGAAGTACGAGGAAAAATATGGCGGCATGGGTTTGGACTTTAGCTACTCGCTGGTGATGGCCGAAGCCTTGGGCGTGACGCATTGCGGTGGGGTTCCTATGGCGATTGGCGTGCAAACGGATATGTGCACGCCCGCGCTGGCGCGCTTTGGATCTGAAGACCTCAAGGCGCAATTTTTAGCGCCGTCGATTGCGGGTGACATGGTGGGCTGTCTGGGCGTGAGCGAACCGGGCGGAGGATCGGATGTCGCAGCAGTCAAAACCACGGCCAAGCTGGACGGTGACGACTACGTCATCAACGGCACCAAAATGTGGATTACCAACGGCATGAAAGCAGACTGGTGTTGCCTGCTTGCCAATACCAGCGATGGCCCGGTACATAAAAACAAAAGTCTGATCATTGTGCCTATGGACGCCGCAGGAATCAGCCGTCAAAAAATCAAGAAAATTGGCATGAATAGCTCCGACACAGCGCAACTATTTTTTGACAATGTGCGTGTCCCCAAGCGCAACTTGATTGGTCAAGAAGGTTTGGGCTTTACTTTTCAAATGCTGCAATTTCAAGAGGAGCGGCTGTGGGGTGCCGCCAGTTCGCTCAAAGGTTTAGACCGCCTGATTGACCTGACCATCGACTACACCCGGGAACGTAAAACTTTTGGCGCCAGCGTGCTTAGTAATCAGGTGGTGCACTTTAGATTGGCCGAGCTGCGCACCGAGGTAGAAGCCCTGCGCTCGATGACCTACCGCGCTGTAGAAGCCTATGTAGGCGGTAAAGACGTGACTAAGCTGGCATCCATGGCCAAACTCAAATGCGGCCGCCTGTCACGCGAGGTGACGGACGCTTGCTTGCAGTTTTGGGGTGGCATGGGCTTTACGTGGGACAACCCCATTTCACGCGCCTACCGTGACTCGCGCCTGGTGTCTATTGGCGGTGGCGCTGATGAGATCATGTTGGGTATTATTTGCAAGCTCGAAGGCACGCTGCCGGGTAAAAAAGCATGAGTGAGTTTGACACTCTGCTGGTGCAACGCGCCGGCGGCGTGGTGCATGTCACGCTGAACCGACCACAGGCGCGCAACGCCATGTCGCTGGCCATGGTGCGCGAGTTGCGTGAGGTGTTGGCTGGCGCCACGCTTGCGCCAGACACACGCGCCTTGGTGCTGCGCGGTGCGGGCGGGCATTTTTGTGCGGGTGGCGACCTGAAAGACATGGCGACCGCGCGCATGGGCGATGCAGATCAATTAGAGAGTGCGCTGATCACGCTGAGCGCCGCCTTTGGCGAGCTCTGCGTGGCCTACGCCGCTGCGCCTATGGCGGTGGTGGTGGTGGCCGAAGGCACAGTGACGGGCGGCGGCTTTGGCTTGGCCTGCGTGGCCGATGTGGTGATCGCCACTGACACCGCGCAGTTCAGGCTGCCCGAGACTTCGCTAGGTGTCGTGCCAGCGCAAATAGCACCGTTTTTGCTGGAGCGTTTGGGCTACAGTGAGGCTAAGCGGCTGGCGGTAACCGGTGGCCGCTTGACTGCACAGGAGGCGTTGGCGCTGCGTTTGGTACACAGCGTATGCAGCACCGACGAAGTCGACCCCAGCTTGGCCGCCGCGCTGCACGCCATACTGCAATGCGCGCCGCAGGCCATTGCCGCCACTAAAGCGCTGCTGAGCCAAGCGCGCTATGCCCCTGCAAGCAGCCTGGTGCAGGAAGCTGCCGCAGTGTTTACCCGTGCCGTGTTGGGCACCGAGGGCATTGAGGGCACCACGGCTTTTCTCCAGAAACGCAAACCGTCCTGGGCCATCGCATGAGCTTCAAAAAAATACTGATCGCCAACCGCGGTGAGATTGCTTGCCGCGTGATCCGCACTGCGCGCGCGCTGGGCTATCGCAGCGTTGCCGTGTACAGCGATGCAGATACACAGTCGCCGCATGTCGGCTTGGCCGATGAAGCGGTTTACATCGGGCCCTCGGTGGCAGCGCAAAGCTATTTGAACATCAGCGCGGTGCTTCAAGCCGCCAAAGACAGCGGCGCTGATGCGGTACACCCCGGCTACGGTTTTTTATCCGAACGGGCCGACTTTGCGCAGGCCTGCACAGACGCCGGCATGGTCTTTATTGGCCCACCTGCCAGCGCCATCAAGGCGATGGGCGACAAAGCCGGTGCCAAACGCCGCATGTTGGCAGCGGGCGTACCCTGCGCGCCCGGTTACCTGGATGCTGACCAAAGCGATGCGCGCTTGACGCAAGAGGCAGCCAAGCTGGGTGTGCCATTGCTGGTGAAAGCGGTGTCGGGCGGTGGCGGGCGCGGCATGCGTTTGGTGCGCACCCTAGATGAGCTGCCACAGGCGCTGACCGGTGCGCGCCGCGAAGCCCTGAGTGCTTTTGGTGACGACACCCTCATGCTGGAGCGCTTGATCGAAGGCGGACGGCATATTGAGATTCAAATATTTGCCGACGCGCACGGTAATGCCGTGCATTTAGGCGAGCGCGACTGCACAGCGCAGCGGCGCAGGCAAAAAGTCATTGAGGAAGCTCCGTCCCCCGTAGTGAGCGCCGCCATGCGCGCGCGCATGGGCGCAGATGCCGTAGCGGCCGCCCTGGCAGTGAGCTACTGCGGCGCTGGCACGGTGGAGTTCATTGTGGACGCGCAGATGAACCACTACTTTTTGGAGATGAACACCCGTCTGCAAGTAGAGCACCCAGTGACCGAGTGCATCACGGGCTTGGACTTGGTGGAATGGCAGCTGCGCGTGGCCAGCGGCGAGCGCTTGCCGCTGGCGCAAGAGGAAGTGACTTTTAGCGGCCATGCGATAGAGCTGCGTTTGTATGCCGAAGACCCCTACGCGAGCTTTGCCCCGCAAACCGGCAAGATACTGCACTGGCGGCCCGTTGATGCCTTGCGCGGACGCGACAAGAGCGCCAACGCCGATGGGTATGTGCGTATCGATGCAGGGATTGATGAAGGTGGGACAGTCTCGCCTTTTTACGACCCGATGGTGGCCAAAGTTATTGCCAAAGGCCGAGACCGCGAGGATGCCATTCGCCGCCTGATGGCTGCGCTGGAAGATGCGCCCTTGCTGGGTTTCCGCAACAACGGCCGGTTTTTGCGCGACCTGCTGGATCACCCTGTTTTTCGCAGCGCGCAGATGCACACCAGTTTGCTGGACCAGTGGGCAGAGCAGGACGCGCCATTGCTGCGTCGTCCCGCGCCCACTGCGCAGTGCTGGGCCGTGGCTGCAGCGGCGTTTGCCATACGCCATGGCCACGGCGCGCGGCCCAGCAGCCTGGCAGGTTTTGACATGGTGCTCACTTGTTCCGAGCACGGCAGCACCGCGCACACGCTGCGCATCGCGCTGCGCGGGAGCGGCGTGTCTGTGACGTCGCACGGCACAGACACGCAGGTGGACTGCGTAAGCCTGCAAAACCATCTGCTTAGCTATCAACTAGGCGCAGTGAAAAAAAGTTGTGTCGCTGTGTTTGATGGCGATACCCTGCATGTGGTGCAGGATGCTGCAGTATTTGTTTTCAAGGAAAAATCCGCTTTCCCAGAGCCGGACACCACTGTCGATGCAAGGCGCGCACGCGCGCCAGTGGCGGGTACGGTGGCCGCAGTCAGTGTGGCAGTGGGCGACGAGGTAGCCGCAGGACAGGCCTTGGTCTGCGTAGAAGCCATGAAAATGGAAATGTGGCAACACGCCAAAGCCCCAGGCCGAGTGACTGCCGTACATGTGAAGGCCAAAGACAGCGTAGAAGCTGGCACGGTACTCATTGACATCGAACTTCAGGAGACATCCGCATGAGCAACTCAGACAAAGCCATTCTCACCTGCGCGTTGACCGGCGTGTTGACCAACCCCAAGCAGCACCCGGTGCCCGTGACTCCCACCCAAATGGCGGCCCAGGCGCGTGAGGCATTCAACGCGGGCGCCAGCATCATGCATGTGCATCTGCGCGCCCAGGAGGAAGGCTATGGCCACATGCCTAGCTGGGACCCTGATGTAGCAGAGACCATTGTGAACGCCATTCGCACCGCCTGCCCAGGCGTCATCATCAACCTGACCACAGGTGTGATTGGCAAAGACATCAGCGGCCCGCTGGCGTGTATTCGGCGTGTGAAGCCCGAGATTGCGGCATGCAACGCCGGCACGTTGAATTACCTGAAAATCAAAGACGATGGCCAATGGGCCTGGCCACCTATGGTGTTTGACAACCCAGTGGTCAAAGTGCAGCAGTTTTTGGATGTCATGGCCGAGTGCGGCACGCACCCGGAGTTCGAGTGTTTTGATGTGGGCATTGTGCGATCCGTAGGCATGTTCATCAAGGCGGGCATGGTCACACCCGCGATGGGCAAGCCTGAATACAACCTGGTGATGGGTGTCGCCTCTGGCATGCCCTGCGACGCAGACTTGCTCAGCCTATTGCCCCGCTACATGGCAGCAAACAGCACTTGGCAAGCCACTTTGATTGGCCGGGAAGAAATCTGGCCCGTACATCAACACGTAGCCGAGCTGGGCGGCATGCTACGCACCGGGCTGGAAGATACCTTTTACCTGCCCGATGGCGCTCGCGCTACAGGCAACGGTGTGCTAGTGGAGGCGCTGGCGCAATGCGCCTCGCGCGCCGGACGCGCGGTGGCTAGCCCGGCCGAGGCCAGAGCCCTGCTAGGGCTGCGTACCGAGCACAGCGTCTAATTTCATTGCCAAATCGAGCGCTGGCGTGAAAGTGCAGCGCACATAGTCTCTTCGCTCTATCGCAAGCCTGCTACCAAAGCCTTGGCTTTGGCCCCTAATGGAACGAGCCCTGCTTGACGCACTAGCGCGTCGCCTTGCGCCACAGCAGCCTGAATAAATGTTTGGGGGTTTTTACGCCCTGCTTTAGGTGCCGAGGCCATCAAAACATAAGCCACAGTAGTGATGGGGTAGCTGGCTGCACCCGATGCGCCATCCAGGTCGGCAGAGTTCGCGTCCTGTGACCACTGCGCTGCCTCTACCGAAGCGCCGATGGAGGCGGCGCTGGGGGCCACGCTTTTGCCATCGGCATTTCTAAGTTCTGCAACCACCAATCCAGATTTTTGCGCAGCGCCGATACCATCGTAGCCAATGGCACCAGGCGTCGCTTTGACCAAATCCACCAGGGCTTGACCACCGCGCGCGCTTTTACCCACGCTGACGGTCATGTTGTAGGTAGAGCCTGTTGTGCGGCGCCACTTAGCGTTGCTGCGTGCCAAATAGGTCGAAAACTCATACGTCTGACCAGAGCCATCTGCACGCCAGACAGGTACGATGGGTTTGTTCGGCAAAGCCAAGCCGGGATTGGCTCCAGTGATTTGCGAATGGTTCCACTGCGTGATCGTACCTTGGTAGATATCGGCCAATACATCGCCGTTAAGTTTGAGGGGCTTACCTGCCAACTCGGGTAGGTTGACGATGACAACCACCGCCGTCGCTGCTAAAGGCGCCTGGCGCAGACCTGCCTGGCGCAATGCAGCAGCGGTCAGCGCTACGTCAGTCACGCCAAAATCAACAGTTTGATCGCTCGCCTTAGTGACGCCCATAGACGAGCCCGTGGCTTCGTAACTAGCGCCCCCTGTCACTGTACCGTACTGGGCTGTCCACGCTGCCATGAGATCTCGTACCGAGGTAGCCCCCGTGCCGACGACCTGCGCTTGCGCTGCGCCAAAGCATAACAACACGGCGCTGAGCCTTGCCCCCAAGCGCCATGCGCCCCGTGCTGCAAGAGAATTGAGACACATCATTTGGCTACCCTTTCATGCAAACTGTCATATTGTTGCAGTAAATGTCATGGAAAACCATTTTGGTGCATGGTCCGACATACATGCACGCTACTGTTGATGAAAAAGATCTGTAGAGCAATAAAATACTGCGGGGGCAGCTATTAAAATAATAGTGATAATGTGTCACATCCCGCCATTGACTTCCCGATATCTTTGAAAACTGTGCACTACTGCGCTAAAACCGCTCATGCGCGAGCAAAAACCGCCACTGCCCAGGCTCCAGCCCGGCCATGGGCACGCGGCCCACGCGAATGCGCTTCATCGCCACCACCGCCAAGCCCACGCGCTCGCAGGCAGTGGCGACGCGCCCTGGCTCGCCGCCTTTGACGGCAAAGCGAAGACCCGTGGTCTTGTCCGATTGGGTCGTGACCGACACTTTGGCATTAAGCAGCACGCGGTCGTTGACGATCACGGGGCGGTTCAGCGCGTTCAAAGCCGCCTCGCTGACGGCGCCCGTCACATCGACCACCAACTCGTTCTCCACAGTACCGCGGTCTTCCCACAGCTTGCGTTGGATCGAGAAATCTTGGGTAAACACCAGCAACCCACTGGCACCAAACTCTAGGGGCGTGACACTGTCATGGTCTTTCAGGTGGCGTTTAAGCAGGCGCACGCCGGATTTATCCATCCGACTTCGGCTGGTCTCGGTCAGCAAGGCTATCGCTGGCTTACGATCCCGGCCCAGCTCGTTGCTCCAGTCGAAACCTGCAGGCTTGTGCAGTAGCACCGTCATCGGCACGCTTTCTAACAGGCTGGCATCGCGGTCTAGCTCAATCTTCTCATTGGTCACGCGCTGCTGCGGACTCTCCACCACCCGGCCGTCCACGCGCACCCAGCCCCCTGCTATGTACTGCTCGGCCTGGCTGCGTGAGCAGGGCAGCATTTCGGCAAGGCGTTTGGCTAGGCGGACAGGTTCGGTCATGGAAAGGAAACAAATAGTGCACCAATGGTGTGCAATGAAGAATGCCCATGTTGGCATGGGGTTTGCACTAAGTATTGCATACCCGGAGGATATTCAGTGAAGAAGTCAAGTTTAGTGATGGTGGGCAATGGCATGGCAGGTGTACGCACCATTGAAGAGCTGCTCAAGATAGCGCCCGATTTGTACGACGTCACCGTATTTGGTGCAGAACCGCACCCGAACTACAACCGTATTTTGCTCAGCCCCGTATTGGCGGGTGAGCAAACCCTCGATGAGATTGTCTTGAACAGCTGGGACTGGTACAAAGAAAACAACATCACCCTGCATGCGGGTAAAAAAGTCGTCGAAGTAAACCGCATCAAACGCGTGGTGCGTGCCGAAGATGGCACCGAGGTGGAATACGACCGCTTGCTGATGTGCACCGGCTCCAACCCATTTATTTTGCCCATCCCGGGCAAAGACCTGCAAGGCGTGATCGCCTACCGCGACATTGCGGACACCAACGCGATGATCGAGGCATCCAGCAAATACAAAAAAGCGGTAGTCATCGGCGGCGGTCTGCTGGGGCTGGAAGCGGCCAACGGTCTGATGCTGCGCGGCATGCAGGTGACCGTCATCCATGTGATGCCATGGCTGATGGAGCGCCAACTCGACAGCGTAGCGGGTGGCTTACTGCAAAAATCTTTAGAAGCGCGCGGCCTGAAGTTTGTGATGGGTGGTCAAACACAAGCACTGATTGGCGATGCCGACGGTGGCAAAGGTGGCCGTGTGATGGCGCTACAGTTTAAAGACGGCACCGAAATACCGACCGATTTGGTGGTGATGGCCGTGGGCATTCGCCCCAACACCGAGCTGGCCGAGAAGATGCACTTGCACTGCAACAAGGGCATTGTGGTGAACGACACGATGCAGACCACCACCGATGCACGCATTTACAGCGTGGGCGAGTGCGCCGCACACCGTGGCATTGCTTACGGCTTGGTGGCCCCTTTATTTGAGCAAGCCAAAGTAGCAGCCAACCACTTGGCGCAGTTTGGCATTGGCCGCTACACCGGCTCGCTCACCTCCACCAAGCTCAAAGTCACAGGTATAGACTTGTTCAGCGCCGGAGAGTTTCAAGGCGGAGAAGGCACTGAAGAAATTGTGATGAGCGACCCCTTTGGTGGTGTGTACAAAAAACTGGTGCTCAAAGACGACAAGCTGATTGGCGCTTGCCTGTACGGCGACACCGTCGACGGCAGCTACTACTTCAAGCTGCTGCGCGACGGCAAAAACGTAGGCGATATCCGCGACAAGCTGATGTTTGGCGAAGCCGCCATTAACAACAACATTGGCGACACTGGCCACGAAGGCCACACCAAGGCCGCCAGCATGCCCGACGATGCCGAGGTCTGCGGCTGCAACGGTGTGTGCAAGGGCACCATCGTCAAAGCTATTCGGGAAAAAGGGCTGTTCACGGTCGATGAAGTGCGCAAGCACACCAAGGCCAGCGGGGGCTGCGGCTCCTGCACCGGGTTGGTGGAGCAAATTTTGATGTTCACTGCCGGTGGCGACTATTCCGCGGCGCCCAAGCTCAAAGCCATGTGCGGCTGCACCGACCATGGCCACCAGGCGGTGCGCGAAGCGATCGTCAACAACAAACTGATGACGATTGCCAGCGTGCAGCAGTTTATGCAATGGCGCACACCCAACGGCTGCGCCTCCTGCCGTCCCGCGCTGAACTACTACCTCATCAGCTCATGGCCCAAAGAAGCCAAAGACGACCCGCAAAGCCGTTACATCAACGAGCGCAGCCATGCCAACATCCAAAAAGACGGCACCTACAGCGTCATCCCGCGCATGTGGGGCGGAGAAACCACAGCCAGCGAGCTGCGCCGCATTGCCGATGCGGTAGACAAATACAAAATCCCCACCGTCAAAGTCACTGGCGGCCAGCGCATTGACTTGCTGGGTGTGAAGAAAGAAGACCTGGTGAATGTATGGAAAGACATCGGCATGCCCTCTGGCCACGCCTACGCCAAAGCCCTGCGCACTGTCAAAACCTGCGTAGGCAGCGAGTGGTGCCGAATGGGCACGCAGGACAGCACCCAGATGGGTAAAGACCTGGAGCGCGCCATGTGGCGCATGTACGCCCCACACAAAGTCAAGTTTGCCGTCAGCGGGTGCCCCCGCAACTGTGCCGAAGCAGGTATCAAAGACGTCGGCATCATCGGTGTGGACAGCGGCTGGGAGATGTATGTGGCGGGCAACGGCGGTATCAAAACCGAAGTGGCGCACTTTTTTGTCAAACTCAAAACCGCCGAGGAAGTGCTGGAGTACACCGGCGCATTTTGCGAGCTGTACCGGCAAGAAGGCTGGTACCTGGAGCGCACCGTGCACTACGTGTCGCGGGTGGGCTTGGACTATGTGAAGAAACGCATTCTGGACGACCACGAAGGGCGCAAAGCCTTGTGGGAGCGCCTGCAATTTGCCCTGGACGGCGAGCCGGATCCTTGGTTTGAATTTGACAAAGCGGCTGTGGATACGCGGCAGTTTGAGGCTATCCCGGCGTGACGGTCTGACCACGGTGAGTTTTTTGAACGCAGAGGGCGCGAAGGTTTCGCAAAGGGCGCAAAAGGAATACCACAAAAATGCAAAAAATGAATCGAAATCATCAAACGTATTTGATTAGATACTCTTATTTTCATTTTTATTTTTAGTTTCTATTCTTCTATTTTTTGTATTTTCTTATAACTTTGTCTTTTTTTCTCCCCCTTCTGCGCCCTCTGCGAAACCTTTGCGACCTCTACGTTCCAAAAATTCTTCAACCCCTTTGCAAAATACAAAAGCAAGACAAAAAATGACCACTTGGAAAAAAATCTGCTTCGTGAAAGACATCCCCATCCTGGGCTCGCGCCGCGTGTCCCGTTCGCAAGGGATGGACGTGGCGGTGTTTAGAAACAGCGAAGACAAAGTTTTCGCCCTGCTAGACCGTTGCCCCCACAAAGGCGGCCCGCTGAGCCAAGGCATTGTGCATGGCGAGCACGTGGCTTGCCCTTTGCACAACTGGAACATCAGCCTGGGTGACGGCTGCGCCCGCGCACCCGACGAAGGCTGTACGCCCAAGTTTGCGGTGCAGGTGACCGACGGCGAGGTGTTTTTGGACAGCAACGAGCTGGCTACCCATGCGATTGACCTACCCAAACCCTTGGCGGGCCCTGCATTGAAAGAGTCTTTGGCGGCATGACCACCCAAGACACCAAATCCACCTGCCCTTACTGCGGTGTGGGCTGCGGAGTAATTATCGAAAGCCAAGGCACGCAGATTACCGGCGTGCGGGGTGACCCAGACCACCCCGCCAATTTCGGGCGGCTGTGCACCAAGGGTTCCACTCTGCACCTGACGGCCAGCGCGCCCATCACGCGGCAAACGCGCCTGCTGCAGCCCATGCGGCGCGAGCACCGGGGTGAAGCGCCCAAAGCCATCCCTTGGGATGCAGCACTGGATTTTGCGGCTACCACCTTCACCCAAATCATCCAGGAGCATGGGCCTGACGCAGTGGGTTTTTACATCAGTGGCCAGTTGCTCACCGAAGACTATTACGTCTTCAACAAATTGGCCAAAGGGCTGATTGGCACCAACAACATCGACACCAACTCGCGCCTGTGCATGAGCAGCGCAGTCGCAGGCTACAAGCAAACGCTAGGCGCAGATGCGCCGCCCAATTGCTATGACGACGTGAACCACGCGGACACTATCTTCATTGTGGGAAGCAATACGGCCTATGCGCACCCAATATTGTTTCGCCGCATTGAAGATGCCAAGAAAAATAACCCGGCACTGAAGATCATTTTTGCAGATCCACGCAAAACCGATACCGCCGAGATCGCAGATCTGTACCTGCCCATTCAGCCCGGCACCGATGTGATGCTGTTCAACGGCATGCTGCACATCATGCTGTGGGAGGGCTGGACTGACAACGCCTATATTGCTGCACACACCCACGGTTTTGAGGCCTTGAAAGCCACCGTGCGCGACTACACGCCCGAGCTCGTAGCGCAAACCTGCGGCATCAGAAAAGAGGATTTGTTAGCAGCTGCAAAATTGTTTGCTGGCATGGACGGCAACGGTACGGCACACAGCCGCAAAGCAACCTTGAGTTTGTACTGCCAAGGATTGAATCAATCGACTAGTGGCACCGCCAAAAACGCCGCCTTGATCAACCTGCATTTAGCCACCGCACAAATCGGCAAACCCGGTGCGGGCCCCTTCTCGCTCACCGGCCAACCCAATGCCATGGGTGGGCGAGAAGTGGGCGGCTTGGCCAACCTCATCAGCGCACACCGCGATATGGCCAACCCCGTGCACCGCGCTGAGGTAGCCGCGCTGTGGGGCGTGCAAGGCGTGCCCAGCCGGCCCGGCAAGACAGCAGTGGAGATGTTCCAGGCCGCAGCCAACGGCGAGATCAAAGCCTTGTGGATTGCCTGCACCAACCCTGCCCAAAGCATGCCCGACCAGGCCACTGTGCGCCGCGCGCTGGAGCGCTGCGAACTAGTCATCGTGCAAGAAGCCTTTGCCACCACCGAGACCTGCCACTACGCCGACCTGCTGCTGCCCGCCACCACCTGGGGCGAGAAAGAAGGCACCGTCACCAACAGCGAGCGCCGCATCAGTCGCGTGCGCGCGGCCGTGCCCGCCCCCGGTGAAGCAAGACACGACTGGAGCATCGCAATCGAGTTTGCGCGGCGATTGGAGCTTCGGCTTGCGGAAGCAATTGGGGTCAGATCCGAATTCAGGAAGACCATCTCACCGGAAGCAAACTATGCTGAACGAAATTCGGCTCTGACCCCTATTGCGCCCTCACCGGAGACTACACCCGCCGTTGCAGTTTCTGCAAGCCAGCCGGAGACTACAAAACCCCTCTTCCCCTACCAAACCCCAGAAGACATCTGGAACGAGCACCGCGAATCCACCAGAGGCCGTGACCTGGACATCACAGGCCTGACCTATAAAAAGATAGAGCAAGCCCCCCAGCAATGGCCCTTCAAAGAAGGTGACAAAGAAGGCAAGAAAAGACTCTACGAAGACGCCCTTTTCCCCACGCCCGACGGCAAAGCCAATTTCGTCAACACCGTCTACCAGCCCACCGCTGAGCAACGCGAGTCCCGCTACCCTTTCAGCTTGAACACAGGCAGGCTTAGAGACCAATGGCACGGCATGAGCCGCACGGGCACCTTGGGCCGCCTGTTCGGCCACGTCGCAGAGCCCAGCGTACAGATGAACCAGCAAGACATGGTGCGCCGCCTGCTGAAGGAGGGCGACCTGGTGCATGTGACCAGCAAGCGCGGCTCGATCATGCTGCCCGTGCAGGCCAGCGACGAGATCGGCCTGAGCCAGGCGTTCATCGCCATGCACTGGGGCAGCGAATACCTCAGTGGCCGCAGCAGCACCGGTGAGCGCCTCGCAGGCATCAATGCCATCACCACCAGCGCCTACTGCCCTAGCAGCAAACAACCCGAGCTCAAGCACGCCGCAGTCAAAATTCTGAAAGCCGAGCTGCCTTGGAACCTGCTGGCTGTCGCCTGGCTGCCTGAGGATGCTGCGCACACTGCACGGGCTGCGCTGCAAAAGCTGATGGCGCGTTTTGAATACGCCACCTGCGTGCCCTTTGGCCGCGAGGAAAGTGCGTTGACCAATAGCGCAGCAGCCCCAGCGCAACGCGGCATCTTGCTGCGCGCCGCAGCTAACTATGCACCCGAGGACGATAGCCTAGCGGTAATAGAAGCCGCACTGGGCCTTGGCGGAAGCGACACCTTACGCTACGAAGACAAAAAACGTGGCCAGCGCCGCGCTGCGCGCTTGGTGCGTGCGGCCAATGGCACCGTCCTGCTACAGGGCTTTATCCTGGCGGGCGACACAAGTGCTGAGGTCTGGATCACAACGCTGCTGCAAGACCAGCTAGATTCCAGCGCCTACGGCCGTTTGCTGCTCAGTCCCGGTGCCAAAGCACCGCTTGCCATCGAGAGCCAAGGCACGCAAGTTTGCTCTTGTTTCAACATCACTGAACCACAGATCTACAGTGTGCTGGAAACCTGCTCAGGCAGCGAGGAAGAAAATCTCAACGCGGTGCAAGCAAAATTGAAGTGCGGCACCAACTGCGGCAGTTGCTTACCGCAGCTCAAAAAAATCGTGCGCGTGCGCAGTGTGGCTACTGCTACCGCCTGAACAAGCGCGCGCCAATATCACGTCAACTCGCGCCGCGCCATCGCCAGCTTGGTGATGAACCGTACACGCGATGCCATCTCCAAGTTGATATTGATCATCATTTGATGCACGGCGTTGGGCGTGGCGGTGCGCAGCGTGTCAAAGGCCGTGCGGGTCAGTACGTAGACCAGCAAATCGTCTTGCGCCACTACCGTAGCCGATCGTGGTGCACCATCTAAAAAACCCACTTCACCGATCACCCCACCCCGGCGCACGCTGTTGACGCGAACATCGCGTTGCGCATCGCGCACCATCACCCCGGCGCTGCCTTCAATGACCACTAACATGCAGTCGCTGGCTTCACCCTCGCGGAAAACAACTTCGCCTGATTTGTACAGGCGTTGGTGCATGCACTGCTGTACTTGATCCCGCTCCATGGCGCTCATGCCATTGAAAACAGGGAGCACCACGTACGTGGCAGTGGTCTGCCCTGGGGCTTCTGCACCCCAACGCTCAATGACAGAGTTTTCTGCCACTTCCAGTGCGCGATCCACATCAGTTTGCAAGTTGGCTTCGGGCAGGTATTGCGCCAAAAATACGGCCGCATTGCCCCCTTGTAGGGTAGCGCCTGCGTGCAATGTGTGCACGCCTGCTGCTTGGGCGGCGCGCTGCCAGCGCTGCAAGGACACCGCGATGCTGCTGTCCACATGCCGTACCCGGGACCAGTCCAGAATGACGGTGTGGGCCAGCTCCAGGGATTTGACCAAACTGTCGTCCAAGCTGCCGACAGCGCCGAAGAAAAGTTCACCATCCAGCTCCAGCACTTTGATCGTGCTGCCATGCTTGGCCAAGACGCCCAACTCATAGCGACCACGGGCGCAGTTGGAGGAGACTTGCTCGCCCGTCCATTGGTAGCGTACGGGCTGTTTGGCGTTGCGCACTGCAAACAACAGCAAACCAAACAACAGGCCGGTAAACACCGCCACGACCGCATTGAACACCACCATGGCAAATATGACGCTGGCCACCAAAGTCACATCTTCCTTCTGGCTACGCGGCAACTTTGCGCCCCGCATCCACTGCCAGCCCTGGCTGACGACGCCTGGATCGATTTGGAAAAAAGCATTGCACACCATCGCTACGGCAACCGCCGCGATCGGTATCCAGTGCAAACTGCCCGACAAGCCGACCGCTGCGCACAGTAACCCCACGCTGAACACCCTGAATCCGGAGAGCCGGGTGCCTCGCATGGTCGCTAACGCAGCTTGTTGCGAGGGGCCTATCGGCATGGAACCCACAGCACAGCCCACAGCTCCAGCCCATGCGATGCCCGCATGTTGCCAGCGGCTGGCGTAGCGGTCGTCTAGCTGGGACAGGGTTTCGTTGGCCACGGTCATGTTGATAAACAGGATCAAGCCCAACAAAATACCGCTGGACAACAGGCTAGGTAGCATGATGGCCGTGTTCACGCCGGGCATCCATAGCGCAGAAAAATCCGCCACAGCCCAGGGCAGATGCATGCTTTGCCCCAGTGGCATCATCGTGGCCACAGGCGTGCCAGCGGCCCACCACACCACTCCCGCCGCAGTGCCCGCAAAAACACCGATTGCCGTGGCTGGCCATCGCGGCATCCACCGCTCAACCGCCAAACACGCCACCAGCGCCGCTGCGCAAATGCCGAGCAATGCCGCCGTGCTGTGGCCGCTGCGCCAGAGCTGCCACAAAGCGCTGCTTTGCGAGATCAACAGCAAAATCGCAATAGCGATGGTGAAACCCGAATAAACCGGAGCCGGGATGAGACGGGTGAAGCGGTCCGCCCGAAGCAGAAAAAGCAGCATGCACACCATAAAGGCCAACACACCCAACACGCACATGAGTGCAAGCAGCACCTGGGGCCGGGCATCGATGCCCCACACAGGCATGTATTTGGTAAATTGGTCCAGCATGGAGGCCAAGGTACCGGCTTCTACCAGGCGCGCGCTGAAAACAATGGGCCGCGCGCCCAGCGCGCTGACCGCGTGCACCACCAACAGCGCCAGCAAAGTCGCCAGCACGCCATAGCTCAGGTACTCGGCGGGAAACTTCGCGTACACCAACGCGACGCTGCCCAGCGCTATCGGTATCGATACCGCTGCGCCGTCCAGCGCACCGAAGAAATTTTGCTGGGTAACCTGCCGCCTAGGCACTGCTTTGGGAGTATCCGGCGACTCCAAGGTCATCACTACAGCGGGACCGGGCAAGTCGCCAGGCTTTGTCATCACGGACATGGAGCGCTCACTTTTTTTTGTACATAGCCATCAGTAACAGTTGGCCTACGGTAGTTTAGGTGAAATTTGACTGGCTTTTGCAGTGAGTTCGCCCTTGGCATCAGCGGATTGCTGGGCATGCAGCAAGCGACTGCGCCTGGCGATACTCCAAGCGCCGGTGGCCAAACAGGCAGCCGTT
>JAYWHJ010000272.1:0-7351 GCA_043777795.1 Polaromonas sp. | reverse complement strand
CCCTAGGCCGCAACGGGGGACAGCCGCGGAGCTGAGTACACGGTCGGCCTGCTCAAGTACAAGACTTACCAATTCGCCTCACGATCCGGTGATGCGCTGATCTTGTGAATGCTCAGGTCAGCGCCGTCAAACTCTTCCTCTTGGCTCATGCGCAGACCCATGGTGACTTTGAGCGCGTAGTACACCACGAAGCCGCCTACCAGCGCCCACACCACACCCATCGCCGTGCCAATCAGCTGTGCGCTGAGCGACACGCCGCCCAAGCCACCCAGCGCCTTGCTGCCAAAAATGCCCGCCGCAATGCCGCCCCAGGTGCCGCACAAACCATGCAGTGGCCATACGCCCAGCACGTCGTCAATCTTCCATTTGTTTTGCGTCAGCGTGAACATCACCACGAAGATGCCGCCGGCAATGCCGCCCACCACCAGCGCGCCCAGTGGGTGCATCAGGTCGCTGCCGGCGCACACGGCCACCAGGCCTGCCAAGGGACCGTTGTACACAAAACCGGGGTCGTTTTTGCCCAGCAGCAAGGCCACCAAGGTGCCGCCCACCATTGCCATCAGCGAGTTGACAGCCACCAGGCCGGAGATTTTATCGATGGTTTGCGCGCTCATCACGTTAAAGCCAAACCAGCCCACACATAGAATCCATGCGCCCAGCGCGAGGAAGGGGATGGAGGAGGGTGGGTGCGCCGAAATGCCGCCGTCTTTCTTGTAGCGGTTGTAGCGCGCGCCCAGCAGCATCACCGCAGGCAGAGCGATCCAGCCGCCCACTGCGTGCACTACGACCGAACCTGCAAAATCATGGAACTCCTCCCCTGTGGTTGCCTTGATCCAGGCTTGAATGCCATAGGCCTGGTTCCAGACAATGCCTTCAAAGAAGGGATAGACGAAGCCGACGATGATGGCGGTAGCGATGAGCTGCGGCCAAAACTTGGCGCGTTCGGCAATACCGCCCGAGATGATCGCGGGGATGGCTGCGGCAAAGGTGAGCAAGAAGAAAAACTTCACCAAGTCGTAGCCGTTCTTGGCGGCCAGCGTTTCGGCGCTGACAAAAAAGCTGGTGCCGTAGGCTACGCTGTAGCCGATGGCAAAGTAAACGATGGTGGACATCGAAAAATCCACCAAGATTTTGACCAGCGCGTTGACCTGGTTCTTTTTGCGGACGGTGCCGAGTTCTAGGAACGCAAATCCTGCATGCATGGCGAGCACCATGATGGCCCCCAGCAGAATAAATAACGCGTCAGTGCCTTGTTTTAGTGCTTCCATGAGGGTCTCTTGGGATGTGAATTGAAGTGATTTCTATTGAAATGCTTTGTTATGGTGCATTAACGGGATGAGAAATTTTAATGCACAAGGAATAAGCAATATTTGCGCCAAAGTAGTGCTTTAGACGGAGGCGGCTCGGATAGGGCGGTGAGTTTGATGGTTTTGGCGATACCTGCTCCCGCAACATTCTATTGGGCTGCAGCCCAATAGAATGTTGCGGGAGCAGCTACTAAATATGTAGTGCATAGCATCTCCAAAACTGGTGCGTTCACTTGGGTTAAGGGAGACAGCTATCGCTATAGCAATGCTATGCTGCTGGATAGATTGTTCTCCACATGCAGCCAGAAGTGTCAAAACTGCAGTTATTTGCATTTTTTAGACAAACTGGCGCAAAATGCCACTTTCGGCTAAACTATCCATTCCCTTGCTCAGGAATGCACCATGCCCACCGCAACCGCCGCTTTTAATTCCGTCAAACTGCCCAGCGCCTTGGTCATGGAGGCGCGACAAACGGCTATTGCCATGCGCCGCTCTACCGCAGGGCAGATTGAGTACTGGGCCATGCTGGGCAAGGCGGTGGAAGATGGCGGCTTGACCGCGCGTGAGGCGGTGCAGGCGCTGGCGCGCAAAGCCGAGCTACCGCAGGCCGATGCCTTGCTGGCCGAGTTTGTGGAGTTTGATGCCAGCGGGCAACTGGCGCAGCATGTACGCAAAGTGATTGCCAGCAACGCCGCCCAAGCGCAGCGCATGACAGCTTGACAGATAAAGACTAGGCATTCACTTGGCTGGTGCTAGCGCCTTGACCCGCCCAGTCTTTTACTTGCTGGCTGGCCCCAACGGCGCTGGCAAGTCCACGCTGTACAAAGCCTTGAAGGCCGCTGGCAAGCTGCCTGCTGAGGCAGAGTTTGTCAACGCCGACCTGTATGAGGCCGCGCACCTACAGCACATCCAAGACCCAGTGTCCCGTTCTGAAGCCGCCCGCCAATGGGCCGACGCTCGGCGCGTGCACCTGCTGGCGCAAGCCGTGCGCTTGGCCGACGCAGCCGTGCTGCATGACAGCTTCGATGCCCAGCCAGGCGCGCACAAAGTGGTGGCCACCTGCCAAGGCCACAGCACGCGCATTCTGCACCCAGCTCTGCCACAATGGGCGCAAACGGTTTTGCAGCTCCCCCACTAAAGTTTCGCGCATTCAGAGAAATTACTATGATCCTCGTCGCAGGCTCCGCCAATCTTGATTTTGTAGTGCGCGCAGACCATATCCCCGCGCCCGGTGAGACCGTGCTGGGGCGCGAATTCAAAACCTTCCCCGGCGGCAAAGGCGCCAACCAAGCCGTGGCCTGCGCCCGCGCAGGTGGCGTGCCCACCGCCATGCTGTTGGCACTGGGCAACGATGCTTTTGCCACCCCTTTAATCGACTCACTCTCGCAAGCCGGCGTGCACTTGCACACGGTGCGCGCGGCCGCTGAGCCAACCGGCACCGCATTTATCTGCGTATCTGACGATGGCGAGAACGCTATCACCGTGGCACCGGGCGCTAACCACGCCTTGTTGCCCGAGCATCTGGCGCAGTACGTACCCAGCCTGCAAGGCATTACGCATCTGCTGATGCAGCTGGAGACACCGCTGGCCACGGTGCAAGCCTATGCGCAAGCAGCCAAAGCGCAAGGCGTGCAGGTGGTGCTCAACGCTGCTCCCGCGCGCGCGTTGCCCGGGCCCTTATTGGCGTTGGTAGATATTTTGATCGTTAACGAAGGCGAGCTCATTGCGCTCACTGAAGGTCAGCGCAATGGCCAAGGCAACCCGCCAACCAGCGTGCAAGACCGGCTGGCACAACTGCAAGTGCCTTGCGTGGTCGTCACGCTGGGCGCGCAGGGTTGCCTGGCGCGGGTACGCGGTGCTCAGGGCCGCAGCACACTCATCGAGCAAACGGCATTCAAGGTGCAGGTGATAGACACCACCGCTGCAGGCGACACCTTTTGCGGCGCCCTGGTGGCTGCGCTCAGTCAGCAAGCCACGCTGGCGCAGGCCTTGCAGCACGCCAGCGCCGCTGCGGCTCTGGCGTGTACACAACTCGGCGCGCAAAGCAGCATTCCCAGCGCCAGCGCCGTAGCGCAGCTGCTGCAACCACCACCGTAACCTCCACCATGACTGCTCCAAGCACCACCACCCATCCAACGACCAAACACCTCGTCATCTACGACACCGACCCCGGCGTAGACGACGCGATGGCGCTGTACTACGCGCTGGCCCATCCTGCCATTGAACTGCTGGGCATCACCACCACCTTTGGCAACGTCACCTTGCCTCAAGCCACGGCCAATGCGCTGTACCTGACCCAGCTGGCAGGTCGCACAGTGCCTGTGGCGCAAGGGGCCCAGCAGCCCTTGCTCAAACACGCCGAAACCCCACCCGACTTTATCCACGGTGCCGATGGCTTGGGCAATCTGCCCGCGCGCGCCACCGGCACCGGCCAGGCCGACCCGCGCAGCGCGGCGCAGTTTATCGTCGATATGGCGCGCCAGCGCCCCGGCCAGATCACCCTGGTGCCCGTAGGCCCCCTGACCAATATGGCGCAGGCCTTGCAGCTAGAGCCCGAGCTGCCCCAGCTGCTCAAGCAGGTCGTCATCATGGGCGGTAGCATCGCTGAGCATGGCAATGTGTCACCCGTGGCCGAGGCCAATATCTGGAACGACCCGCACGCGGCCGATGCCGTGCTCACGGCTGGCTTCAATCTCACCATGGTGGGGCTGGACGTGACCTACCAAGTGCTGCTGCCAGTCAGTCTGTTTGAAAAAATTGCAAAACACCACCGCCACGTTGCCACCGACGCCTTGCTGCACGCGGTCAAGTTCTACAGCGCTTTCTATCAAAGCCGTTTCGCGCACCTGAAAGACTTCAACGGCTGCTACGGCCACGATATGCTGGCCTTTATCTGCATGACCAATCCCGAGCTGTTTGGCTTTGAGAGCGGCCCCACCCGGGTGGTGACCGAGGGCATTACCCAGGGCCATACCGTCATGAAACGCCAGGCCTTTATGCAGTACCCCCAAAGCGGCTGGCAGGCCAGCGTACCCGCCATCACCGCCTGCATGCAGGTCGATGTGCCCGCAGTGACAAAACTGTTTGAGACAACCTTGCTCAGCGCTTGGTTGTAAACTGTTTAGCTTACCCAGACCGCGCTGGAGACGCCTTATGCAGTTCCCTATTGTTGACTACATCCAAGCAGGCGCTCCCGCAGCGTTTTGCGACAGCCTGCACAGAACCGGCTTTGGCGTGCTGAAAAACCACCCCCTTAGCCAAGCCCTGGTCAGCGGCATCTACGACGAATGGTTGGCCTTTTTTGCCAGCCAGGCCAAGCACCAGTACCCGTTCGACAAAGACGGAAAACTCGACGGCTATTTCTCCACCGCCGTCAGCGAGACCGCCAAAGGCAACACCGTCAAAGACATCAAAGAGTTCTTCCACATCTACCCCTGGGGCCGCTACCCCGCCGAGGTGAGCGATGCAGCGCGCCGCTACTACACCGAAGGCAGCCAGCTTGCCGCCACCTTGCTGCAATGGGTAGAAGACGGCTCGCCCCCCGAGGTCAAGGCGCGCTACAGCATGCCCTTGCCGCAGATGATTGCCGGCTGCGACGAAACCCTGCTGCGCGTGCTGCACTACCCGCCCCTGTCGGGCAACGAGCCGCCGGGCAGCGAGCGCGCTGCAGCGCACGGTGACATCAACCTGCTCACCATCCTGCCCGCCGCCACCGAGCCGGGCCTGCAGGTGCTGGGCCAAGATAAGCAGTGGTACGACGTGCCCTGCGATTTCGGCCTGCTCATCGTCAACATCGGCGACATGTTGGAAGAAGCCAGTGGCCACTACTACCCCAGTACCACCCACCGCGTGCTCAACCCCACCGGCGCAGCCGCTACCAAAAGCCGCGTGTCGCTGCCTTTGTTTTTGCACCCGCGTCGCGAGGTCAAGCTGTCGGAACGCTATACGGTGGGCAGCTATTTTGAAGAGCGCATGCGCGAGTTGCGCAGAACTTGAGCCCTATTCCACTGGAAACGGTCCATCTTCAAAAACCTCTGTGTTGTAGCCCTTGCTGCCTACCAACTTGCTCAGTGGACTGCGAAAATCCACCCCTTGGCGCAAACAGGCCAGTACATGCGCAAAGTCGTAGCGCGGCTGCCAGCCCAGCTCGGCGCGGGCGCGCTCGTTTGCGTACACCCGGTCAATGCTGGCAAACATCTTCCATCCGCGCTGTGCGTACAGGCTGGGGTAGTCGACAAAATAGCCTGCCAGCACGGCCGGTGCGTTAATCCGCAGCTGGGCCAAGTCGGTGGGCGCAAAAGGCGATGTGGCGCTGATGATGTAGCGCTCACAGCGCAGGGCATGTGAGTGCTGCATCAGCTTGTCCATAGCCAGCAGATGCGCACTCACGATATCGTCAATGTCAGCGCGCCGGTACAGCAGCTCATTGGCTTTGGCGTTGGCGTCGTCAAAAGCGCTGCGGGTGTCTTTGTTATCGTCGTTTTCTGGAAAAAAGCGCGAGGTGCGCAGCACCATGCAAGGCAATTGGTGCTTGTGCGCAAACAGTTCACACAGATTTTCTGCCGCCAGCTTGGTCACGCCGTAAATGTTTTTGGGTATGGGCACCACGTCTTCGGTAATCCAGGCCGCAGGCGCATCAGCGCTGGGGCTTAAGGCGCGGCCAAAGGTACTGGTGGTGCTGGTAAATACAAAAGCCCCTATTCCGTGGGCGGCGGCCTCTTCCAGCAGGTTCAGGGTGCCCGTGGTATTGGTGTCGATGAAGTCCTGCTTGGCATGCGTAGCTACATGCGGCTTGTGCAGGGTGGCCGTATGCAGCACCGCCTGCACGCCCGCCATACAGCCACGCACCGTTTGGCGATCCACGATCGAGCCCACCACCTGGGTAAAAGGCGATGCCAAAATGTCCAGGCCAATCACCTCGTGTCCCGCGCGGTGCAGGCTGCGCACCAGGGCCTCGCCCAAATGTCCCGCGCTGCCAGTGACTAATATTTTCATACCCAATTCGCCAAATAGTCGCTATGAATATAGAAGCTGCTCTCGCAATATTCTATTGCGCTACAGCCCTGAACACCCTAAATTTCAAGGCTTCATCGTCAACACCGCCATGGTAATGCGGCTGGCGCAGGTCATCTCGCCCGCATCGTTGAACATGTCGATTTGCCACACCTGCGTGCTGCGCCCAATGTGCACCGGGCGGGTGATACCAGTCACGTAGCCACTGGTGGCGCCGCGCAGGTGGTTGGCGTTGATGTCCAGGCCCACAGTGCGAAAGCCCTCGGGGCAGGCGTAGTGCGCGCCGCAGGAGCCCAGCGTCTCGGCCAGCACTACGCTCACACCGCCATGCAGCAAGCCATACGGCTGGCGGGTGTGTTCGTTGACCGCGACGCGGGCTTTGATGAAGTCGTCCCCCACTTCCAAGAACTCCATGCCCAAATGCTGCACCGCAGTGCGCTCATGGATCAGGGAGAGGGTGGCGATGTCGATAGGTTTTTTCCAGATACGCATGCTTTGGATAATAAGCTATGGGCCACCCAGTGGCTAGCTTGATGAAGCTTAAGGCCTGTACACCTAGGGGGTCAGCCTGGCAGGAAAACCCAAAGTAGGCGCAAAAAAGGCCGCGAGTGCGGCCTGGTGATGTATTGCACGCTGGATGCAGGTGCAGGATGCGCACTGCTTATTGCAGCGTGCGCTTGGGCGCCTCAAAGTGGTGGTTTTGCAGCTTGGTTTTGTGGCGGTTAACTTGGCGGTCCAGTTTGTCTACCAGCTCGTCTACGGCGGCATACAGGTCAGCGTGGCTGCTTTCGGCAAACATGTCGTTGCCCTTGACGTGGATGTTGCACTCCGCTCGCTGGCGCCCTAGTTTTTCCTTTTGCTTTTCAATACTCAGTAGCACCTTGATGTCGACCACCTGGTCAAAATGTCGGGATATTCGGTCTAGTTTGTTGGTTACATAAGATCGCAGGGCGGGGGTTACTTCAAGATGGTGACCACTGATCGTCAAGTTCATAGGGAGCCTCCTAAATGCTCTCGTTGCACAAAAGTTT
>JAYWHJ010000271.1:0-7352 GCA_043777795.1 Polaromonas sp. | reverse complement strand
GATGCCACAATAGCGAGTAGGCCACAATGGCAAGTAGTTTTTTTGGAGAAATAAGATGCCGATTACCCAGGGATATAAAGTGCTGGTGGCCCAAGCCATGGCGCAGGTAAAGACCTACACCGTCAGTGACACGCAAGCCAAAGTGCAGGCGGGCAAAGCGCAGATTGTCGACATCCGCGACATCCGTGAACTCCACAAGGGCACCGTAGCAGGTAGCGTGCACGCGCCGCGCGGCATGTTGGAGTTTTGGGTGGACCCCGAGTCGCCTTACTTCAAACCCATGTGGGCGGATGAGAGCAAAGAGTTCATCTTGTTTTGCGGCATGGGCTGGCGCAGTGCACTCACTGCCAAAACTCTGCAAGACATGGGCATGACCAATGTGGCGCATATCGACGGCGGCTGGGATGAGTGGCTCAAGCAAGGTGGCGCCACCGAGACGCTGGAGGAGCGTACGGCGAAGAAGTCGCAAGCATAGCCAGACCCCCAACATGTTTAACCAAACCGTTCGCGGCATGTGTTGCCTGCGCTGTGGCTCTAAAAAGTGGTGCGCGGTAGTTTTGAGGAGTTGAATGCGCGCCTCATCTGTCCAAGAGGCAGGCGCTGAACTGCGCAAACCCTGCACCGCGCTCCCCCTGCGTTACATAACGCGGCAGGTGCGACAGCTGGGGCACGAAGCGTGCGATGTTGGCTACGCCCACGCTGTGCGTAAAGGCTTCAAACATCAGCTGGTCGTTGGTCGAATCGCCGATGTACACCCAGCGGTGCAGCTCAGCATCTAAGTCGCGGCCCCAGAGCTGGCGCACGATCCAGCGTGCGCCTTGCAGCTTGTTGTGCTGCCCGAACCAAGCGTTGATGTGGATGCTGCTGATGGTGGCGTGCATGCCTTCGCTGCGCATCAGTTGCACCACTTGTTCAATGCGTCCGGGGGCTAGATGGGTGAACTCGCTGTGGTCAATCGCTATGTCCGTCTCTCGGCCCGGGCTGTCGGAGCTGCGCTGCGCGCCGGGTATTTCGCGCTCGATGCGTGCTAGCACCTGCTGCATGCGGGCGTGGTTTTCAGCGCGCTGTGGGGCTTCGGTTTGATATGATTTTAATAGCTGCTCCCGCAATGATTCATTGAGTTGGAGGCCTATTTTGTTTGTATTTTGCAGCCCGACAGCACCGTTCTCAGCCACGATGGCGTCTACCGGCCAAGTGAGCGCAAACTCTTCGCTCCAGCCCACCGGCCGGCCCGTGATGGAGATCACATGCAAGCCTGCCGCCTTCAAGTCATGCAACGCCTGCAAGGCATCAGGCGTGATCGCACCGTCAGTCGTGAGTGTGTCGTCAATATCAGTGAACACGCCGATGATGCCTTGGCGGTGAGCGACGGGCCAGTCTGCCAGTGGCAGCACGCTGGGCGGCGCAGACTGCAAGGGGCGCGGAGTCTGCGTGGACGCTTGCCTCATGGGCTTACGGGCTAACGCGTTAAGCGCTGAGCACCAGTTTGCTGGCCACTTGGTGCAACCGGCTCCACGGCGCAGCCAAGTCTTCTAGTATGCTGAAATGGTTGCGCTCGGGAATGCCCTCGCATACCGGAACCACCTTTTTACCCCAAGCGGTTTGCATCAAGTGGTTGTGCCGCACAAACTCGGCGCTCTCATCGGCTCCCACCAGCGCGTAGAGTTTGCCTTTGGGCGGGCGGGGCATCCAGGCCGGGCTGACCAGGCGCACCTGCTCGGGGGTAAGGCGCAGCGATTCTTGGAGGAAGGGCGTGTGCATGATTGGCTCCAGGTCATACAGGCCCGAAATGGACAGCGCATTTTTCACTACATCCGATGGTAAATCCTTGGCATACAGACTCCACTGGCAGGCCAGCATCATGGCGGCCAAATGCCCGCCAGCCGAATGTCCAATGACGGTGATGCGGCTTGGGTCGCCGCCATACTGGCGGGCGTTGCGGTAAGTCCAGGCCAGCGCTTTGACCATCTGCATCACTATCTGCGGGATAGTCACTGCCGGGCAAAGCGCATAGTTGGGCACCACCACACAGGCACCTTGGTTGGTAAAAGCCGGTGCAATAAAGGAATGGTCAGACTTGTCTAGCGAGCGCCAGTAGCCGCCATGGATAAACACCACCACCGGCGCACCTGGTTTCTTGCTGGGAAACACATCCAGCTTCTCCATCGCGCTGTCGCCATAGGCAAGGTCCAACTGCTTGGTGTGCGCGTCCCGCGCATGCTCCGAAGCCTGCGCCCACTGGCTGAAATGCCGCGCATGATCAGGCACCAAGGCGCGGTTGTTGTACATGCGCTCTAGGTATTGAGGGTCGAATTGGGGCATGAAAGTATCCTTTAAAGGTAAATCTATCGCTTTATCAACCCTTCTGCAACACCAAGCCCGCATGCTCGCGTAGCGCGTGGAATTTGATATTGGGGTGCCGCTCCTGCGTCAAGCGCAAATCGTACGGCGAAGTGAGCAGGTAGGCAAGGGTATCCGCCCCATCCAGCGCCAGCTTGCCAGCGTTTTTCTCGGTAAACACTTTCAGCTCTTCAGGCGTATCCGCCGTCACCCAGCGCGCGCCTACGTAGCTTGAACTCATCAGGCGGCACTCTACGCCGTACTCGCCTTTCAGACGGTGCTGCACCACTTCAAACTGCAGTTGCCCAATGGCGCCCAGCAGCATGTTGCCGCCCATGTGCGGTCTGAAAACCTGGATCGCGCCTTCTTCGCCCAGTTGCACAAGGCCTTGCTGGAGCTGTTTGCTCTTCATGGGGTTGGCCAGCTCCACTGTTTGGAACAGCTCGGGCGCGAAGAAGGGAAGCCCGGTGTATTGCAGGTCTGCCTGGTCGGCGCGGCCTGCGGTGATGGTGTCGCCCAGCTGCACGCCGCCGTGGGTGGTAAAGCCGATGATGTCGCCGGCATAAGCCTCTTCCACGGCTTCGCGCCTTTGGCTCATGAAGGTAACGACGGACGTGGGCCGCAGTTCTTTGGCGGTGCGTTGCACTTTCAGGCGCATGCCGCTTTCGTATTTGCCCGAGCACATGCGCACAAAGGCGATGCGGTCGCGGTGCGAGGGGTCCATATTGGCCTGAACCTTGAACACTACGCCAGAGAAGCCTTCGGACTCTGGCAGCACCTCTTTTGCGTTGCCTGATTTGCCGCTGCTGATGCGTGAACGCGGCTGCGGGGCCAAATCGACCAGCGCGTCCAGCACTTCTTGCACGCCAAAATTGTTCACACCCGAGCCAAAGAACACAGGGGTTTGCTGGGCGGCAAAAAAAGCCTCTTGGTTAAAGCTGGGTGCCGCGCCGGCAAGCAGCTCGATGTTGCCTTGCGCCAGTTCAAACTCGTGGCCAAAGCGCTTAATCAGCTCGTCCTTTTGCGACAGCGCAATGGTCTCGTCTTGCGACTCGTCCACTTTGTCGTTACCGGCTTTAAAAAGGCGCATATGTTGTTTGCGCAAATCCACAATGCCGCCAAACTGCTTGCCTTGGCCCACTGGCCAGGTCATGGGCACGCAGGGCATGCCCAGGGCTTGCTCAATCTCGTCCAGCAGCTCTATCGGGTCGCGGCCTTCGCGGTCCATCTTGTTCACAAAGGTCATGATGGGTGTATTGCGCTGGCGACACACCTCAATCAGTCGCTTGGTCTGCGGCTCCACGCCGTTGGCCGCGTCAATCACCATTAAAGCGCTGTCCACGGCGGTGAGCACGCGGTAGGTGTCTTCCGAGAAGTCTTTGTGGCCGGGCGTGTCCAGCAAGTTAATCACGCTGTCGCGGTACAGCATTTGCATCACCGATGACGCTACTGAAATACCGCGCTGCTTTTCAATCTCCATCCAGTCGCTGGTGGCGTGCCGCGTAGCCTTGCGCGCCTTTACGCTGCCCGCAATGTGGATCGCGCCCGAGAACAGCAATAGCTTCTCAGTCAGCGTGGTTTTACCCGCGTCGGGGTGCGAGATGATGGCAAAGGTGCGGCGGCGGCGAACTTCGCCGGAATATGGGGTGGTCATGGTCTGATTTGAGAGGCTCGGTGAAGTGGCATTGCGCCGGCTTTGAGCATTTTGCGATGACCCTAGTATAATTTACCCTCATCCGAGGAGCGCTGCAGGTCACGCAAAGTGATCGAGGCTCGGAAACGCCGCATGAATATGGTTTCAGGCGGTTCAAGTTTCTAACTGCGCTCACCCACTGAAAACTGTGCGGTGAGTGCCCCGGCAACCCCCGGCATGTTCAGTGGCTCGTTCAAACTTACGGAGCTAAACATGAACGCTGTAGTGAAACCCCTGAAAAAACAAGATTACGCGATTGCGGATTTGTCCTTGGCCGCTTTTGGCCGCAAAGAGATGAACATCGCTGAGACCGAAATGCCCGGTTTGATGGCGATTCGTGAAGAGTTCTCCAAGAGCAAACCGCTCAAGGGCGCGCGCATCACCGGCTCGCTGCACATGACGATTCAAACCGCTGTGCTGGTCGAGACATTGCAGGCTCTGGGCGCTGAAGTGCGTTGGGCTTCGTGCAATATTTTCTCTACCCAAGACCACGCCGCTGCGGCGCTGGTAGCCCAAGGCACCCCCGTGTTTGCCTACAAAGGCGAGACCTTGACCGACTATTGGGACTACACCCACCGCATTTTTGAATTCGGCGGCAATGCAAAATCAGACGGCCCGAACATGATTTTGGACGACGGCGGCGACGCTACGTTGCTGATGCACCTCGGCACCAAAGCTGAGAAAGACATCAAAGTGCTGGCCAAGCCCGGCAGCGAAGAAGAAAAATGCCTTTTTGCCGCTATCAAAGCCAAGCTGCGCATTGACCCTACGTGGTACTCACGCCGCCTGAAAAACATCATCGGCGTCACCGAAGAAACTACCACCGGCGTGCTGCGTTTGAACGAAATGTCAGCCAAAGGCACGCTGGCTGTGCGCGCGATTAACGTGAACGACTCCGTTACCAAGTCTAAATTCGACAACCTGTACGGCTGCCGTGAATCGTTGGTAGACGCTATCAAACGCGCTACCGACGTGATGATTGCCGGCAAAGTGGCAGTGGTCACAGGCTACGGCGACGTGGGCAAGGGTTCGGCCCAAGCTTTGCGCGCGCTGTCTGCCCAAGTGTGGGTGACGGAAGTAGACCCGATCAACGCGCTACAAGCCGCTATGGAAGGCTACAAAGTGGTCACCATGGAATACGCTGCGGACAAGGCCGACATCTTCGTGTCAGCTACTGGCAATAAGGCCGTCATTACCCATGCCCACATGGCTGCCATGAAAGACCAAGCTATTGTGTGCAACATTGGCCACTTTGACAACGAGATCGAAGTGGAGGCGCTGGAGAAGTACAAATGGGAAGAGATCAAGCCCCAGGTTGACCACATCATCTTCCCAGCCAAAGGCAAAAAACCCGCCAAGCGCATCATCTTGCTGGCCAAAGGCCGCTTGGTTAACTTGGGCTGCGGCACCGGCCACCCCAGCTTTGTAATGTCTTCCAGCTTTGCCAACCAGACGATCGCGCAGATCGAGCTGTTTACCAAGCAAAAAGAATACAAAGTAGGCCAAGTGTACGTATTGCCTAAGCACTTGGACGAAAAAGTGGCACGCTTGCACCTGAAGAAGGTGGGCGCGGTGCTGACCGAGTTGACCAAAGAGCAAGCTGCCTATATCGGTGTGAACGTGAACGGCCCGTACAAGGCCGACACGTACCGCTACTAAGCGTCAGCGCCTATGCGCGCCGACCAACTCCTAGTCCACCGTGGCCTGGCCGCCTCGCGTAGCCAGGCCGTGCGTCTGATCGAATCAGGCGCACGCTGGCTGCACCGTGGCGAGTGGAAACCGCTGCGCAAAAGCGATGACTTGCTAGATGACGCGCAAATTGAGCTGAGTGATGCGGCTGAGGCCAAGTACGTCTCGCGCGGGGGCCTGAAGCTGGAAGGCGCGCTGCTGGCCAGTGGCCTGAGCGTGCAAGGCAAGCTGTGTTTGGACATTGGCCAATCCACAGGTGGTTTTACCGATTGCCTGTTGCAGCATGGTGCCAGCGGTGTTGTGGGAGTAGATGTAGGCCATGGCCAATTGCATCCACGCCTGCGCGCGCATCCGCAGGTCGTATGCGTAGAGAGGGCCAACGCACGCACCTTAATAGCTACTGATTTAGTAGCTGCTTGCGCGTCATTCCATTGGGCCAGTGGCTTGTTTGATAAGAAACTACAAGACGGCACAATAGGTTGCCAACTGGTCGTGGGGGATGTGTCTTTTATCTCCCAAACCTTGATTATTGAGACCTTGGTAGGCTTGCTGAAACCCGATGGCAACGTGTTGATGTTGGTCAAGCCGCAGTTTGAATTGCAGCCTGAGCAGATCGGCAAAGGCGGCATCGTGAAAGACCCGGCGCACTACGCCGAGGTAGAGCAACGCATCCGCAGTGCGTATGCAGAGCATGGCCTGCGAGTGAAGAAATATTTTGACAGCCCGATTGTGGGCGGCGATGGTAACCGCGAATTTTTTGTCCATGCGGTGCGATCGTAAGCAAGAAAGAACGCCATGAATACGCAAAAGTGCCCGGTGAGTTTTGAGTTTTTCCCACCCAAAACGCCCGAAGGCATGGAGAAATTGGTGGCTGTGCGCCGCAAGCTGTACGACTTAAATCCCCATTTCTTCAGCGTGACCTACGGCGCAGGCGGCTCCACGCAAGACGGCACTTTAAGCACCGTGCAGGCCATACTTGCTGATGGCCACCAAGCCGCGCCACACTTCTCGTGCATTGGTGCTAGCAAAGACAGCGTGCGTGCGCAGCTATCCATCTTTAAAGAAGTCGGTATCCAACGCATAGTGGCGCTGCGCGGCGACTTGCCCAGCGGCCACGGCACGTTTGGCGAATTCAAATACGCCAGCGAGTTGATCGAATTTATACGGTCTGAGACAGGCAACCATTTTCATATCGAAGTAGGTTGCTATCCAGAGGTGCATCCTCAAGCCAAGTCGCCAGAGTCTGACTTGGCAGCGTATTTGGTGAAAGTGAAAGCCGGTGCCAGCAGCGCCATCACCCAGTACTTCTTCAACAGCGACGCGTACTTTCGCTTTGTGGACGATGCATACAAGCTGGGTGCCAACATCCCCGTCGTGCCCGGCATCATGCCCATCCTCAGCTCGTCCCAGCTCATGCGTTTTAGCGATGCCTGCGGCGCAGAGATTCCGCGCTGGATCCGCCTGCGTCTGCAAGCCTTCGGCGACGACAGTGCCTCGATAAAAGCCTTTGGCCTGGATGTGGTGACCGACCTGTGCGATCAGTTACGCAATGCAGGGGTTCCGGGCCTACACTTCTACACCATGAACCAATCTGCAGCCAGCACCGAAATTTGCAAACGGCTGGCTCTGG
>JAYWHJ010000270.1:0-2674 GCA_043777795.1 Polaromonas sp. | reverse complement strand
GAAACTACGGGTTTCAGACAAGCTGATGAAATCTTCAAGCCATTTGGTTTCCATAGGCTGAATTATGAGCGGGCTGGGTGCAAAACCGAGGGCTTCGTGGGGAAACTTAGGGTTAACCAGAGTGCTATACAGTTAATAGCTCCTCCCGCAACAATTTATTGGGTTACAGGCCAAAAAGGCATTAAACCGGCGCTGGTTCCTCGGTATCGATACTTTGCTGCAAAGCCCACATCTCCGCATAGCGCCCACCCCGCGCCAGCAGCTGCCCATGGGTGCCGCGCTCGATGATGCGGCCTGCGTCCATCACCAAAATCTCATGCGCGTCTACCACCGTAGACAAGCGGTGGGCGATGACCAAGGTGGTTTTGTTTTGCGCCACGCCTTGCAGCTCTGCCTGGATGGCGCGTTCGTTGGCGCTGTCTAGCGCGGAGGTGGCCTCGTCGAAGATCAAAATCGATGGGTTCTTGAGCAAAGTGCGGGCAATGGCCACGCGCTGCTTTTCACCGCCCGAAAGTTTGAGGCCTCGCTCGCCGACCATGGTGGCGTAGCCTTTGGGAGTGGAGGTGATGAAGTCGTGGATTCGGGCAGCGCGGGCGGCTTCTTGCACTTGTTCTGTGATGCTGCCAGGCTTGCCGTAGGCGATGTTGTATTCCACCGTGTCGTTAAACAGCACCGTGTCTTGCGGCACGATGCCTATGGCTTGGCGCACACTGGTTTGCGTGACGCTGCGGATGTCTTGCCCCGCCATGCGGATGCTGCCGCCTTGCACGTCATAAAAGCGGTACAGCAGGCGGGCCAGCGTAGATTTTCCGGATCCGGATGGACCGACGACAGCGACGGTTTTACCAGCAGGAATCTCAAAACTCACGTCATGCAAGATCTGCCGCCCGGCAGTGGGGTCGTCCTTCTTGGCCAGATCGTAAGAGAAGTTCACGTTCTCAAAACGTACCGAGGGCGAGTCACCGAGCTGGATTGCCTGCGCGCCGGGCGTGTCAGCAATCTCGCGCTCGCGATGCATCAGCACAAACATTTTGTCCAAGTCCACCAGGCTTTGCTTGATCTCGCGGTACAGAACGCCAAGAAAATTCAGCGGTATGTACAGCTGGATCATGAAGGCGTTGATCATCACCAAATCGCCCAGGGTCATGCGGCCTTCCACTACACCTTGTGTAGCGCGCCACAACATGCCCACCAAGCCTATTGCGATGATGAGCTGCTGGCCGGTGTTGAGCAGGGAGAGCGTGGTTTGACTTTTCAGCCGCGCATGGCGCAGCTTTTCCAGGCTTTCGTCGTAGCGCTTGGCCTCAAAGGCTTCGTTGTTAAAGTATTTGACGGTCTCGTAATTGAGCAGTGAGTCCACCGCCTTGGTATGTGCAGCCGAGTCAAATTCATTGGCCTCTTTGCGAAACTTGGTGCGCCACTCGGTGACCAGCACGGTGAAGGTGATGTACAGCACCAGCGCGGTGATGGTAATGCCTGCAAACCACACATCAAACTTCACCGCCAAAATCGTGAGCACCAGCGCCACCTCGATCAGCGTGGGGACGATGGAATACAGCGAATAGGAGATCAGCGACTCAATGCCGCGCACCCCGCGCTCAATGTCGCGCGTCATGCCACCGGTTTGCCTTTCCAGGTGAAAACGCAGGCTCAGCGCGTGCAGATGCTCAAACGTTTCCAGCGCAATGGTGCGCGCTGTGCCCTGCGTGGCCTTGGCAAACACCAGCTCGCGCAGCTCGGTAAACAAAGACGTAGACAGGCGCAGCGCCGCATATGCCAGCAGCAGGGCCACTGGCACCACCAGCACAGCCTTCGGGTCACCGGGCTGAATGCTGAGCGCATCCACCAGTTGCTTGAGCAAGAGCGGCACGCTGACGTTGGCCACCTTGGCACCCACCATGAAGGCCAGCGCCGCAATCACCCGCCATTTGTAACGCCACAGGTAGGGAAACAGGCGTTTGAGGGTGGCCCAGTCGGACTGTGGCGCTACAGGAACGGGGGGTGTTGAACTACCAGACGGTGTGGCCGGCAAGGCGTGGGCGGGATTTCCAAGGGAACGCATGGGACAATATCTCAATCAATGTGATGTGTATCACTAACCCTAGATTGTGCCTATGTCTAACAACTCAAGCGCCGCCGTGCCACTACCTACCCACAACGAGCTGGTGCTCAAGGTCATTCCCATGCCGGCAGACTGCAACGCCAATGGCGACATTTTTGGCGGCTGGGTCATGGCCCAAGTGGACTTGGCAGGCTCCGTGTTGCCCGCCCGCGTGGTGCGCGGGCGCATGGCTACTGTGGCAGTGAACGAATTTATCTTCAAGCAGCCCGTGCGGGTAGGCGATATTCTGAGCTTTTTCTCGGAGATCACGCGGATAGGCAACACGTCCGTTACCGTACGGGTAGAGGTGTATGCAGAGCGCTTTCGCTCGCAAGGCAGCTACGTGAAGGTGACTGAAGCATCGTTGACGTATGTGGCGATTGATGAGAATGGCAAGCCGATGCCGGTACCTAAGGATTGAGTTTTATATGCCTTTATTGGAATGTAGCCCAATAAAATTCTGCGGGAAAAGCTACTGAATATGTAGCATAACTTGCAGTCTAGTGTCCATCACCCATGTCTGTGCCCGCCCTGGCGCTTGGTGTGCACAGCTCCGCGGCTGTCCCCCGCCCT
>JAYWHJ010000269.1:0-7436 GCA_043777795.1 Polaromonas sp. | reverse complement strand
AGCACCACACCGCCTTCCACAATGCCGCCGCCCAGCACGCGGTCCAGCTCGTCTTGCCCGGTGGGCGTGCGGTCAAAATCGGTTGCCTCAATATCGCACAGCGCCAGCACGGGTGCGGCGGCGGTGAGCGAGGCAAAACGGTTCTTGGTGGGCGCGGCGTTGTCGGCCACAGATTCGATCAGCGTGTTCCACGCATGGCAAGCCGTGCATTTGCCCAGCCACTTCGGGCTGGTGCCGCCACATTCGGAGCAGGTGTAGACAGTTTTTTCTTTGGCCATAGCGCGATAATACTGCATTTATGTACAGTGTCTCAGCATGGGTTACCGTCAGGGTCACCACGCAGCATGCCTCGATGGTGCCTCAGTATCGATTCCGCCCATCTTCACACTGCTGGCGTTTGTAGAATAGACTGAAGACAGCAGGCCCTCAGAATAACCCCGTCCGGATGACACCATGAACCTCTCTTGCTTGATGCCCTTGCTGCTGCGAGCAATTGGACGGTTAGCGGTATGGATGGGTTTGGTATGCCTGCCTCCGGCGGCATGGGCTCAGGCCAAGGCGGCTGATTTAACCCAGGGCGAAGTGACCTTGCAAACCCAGTACTGGGTGGACGAAGGCGGTCAAGCCGGTATCGAGCAAGTGGCCAATGCCGCGCCCAAACAGTTTGCGCCGATAGAAAAATACCGCAGCTTCGCGCTACAAAACAAATCTGCGTTGTGGCTGCGGCTGGACACGCCAGCGATGGATACGCAAAAACGCTGGTACTTGCTCATGGGTTCTGGCACCTTCGTTGACCGGGCCAGCTTGTTCCAGCGCTCGCCCAGCGGCGGCTGGGTGGAGCAGCGATCGGGTGACCATGTGCCCGTGGCGCAGTGGTCCCGTCCAGACCAAACGCCGGTGTTTCAGCTGGATCTGCAGAACCCAAGCACTCTGTGGCTCCGATTGGAAAATCAGCCCACGTCGATTGCCCCTGTCCTGCATGTGATTGCCGAAGACGGGCTGCAAAAGCGGCGCGATTGGACCTACCTTCTGTTTGGAGGCTATTTGGGTTTTGGTTTGCTGGTGCTGTTTTTGGGCCTGGTGCATGCGCGTCTGTACACTGACCGCGCCTTTATGGCCTACAGTTGTTATGTGGCCTGTATGCTCGGTTTCCAGGTGGCTTTTACCGGCATAGGGGGCTTGTTTTTTTGGCCCCACTGGGCAAGCTGGAACAACGCGTCCCCCGCTGTCTTCATGCTGCTGCTCACCGCAACCGGTATTTGGTTTGTAAGAGAGGCCTGCGCGTTACCACGCCACCACAAGGGGCTAGACAAAGCGGTCATGCTCTGGGTAGGCTTTGGCTTGGTATTCACCCTCATTTATCCGTTGATGATGAACCGGTCCACCTTTGCCATCCTCAACCTGTACGGTTTGCTGTCGGTTCTGCTCAGCATCTTTTTGTGCCTTTGGACTTGGCGACGTGGCGAGACCTATGCGGGCTGGTTGTTTCTGGGGTTTTTGCCGGTCCACCTTGGCTACCCATTTCCCGCGCTACGCAGCGCCGGAATCATGCCGGACAGCTGGCTCAGCCAATACGCAGTGCTGATTGGCTCGGCCATCGAGATTCCGCTTTTGCTCTATATCTTGCACCTGCGCGCCAAAAACTTCAGCGAAAACCGCGCCCGTCTGCGCGCCATTGACCACACCGATCCGCTGACAGGCCTCTTGACCGCGCCAGTGCTCACGCTGCGTGTGCGCGATGCCTTGCGCCGCAGTCGCAGGCAAAAGCAGACTTTTGCATTGATGCTCATCGAGCTGGTCAACCATGCTGAGATTGTCAGTACCCATGGGCGCTCAGTAGGCGAGCGCGCTTTGGTGGTGGCGGCATCGCTCTTGTCAGCCAATGTGAGCGAACACGACACCGTGTGCCGCGTGGACGAGCTGCGCTTCGCTGTCTTGGTAGAAAGCCCGGTTGACGCTAAAACCATTCGCCTGCTGGCGCAGCAAATCGTTGCACGCGGTCTGTCCGAAACCGAGTTCATGCCCAATCAGCCGTCACTGCACTTTCGTGTCGTTACAGCTTTGCTGCCTGGGGCAACCACAGCAAAAAGCAACTCCTCAGATTCTGAACTGCAGCAACAGCTGCAACCGTTGATGAATGCCCTGAATCTGTTGGCAAGGGAACCGCACAAGGCTATTGTGCATCTGACTTAGCGAAAATAAAGCCTTGGACAGCCTCTAAATACAAGGAAGCAGTTGACAACCATCAATTTAGTTAATATATTAACTAAATGACCGCTTTCGCTCACCGCAACCTGCCCCGCCTACTATTGCAGGCGCGTGAGGCGGTGATGGGGCATTTCAGGCCCAACCTGCGGGCGCATGGCTTGACTGACCAGCAGTGGCGGGTGCTACGGGTGCTGGGTGAGCGCGGTGCGACCGACGCGGGCACCATTGCAGCGCAGGCGTATTTACTGGGGCCCAGCTTGACAGGTGTGCTGGCGCGGATGGAACGCGATGGCTTGATCAAACGCCAGCGCGATGCAGCAGATGCGCGGCGCACGCTGGTACAGGCCAGCGCTAAAGGTAAACGCATGGTGCGGAAATTGGCCGAATCGATTGAACACCATTACGCTGCGATGGAGCAGGTCTTGGGAAAAACCCAACTGGCGCAGCTATATGGCCTGCTCGACGCGGTCATTGCTGCACAAACCGCGTCCTTCGACGAAACTGACAGTGGCGGCATCCTAGAACCTAAAGCACCAGCATGACCCAACCTCACCCAGCGACTTCTTGGCTGCCGCAAGGCACGGTGTATGGCGCACTGATGAACTTTGCCTGCGAGCACGCCGCGCTGGCAGCGCAAATGCAGCAGCCCCCGTACAAGGCAGCGCCGCAAGCGCCGGTGCTGTACATCAAAACCGCCAATACCTTTAGTGCACACGGCAGCGCTGTGGTGCTACCCGCTCTAGTGCCCCGGGTGCAGGTACGTGCCAGTGTGGGTTTGGTTTTTCAGAAAAATATTACTCTTGACCGATTAAATAGAGCGCAAAATGCTATTTTTAGCATAGCTAATGTGGTTCTGCTGAACGATATTACCGTGCCCCACGCCAGCTTTTACCGACCGCCAGTTAAGTTCAAGTGCCTAGATGGGTTTTTGTGCGCAGCGCCAGCGCCACATGCGCTGCACACTGCGTCCCAATTGGATGCGCTGACCATCACCGTGCGGGTCAATGGCCGGGTAGTACAAACTTTCAGCACAGCCAGCATGGTGCGCAGCGCGACCCAACTGGTGCACGATGTGGCCGAGTTTATTGACCTGCAGGAGGGCGATGTGCTGATGCTGGGCAGCCCGTTTGACGCACCTTTAGCCGGTGCGGGCGATACGGTGGAGATCAGCGCACCAGGCTTTGCCGCATTGCGCCACACATTGGTTGCACAGAGTCTATCGGCAGGCAACGAGGGGGCCGTATGAAGCACGCCCGCATTATTTACCAAGGCCGCAGCTTTAACGCCGTAGAAAGCAACGGCGCATTGCTGTTAGAAAGTGGTCAACGCGTGGCTTTTGATGCTGTTGCGTGGCTACCGCCGTTGCAAGACGTCCCCCAACCGCGCACCATCTTGGCACTGGGCCTGAACTACGCAGACCATGCCAAAGAGCTAGCCTTCAAAGCGCCTGATGAGCCGCTGGCTTTTGTCAAAGGCCAAAGCAGCTTGTCAGGCCACCGCTGCACCACTGTGCGGCCAAAGGACGTGCAGTTTATGCACTACGAGTGCGAGCTGGCCGTGGTAATAGGCAGCACGGCCAAACAGGTGCGCAAAGCCGATGCCTATGATTTTGTAGCCGGCTACACGGTCGCCAACGACTACGCCATCCGCGATTATTTAGAAAACTGGTACCGCCCCAATTTAAAAGTCAAAGGCCGCCCCACCTGCACGCCGCTGGGCCCTTGGCTGGTAGATGCTGCGGACATTGCAGACCCTATGCAACTTGCCTTGCAGACCACGGTGAACAGCAGGGTTACGCAAAGCGGCAACACGCGCGACATGATTTTTGATGTGCCTACGCTGATCGAATATTTCAGCAGTTTTATGACTTTGCAGCCCGGCGATTTGATTTTGACGGGTACACCGGATGGCGTGGTGGATTGCCAAGTGGGCGACGTGATTGTGACGTCCATCGAAGGCATTGGCGCGCTGGAAAACACGATGGTTAAAGCCTAGATTTATGAAGCAAATTCACCACCTTATCAATGGAAAATCCGTGTCCAGCGCCACCGCGTTTGACACGCTCAACCCTGCCACGCAAGACGTACTGGCGCAGGTGTCTGCGGGTGGCGAAGCAGAGGTCAACGCCGCCGTAGCAGCAGCCAAAGCCGCCTTCCCCGCATGGGCAGCTACACCACCCGCTGCGCGCGCCAAGATCATGCGCAAGCTGGGTGACTTAATCGCCACGCACGTGCCCGAGATAGCGCGGACCGAGACCAACGACTGCGGCCAAGTCATCGCGCAAACCGGCAAGCAGCTCATACCGCGTGCGGCGGACAATTTTTACTATTTTGCCGAGATGTGCACCCGCGTGGACGGCCACACTTACCCGACCGAGACGCACCTGAACTACACCCTGTTCCACCCTGTGGGCGTGTGCGCGCTGGTGAGCCCGTGGAATGTGCCGTTTATGACGGCCACCTGGAAGACCGCGCCCTGCCTAGCCTTTGGCAACACAGCAGTTTTGAAAATGAGCGAGCTGTCGCCCATGAGCGCCGCGCGCCTGGGCGAGCTGGCGCTGGAGGCGGGCGTGCCACCCGGCGTGCTCAACATCGTGCACGGCACCGGCAAAGACGCTGGCGAGCCGCTGTGCCGCCACCCCGATGTGCGCGCCATATCGTTCACCGGCAGCACCGTCACGGGTAACCGCATTGTGCAAGCCGCAGGTTTAAAGAAGTTCAGCATGGAGCTGGGCGGAAAATCGCCCTTCGTCATTTTTGAAGATGCCAATTTGGAGCGTGCTATGGACGCTGCCGTGTTCATGATCTTCAGCAACAATGGCGAGCGCTGCACGGCGGGCAGCCGTATTTTGGTGCAAGAGAGCATCTACAAAGACTTTGCGGCCAAATTTGCAGGACGCGCTATGAAAATTGCTGTGGGCGACCCGTTGGATGAAGAAACCACCATCGGCCCCATGATCAGCCAAGCGCATTTGGCCAAGGTACGCAGCTACATCGAACTGGGCCAAAATGAAGGCGCCAGCATGCTGTGCGGCGGTCCGGGCCGTCCCACCTATGCTTCAGATTTACCCGAGCGCGTGAAACAAGGCAACTACGTCTGGCCCACGGTGTTTGCTGACGTCGACAACCGCATGCGCATCGCGCAGGAGGAGATCTTCGGCCCCGTGGCCTGCCTCATCCCGTTCAAAGACGAAGCGCACGCTGTGCAATTGGCCAACGACATCCAGTACGGCCTGTCTAGCTACGTGTGGACAGAAAACATAGGCCGCGCCCACCGCGTTGCCGCGCAGATTGAAGCGGGCATGTGCTTTGTCAACAGCCAAAACGTGCGCGACCTGCGCCAACCCTTCGGTGGCACCAAGGCCAGCGGCACTGGCCGGGAGGGCGGCACCTGGAGCTATGAGGTGTTTTGCGAACCGAAGAATGTGTGCGTGAGTATGGGTAACCACCACATCCCGCATTGGGGAGTTTGATTATGAGAACCATCGAAATCAATGGAGACGCTCGCTATGGGTAAGCTCGCTTTGGCCGCCAAAATCACCCACGTGCCGTCCATGTACTTGTGCGAGTTTCCCGGCCCGCACTTTGGCAAACGCGATGCAGCGATTGCAGGGCACAAAGAGATTGACCGCCGCTGCCGGGCTCTGGGCGTGGACACCATCGTAGTGTTTGACGTGCACTGGCAGGTTAACAGCGAATACCATATTAACTGCGGCCCGGCGTTCAAGGGCGTGTACACCAGCAACGAGCTGCCACACTTTATAAAGAACATGCCGTATGAATACCCCGGCAACCCGGCGCTGGGCCACCTGATTGCCGACATGGCCAACGCCATGGGCATCAAAAGCCGCGCGCACAGCGACACCACGCTAGAGCTGGAATACGGCACACTGGTGCCCATGCGCTACATGAACGCCGACCAACGCTACAAAGTGATCTGCGTCAGCGCTTGGTGTGACTGGCACGACCTGACCGAGAGCGGCCAGTTTGGCCTGGCCGTGCGCCGCGCAATAGAAGACCAATACGACGGCACGGTCGCCATTTTTGCCAGCGGCAGTCTCAGCCACCACTTTGCCGACAACGGCCGCGCACCCGAATTTGCGTTTAAAACGTACAACGCGTTTTTAGAACAAGTCGATCACAAAGTGGTGGAGCTCTGGGAAAAAGGCGACTGGAAAACCTTTATCGACATGCTGCCCATGTACAACGAAAAATGCTACGGTGAAGGCGATATGCACGACACCGCCATGTTGTTAGGCGCGCTGGGTTGGACTGACTACACCGCGCCTGTCGAAGTGATTACGCCGTATTTTGGAAGTAGCGGTACGGGGCAGATCAATGCAATATTTCCCGTTACGCCGTTGGCAATCAAGTAAGCTTTTTGCCCCGCTTAGCGCCACACATTCAGCATATTAAATGTCATCTGACCCCATTTAAAAGGCACATCTATGAATTCCTTCAAACAAGCCCTCAAAAACAAACAACCGCAAATCGGCCTGTGGCTGATGTTGGCCAGCCCCTACGCCACTGAGATCTGCGCGAGCTGTGGATTTGACTGGTTGCTAATTGACGGAGAGCATTCGCCTAACGATGTGCCGATGCTATTGGGTGCGCTGCAAGCCAGCGCGGCATATCCATCGCAGGCGGTAACGCGTGTGCCGATTGGCGACCCGGTGATCATCAAGCAGCATTTGGACATTGGCGCGCAAAACATTTTGGTTCCGATGGTAGACACCGCCGAGCAGGCCGCGCTGATGGTGCAGGCCATGCGCTATCCGCCGCAAGGCATTCGCGGTGTGGGCGCGGGCAGTGCGCGCGTCTCACGCTGGAGCGGCAACCCCAACTACTTGAAAGAAGCCAACGACGATGCTTGCCTGTTGGTGCAAGTAGAGACCGTGACGGCGATCAGCAACCTGGATGCGATTGCCAACACCGAGGGCGTGGACGGAGTGTTTTTTGGCCCGTCCGATCTGGCTGCGTCGCTCGGTCATTTGGGTAACGCCGCGCACCCCGATGTGCAAAAGGTCATTGAAGACGGTATTCGCCGGGTGGTGGCCGCCGGCAAGGCCCCGGGCATATTGACATCGGATATGAAGCTAGGCAAACGCTATTTGGAGCTGGGCGCGCTATTTGTCGCAGTGGGCATCGACGTGAACGTGTTGGTCACAAACGCCCGAGCACTGTCGGCCAGCTACAAGAGCGTGGCGAAGTAGAAGTCCTCTGGCTCCG
>JAYWHJ010000268.1:0-20642 GCA_043777795.1 Polaromonas sp. | reverse complement strand
GGGGTTGCCAAAGTGCTCGCGCAACCACGGGATCATGGCGTCCACTACCCGTGGGTCGCAGGGGTTGGTAGCGCTGTAGTCCATGTAGATGGGGAAGTGGGGAGTACCGTCCATGACGAGGGGTGCCTTAAAAATACAAAATTAATGGAAGTGCTTCATGCCAGCATCAGGACTTGGTGAATGCATCGCACGGATCAAGACGTGGCAAACACATTGCAAGCATTACGACTTGGCAAACACGTTGCCAAGGGCAAACACTGAATTGGGTGCATTGATGCGCAGGGGTTTGGCCGCTGGCATGGGCGAGATGGCGCGTTTGATCATGGGTTTGGACTCAATTTGCAGGCCTTTGGCCAGCTGCTCGTCCACCATGTGCTGCAAGTTCACAGAGTCTAAAAACTCCACCATGCGGGTGTTGAGCGAAGCCCACAGCTCGTGCGTCATACAGCGGCCTACGTCATTGCCGTGGCAATTTTCTTTACCGCCACACTGGGTGGCGTCAATCGGCTCGTCTACCGACACAATGATATCGGCGATGGTAATGTCTGCCGCCTTGCGGCCCAAGGTGTAACCGCCGCCGGGGCCACGAGTGGACTCGACCAACTCATGGCGACGCAGCTTACCGAACAATTGCTCGAGATAAGACAGCGATATCTGCTGACGCTGGCTAATGGCAGCCAAAGTGACTGGGCCAGAATTTTGGCGCAAAGCCAAATCAATCATCGCAGTGACCGCAAAACGGCCTTTAGTAGTGAGACGCATAGCAAGCTCCTTTAGTGCCTACAGTTTTTAAGTACTTACGCGCTTGTGACGCATAAGCGGTATGTCTCCGCCCATCCCAGCCTTTTGGCTTTATAAAGTTCACTTTGTTCTTATTGATCTTTTTCTGGAACCGGGCAGTTTCACAGCCTCTTTTAGTTCCCGACAATTACCGTCAAGTATACCATATAACTGAGCGGTCTGCTCGGGTATTACTCACCCATCACCCATTCAAGAAGCTTGCAAGCTGTGCGCCAAAACGGCCACCAAACCATCGCAGGCCGCCTCTGTAAGGTCTAGCACCCGCTCAAAGCCTGCTTCACCGCCATGGTAGGGGTCTGGCACCACGGCACCGTGGCTTGCGCCGCGCCCTTCATGCGCCCCGGCAAACTCCATCAACAACTTCAGCTTAATGGCATGTTGGGGCGGGCAGTCCACTTGCAAGAGCGCCAAATTGTCCCAATCCATGGCCAAAATCAGATCAAAGTCGACGTAGTCGTCAGACGTGACCTGCCGAGCTTTGAGGCTTGACAAATCGTACCCCCGGCGCAGCGCATGGGCTTGGCTGCGCTCGTCAGGGGGGCTGCCGGGGTGGAAGTTATGGGTACCGGCGGACTCAATATGTACTTGCTTGGTCAGCCCCGCCTGCGCGACTTTCGCCCGCAGCACGCCCTCAGCCGTCGGGCTGCGGCAGATGTTGCCCATGCACACAAAGAGTACGGACAGCTCTTGTATAGAGGTGTCCACGGATGGGCTGGAAGACACGACGCTCAATGCAATCTCCTTGAGGCAGCAGCACGACTGCGCTGTGCGCAAATTTTATACCAAATCCACCGCTTAACCAATAGAGTTTGGCGGTAGCAGCTATCTTATATATAGCACATTTTTTCCAAACCAAGGGGCTTTCGCTGCACTGCGTGACCCACCAGGACGGGACAACATTACTTTTGTCACTGGCCAAAGAGTGCGGTTGCCTGTAAATTAGGCAGGGCAGCTTGCCAAGCACGCGCGTCCATCCAATAGACCACTATGCCGCCCTTAGATTTACCCGCCGACAAATACAGCGTTTTGCTGGTCGATGACCACCACATGATGCGGCTTGGCTTGAAAACACTGGCGCAGGCGTCCAGTATTTTGGCGATCGATTGGCTGGAAGCGGCCAACCTTGCGGACGCCCTGTTTATCTACGCGCACCAACCCAAGATCAATCTGGTTTTGCTGGATTTGAATCTGCCCGACAGCCAGGGTCTGCAGGGTTTGCGCCGCTTCATTAGCCTGTACCCCAAGGCGCGGGTGGCGATTTTCTCAGCGACGCAAGATGAATTTGTGGTGCGCCAAGCCATTGCATTGGGAGCCGTCGGTTTTGTGCCTAAATCCGCCACGCCCGAGGCCACGCTGCGCTTGGTCGAATCCTTGCTGCAAGGCCTGCAGGCGATACCAGACTCGGTACCGGGCGCGCTGCACGGCATGGGTGACACGGCCAGTGTGGGCTTGAATGAGCGTACAGCCAAGCTGAGCCCCACACAGCTTCGCGTTCTGGAGCTGTTATTGGAAGGCTTGAGCAACCAGGAGATTGCCACTGAACTGAAACTGGCGCAAGGTACGATCAAAAATGCGGTCTCCACCATCATGCTGGTGCTGGACGTGCATTCGCGATCGCACTTGAGCAGCGTTTTCAGATGACACAGATCAGCGCCAACGCCGTAGTGGATGACTATGTCATTGTGGTGGCAAAGCCTCTAGAGGCGCGCATTTTGCATGAGCAAGTGGACGCACTTCTGGGCACGGGCTTGCAGGCTACCGTCGGCATCATCATCGTGACCGCAGGGTTTGCTGCCGTCTTCTATTACCAAACGCAACTGGTAGGCATATTGGTGTGGGCGGCTTGTTTGCATGCCTCGCAAGCCGTGCGCTTAGTGGGCAATTTACGCTACTTGAAAACACCCTCACCCCAACGCGAGCACCTTGCCGCAGCCCTCTGGTATTGCAAGGCCTTGAGTGTGAATGGCGTGGCGTGGGGCTTGATGCCGTGGTTGTTTTTCCCCAAAGGTAATTTTGCACTCAGCTCGTTGATTCTGCTGGTGATGTGGGGCATGAGCTCGGCGGGTATTGCCTCGCAAGCGCCTTATCGGCGGGCTCTTTTCAGTTTTAACGTGCCAATGATGTTGGGCTTGGACAGCGCGTTGTTTTGGCAGGGCGATGCAATGCACGTATTTTTGGCCGTGTGCACACTCATCTATCTTTATGTCAACATCAAGTTTGGCCTGGAGCAAAACCGCCTGCTGACCCAGGCGCTACGGGCCCGGTTTGAAAAAGAAGATTTAGCCCAACGTCTGGCCGATCAAGTGCAGATTGCGCAGCGCGCTAGCCGCGAAAAAACCCTGTTTTTCGCCTCCGCCAGTCACGACCTGCGCCAGCCCCTGCATTCGCTGGGCTTATTCGGCTCCGCCCTGTTGGCGCGCCTCAAAGCCACGCCAGACGAGCCCATCGCCCGCAACCTGATGCACTGCGTAGATGCCTTGGAAACCTCGTTTAGCACCATGCTGGATGTCTCCAAGCTGGACGCTGGTGTGGTGCAGCCCAAAATAGCCCCGACCCTGGTGGCCGATGTATTTCGCAAACTGGCCAGTACCTACGGCGGCCACGCCGAAGCTCAGGGATTGGCGCTGCGCTTTAAACCGGGCAATAAATGGGTGCATGTCGACCCCCAATTGCTGGAGCGCCTGCTGGGCAATTTGATCCACAATGCTCTGAAGTTCACCGAAAACGGCGGAGTGACGCTGGTGGTGCGCACGCCGCGCGGCCCCAGCGATCCGAAGACTCGTATTGAGGTCTGGGACACTGGCTGCGGTATGCCAGCCAGCGAGCTGCCACGTATTTTTGACGAGTTCTACCAATTGGACAACCAAGAACGCAACCGCTCGAAAGGCCTGGGTATGGGGCTGGCAATTGTGCAGCGTCTGGTCCACTTGATGGATCTAACGCTCACGGTGCAGTCCAAGCCCGGGCGGGGCACAGTGTTCAAGCTCTCGCTGCCCAGCGCGCCACCGCAAGCCAGGCCAGTGCCCGCCCTTGCGCAAGAAATCGCCAGTGGTACTTTCCGCGCGTTGAGCAGCCTGACCGTGCTGGTCATTGATGACGAGGAGAACGTGCGTATCAGCACCGCTGCAGCACTGCGCCAATTTGGCCTGCAAGTAGAAACAGCCGATGGCCTGCTGCAGGCGCAGACCGCTGCTACGCAATTAGGCATTAGCTTGAGCGCTATCATTTGCGATTTTCGTTTGCGCAACCAGGAAGACGGTATCCAGGTTATTACCACCTTGCGCAAGCAACTGCAGCGCGCAGTTCCTGCCTTGCTGGTCACCGGCGACACCGCACCAGAGCGAGTGCGACAAGCGCAGGAAAGCGGTCTGCAAGTGCTTTACAAACCGGTGAAGATTCACGCCTTGGTAGAAGCTTTGCGGCAATTGACCGAAGCAGGGGCTCTGCTGCCGACGGCCGGGCTGACGGCTACAGCGAACTCGGGCGGCAAAACAAGCCAGTAAAAGCTTGCGGCTAGCGCGCTTTCCCGTCCAAAGTAGGTGTTAATACGACAAGTCCAAACCGCTGGCAGCCTGATACTCTGTGTCAATTTTCACTACTGATCAACCGATCAATATGTTCGCACAATTCATCAAACTAGGTGACCCCCAAACCCGCCTTGGTTACGTCATCGCCAACCAGCTCGTTGACCTGAGCGTTGCAGCACCTGCTTTGCCACGCGACCTGCTCGCCCTGATTCTTCTGGGTGACAGCGCCATGGCCAGTGCCGTGCAAGCGGCCAAATCGGCCCCAGCCGCTGCCCATTTGGCCCTGAACGCGGTGCAATGGCGCATGCCCATCAGCCATCCTGGCAAGATCATTTGCCTGGGTTTGAACTACGCCGAGCACGCCAAAGAAGGTGGCAACGCTCCGCCCACTTACCCCAGCTTTTTTCTGCGCGTTAGCTCCTCCCTCATGGCGCATGAGGCACCCATGCTGCGCCCCAAAGTGTCAGATAAGCTGGACTACGAAGCCGAGTTGGCCGTCATCATCGGCAAACGGGCACGCCACCTCACACCTGACAACGCCCTGCAGGCAGTGGCGGGCTATTCGTGCTTCAACGACGGCTCGCTGCGCGACTACCAACGCAAGACTACCCAGTGGACGATTGGTAAGAATTTTGACGGTACTGGCGCTTTTGGCCCCGGCATGGTGCCTGCCAGCGCCCTGCCGCCGGGGGCAGCGGGCCTGCACATTGAATCGCGCCTGAACGGCAAGGTCATGCAGAGCAACAACACCGGCAACAAGATGTTCCCGGTGGTTCAAACTCTGTGCTGGCTCAGCGAAGTGATGACGCTGGAACCCGGCGACGTGATCGCTATGGGTACGCCATCGGGTGTAGGCTACGCACGCACACCACCGGTGTTCATGCAAGCGGGCGACCATATTGAGGTAGAGATTGAGGGCATTGGCACTTTGGCCAATACCGTGGTGGACGAAGTATGAGCCGCTGCTTGCGCCGCGGCTCGGTTCGCACGCGGCAGGGCTTAGCGCAAGCCCTACCTGCGTTTGAGTAGCAGGCTAGCCAACACCAAGCCCACGCCCACAAAGGCCACGAACGACCAGTTGGCAATCGAGCCGCCTAGAAAAGTCCAGTCCACCTTGGAGCAGTCGCCACCGCCCTTGAAAATCATCGGGATGGCGCGTTTGAGCGGAAAAGTCTCTACCATACCGTAAAAGTCACGCCCGCAGCTCACCACCTCGGGCGGGTACCACTGCAAAAAGCTCTGCCGCGCGGCTACAAAAGCGCCTCCTGCAGCAAACAACACGGCTAAGCTCGCCCAGACGGTTTGCAGAGTGCTTGCTCCCTTATTTTTAGAATACTTTAGGCCACTGGCGCAACAAAACAATGCGCAGACAGCTACGAAAATAAGAGCGTAACGCTGCACAATGCACATTGGGCAAGGCTCTAAACCGACCCCATGCTGCAGGTACAGACCAAAAGCCAGCATCCCCACGCAAGCCAGCGCGATCAAACCAGCACCGCGCGCCAGCGTGAGGTTTTTCCAAAAATTGAGCATCAGGTTTTCCGGTAAGAGACAATAGGGGTATTGGACACGCAAACCCAGTATGGGTTCGCAGCGCCTCAGACAATTTTGTAATCACCTTATTCGACTGGAAACTGACATGGCACGCATGGTTAACTGCATCAAACTGGAAAAAGAAGCCGAGGGAATGGACTTTCCGCCCTACCCCGGCGAGCTGGGCAAAAAGCTTTGGCAGCAAGTGAGCAAAGAGGCTTGGGCTGCGTGGATGAAACAGCAGACCATGCTGGTGAACGAAAACCGCCTGAACCTGGCCGACCTGCGCGCCCGCCAGTACTTGGCCCGCCAGATGGAAGCGCATTTCTTTGGCGCAGGAGCCGATGCGGTGCAGGGCTACGTGCCGCCTACGGCTTAAAAAGACAAGCCATCGTGGCAGCAAGTTTGCTGGGCCACCGCGCCGTGCCCCAGCGAGCTCTGCCCAACCCGCTCGGCCGGAGCCAAGCCCACAAGATTGCCACAGACATGAAGCAAACTTACATGCTTTTCGATCTGTAGCGCAATAAAATACTGCGGGAGCAGCTATGCAAATCATAGTGATAGGTGCAGGCTTGGCTGGCGCGGCTACCGCGCACGCGCTGGCGCTGCGCGGCTGCGAAGTGACGGTGCTGGAGGCTTTTTCAGAGTCTTCAGCGGTGTCCGGCTTCGGTGCAGCGCCCTCCGCAGGCTTGCCGGTAGCGCTGATGGCCCCTCACCACACGCAGGCAGGTACCGCCACCAGCCCGATCTCCCGGCTCAGCCGTCTAGGGCTGGCCGCCACGACCGCTGCGGCCGAGGCGCTTTTGGTGCAAGGCCAAGACTGGCAACCCTGCGGCGCGCTTCAGCGTGCAGGCAAGTTGAGCCCGCATGCCTACTGGTTTGCCGATGCCGCTTGGATAAAACCTGCAGCGCTGGTGGCCGCCTGGTTAGCACACCCGCGCATTGCCCTACGCACAGGCGCGAATGTACACAGCGTAAAAGCACTGCAAAGCGCTAAGCCAACTTGGCAAGCCTTCGACGCGCAAGGCCAGGTGCTCGCACAAGCGCAAGCCTGCGTGCTAGCCAACGCCTACCAGGCCAAGGCCTTGCTACTGCGTTTGCAGGCTGACCTTAGCGCCGCCACGGCAACCCCACCCCTTTTGCAGCACCTGGCAAACGCCTTGCACCAAGTGGCAGGCCAAATCGTCTACGGCCCATGGAATGCCGACTGGCAAGCTCTGTGGCCTGTGCTGCTGCCGGAACTGGCCGCGCATCGCCCAGTCCACGGCACGGCTGAAGGTATGCGTGCCCCACTCTTTTGCGCCGTCAACGGCAATGGCCACTTCATCCCTGCGGTAGCGTGGGGCCAGCATGGCGAACGCATTTGGCTCAGTGGGTCGACCTACGAGCACGACGCCCCGCATCCCCCGCAAGTGACGGCCCAAGGTATCAACAGTAACCTTGCGCGCTTGCAGCACCTCATTCCCGCTGCTGCACACCTGCTGGCAGACCAACACCGCGCCGGCCAACTACAGGGCTGGGCCGGCACGCGCTGCACCACCCGAGAGCGCTTGCCTATGGCAGGCGCTGTCGCGACACCGGACGCTACAGGGCTGTTCATTTGTACGGGCTTGGGTTCTCGGGGCTTGAGTTTTGCCGCCGTGTGTGGCCAGCATGTAGCTAGCCTTGTCATGACTGGGCAAGAGTCCCCTTTGCCCGCACATTTGCAGAGCGCTATCAGTCCATAGGCCCCTTGTCACGCAGGCGAGCAAATGATCAGATCCGCCGCCAGCTCAAGTCGCCGCGAGGTAGACCGGCAAGTTATTCGCGACGTGCTGGGCAGTATTTGGGATGGCGAATCCCGTTAAACTGCTAGTAGCGGGAAATAATGCCGTTTTCAATGCGCACGCGGTCGCCGGTACGCATATCGCCCGCATTGCCTACGTCATAGCTGCGTATGGCACCGCCATCGGTCTGGATGGTGAAACGGTAAACCGTGTTCGTCGCTTGGGTGCCCGGGCCTTTGTTGACTTGGCTGCCCACCACTGCGCCCGCTACGCCGCCCAGCACCGTCCCGGTGCTGTTGTTGCCCACCGCGTTGCCCAGCACTGCGCCTAGAATGCCGCCGATCACGGCATTGGTGACATTGGGGCTGCGACTGCCGCCCTCACTGCTCTGCAAGGTTTCGATGTTTGTCACCCGTCCATACTCTGTGTAGGCAGGTGTAGCACTGCCCGTGGTGGGGTAGGTGCTTACTGGCGCGCTTGGGCCGGGCCCAGGCGTGCTGCAGGCAGCCAAGCTGGCAGCTAGCACAGCGGCCGAGGTTATCGACCGTAGATATGAAGCGTGGCGCACGGTTTCTCTCCTAGAAAAAACAAGTGGTGCCGCTCCAAATGGTGCAGCGCCATAGCACTATTTAACCGGCTTCATTTATGGCTTGCCAGTGGGCGATAGCGCAGCGTGCGGTAGGACTCTGCGCACAACGGGTGTAGGAATAAAGCCGTGCAACATAGGCGATAGCTATAGGTTGGGCATCCAATCAACGATGCTAGACTGATGTGTTGGGCGGCAGTGCAGAGCAAGACGGCGTGGTGGCCAAGGCCGGATCGGACGTGCTGGCGGCTAAGTAAAAGTGCTGCGGCTGTCGCTGGGGTTTTGGCGTAGTTCAGCCAAAAACTCTGGCTCGCCAAATACCCACCTATCTAGGTGGCATAGCTCTTGCATATTCTTCCGGATGCCAGCAAGATGTTGGTTTTACAAAAATCACAGGCAATTTTTACCACCATGCTGAGTAACTACAAAAACAACGTGTACGTCGTTAACCATCCGCTGGTGCAGCACAAGCTCACCTTGATGCGCAGGCAAGAGTCGTCAACCAACACCTTTCGCTGCCTGCTCAATGAAATCTCCATGCTGATGGCCTATGAGGTCACGGCCGACATGCCCATGCAAGACATCCAGATTGAAACCCCGATGGAGAAGATGACGGGCAAAGTCATTGATGGCAAAAAGCTCGTATTTGTCAGCATTTTGCGCGCCGGTAATGGTATTTTGGAAGGCATGCTCAGCGTGGTGCCGGGCGCACGGGTGGGGCATATTGGCCTGTACCGCGACCCGGCCACCCTGCAGGCGGTGGAATACTATTTCAAAATGCCGCAAGACATGGAGCAGCGCGACATCGTGGTGGTAGACCCCATGCTGGCCACTGGCAACTCGGCGATTGCGGCCGTCAGCAAGCTCAAAGCGCTCAAACCCAAGTCGATCAAATTCGTCTGTCTGGTAGGCTGCCCGGAGGGTGTGGACGCCATGCAAAAGGCGCACCCGGATGTGGCCATTTACGCCGCCGCGATTGACCGTGAGCTCAATGAGCACGGCTACATCATGCCTGGCCTGGGCGATGCGGGTGACCGTATTTTTGGAACCAAATAGGCTTCTAGCCCAATAGAATATCGCGGCAATAGCTATTTAATTAATAGCATTAAGAATTTACTGTAGCGCAGGGCAGCTCGTTTTTTTTCAGTGTTACTCCCTTTAACCTGACACTCCGGTAGCATCACCCGCTGGCGGCAAGGCGATAAAGTCTATGCCGACACGACACAAAAGAGCCACTCGCCATGCTGGACCTGCTAATCACCAACGCCACCCTCCCCTCAGGCCAAACCGCGAAGTGGCCCCTATGGGCCTGCACGTCGCGCAAATGACCTCCCAGGCTGGCATGCGCCAGTGCTTTGGGGCGGTGACCAGCCACCGTGCCAAGCTCATGCATTTGCAAGACTACGGGTTGCAGGCAGGCTGCAATGCAGACATGGTGCTGCTACAGACGCACAGCACGATTGAAGCTCTCAGACTCATAGCCACCCGTCTGAAAGCGTGGAAGCAAGGCAAACTACTGGCAAGCCGCTCGCCAACAATGCCCCAGCTGCATCTGGAAAAACGCCCTGCCCAAACAGTGCGGATCTGATAAGCGGGTGCGTATTTAGCAAGAGAATCGTCAATTCTGACTAAACTTATTTGTTTCACTTTTTAGTTTTTTATGGGCGTCCATTTATCTACTTGATATCAAATCGCGCAGTGACTGGAGCCTTACCCAAAAGAGTGAGCACTGCAACACCTTTCGTGCCCTTGGTGACTTTGAATGCACCTTTGACCTCGAGCTTGTCGCCAACCAAGGCCAAATCAGTTTCCGTTTTCTCTGCGCCATTGAGCAAGGTAACTTTGGCCTTCGCACCATCGATTTTCATGGGTTTTCCGTGGTCGGTAATGTAGATTTGAATGCCGTCGGGTTTTGCCACAATTTCTATATCGCCCACTCTAGTTTCCACCACCACGCCACCGAATTTGGCAGTGTGGTCGTGGCTGCCCGCTGCCATTGCAGACATGCTGGAGATAGCAAAAAGACTGGAAAGTAAGACGGTACGAAGTTTAAAAAAATGACGCATGATAAGAGCAACTTTCAAGGTTAAAAAAAAACGAAACACACAACTAGAAAATTTCAGAGCCTGCATTTGCCACCAGCGTTTCAATCGGTTTGCGGCCAAATAGCGCCACCATGGCGGGGGTTAAAAATGAATCCAACAGGGTAGATGTCAGCAGCCCTGAAAAAATTACCACAGCTACTGGGTGCAAAATTTCAGTGCCCGGCATTTCTGCCTCAAACAGCAGTGGTGCGAGCGCCAGCGCAGCTACCAGCGCCGTCATCAGTACGGGTGTCAAACGCTCTTGTGAGCCACGTAGCAGCATCTTTGTATTGAAGTCTTCGCCTTCAAACGCACACAGGTTGATGTAGTGCGACACTTTTAAGATACCGTTGCGAATAGCGATACCTGCCAGCGTGATAAAGCCAACCAGCGCCGCAATACTTAGCGGCTGGCCTGAAATCCAAAGCCCAATCACCGCCCCTACCAAAGCCAGCGGTATGTTGGCCATGATGATGGCCGCCAGTACGGCTGAGCGGTAGCGCGAGACCAAAATCAAAAACACTAGGAGCACCGAGCCCAGCGACAACAGACCAATGAGGCGCGATGACTCTTCTTGCGCCTTGAATTGCCCACCCAGCGTGATGAAGTAGCCCTCAGGAAGTTTGGCCTCAGCAATGGCTGCACGCATGTCGGTCACTACGTCGCTCAGCGCACGGCCTTGTGCGTTGGCTGAGAGAACAATGCGCCGCCTGCTGTCGTCGCGGCTGATCTGATTGGGTCCGTCAGCCTCTTCAACACTGGCCAATTGGCTGAGTGGCACTCGGCCACCCGGCGTGTCGATCATCATGCCCTTCAAGCCCTCGATGCCACGTGACGATTCAGGCAAGCGCAACACCAGATTGAACCGGCGGCTGCCCTCCACCACTTGCGTGATACGTTCACCGTCAATCAACACTTGCAGCTCTTGCAACAGCTTGGCTGGTGTGATGCCCAAACCCAAAGCTTTGTCATAGTTGACCTGTACCTTGATTTGCGGTGTTAACACCTGCTTTTCAACCTCCAGGTCGGCAACGCCCACTATGCCGCTAAGCCGTTGTCGCAGACTTTCGGCTTGCGCCCGCAACGTGTCTAGGTCGTCACCATAGATTTTGATGGCGATCTGCGATCGCACGCCGGTCAACATGTGGTCAATGCGGTGACTGATCGGTTGACCAATACCGACGGCTGCGGGCAGGCTTGCAATACGGGCACGCATATCAGCATAGATTTGCTCAACGCTTCTAGCGCTTCGCTTGAGCTTTAAATCCAGCTCTGACACGTGTACCCCCTCAGCGTGCTCGTCCAGTTCGGCTCTGCCAGAACGCCTGCCAACGTGCTCAACTTCAGGCACGCCTGCCAACGCTTTTTCGGCAATAGTGCCTATCCGTACTGATTCAGTGAGGGTGGTTCCCGGGTTCAATCGTAAACCGACTAGCGCCACACCTTCATTAAACGGAGGTAAAAACGTGGACGGGAAAAACGGTACCGCAGCCACCGCCAGCAGCGCCGCGACAGCACCTGCGCTGACCCAGGCTTTCGGCGTCTTCAATACTTTTTGCAACAGCACTGCGTAACGGCTTTTCAGCCAGGCTTGTACTTTGGTGTCACCGTGATTGAGGCTTTTCATTTGCGGCAGCAGGTAATACGCCATCACCGGAGTTACGGTAATTGAAACGACCATCGAGGCCAGCATGGCAACGATGTAGGCAATGGCCAGCGGCTGCATCAAGCGGCCTTCAATACCCGGCAAGAAGAACAGCGGCACCAGCACCAGCACCACAATCACCGTGGCTATCACAATGCCGGAACGCACTTCGAGCGTGGCCTTAGCAATCAGCTCCAGCGGCCCCATGCGATTGGTTGAATGGGCGGCGCGATCAGTCTTGAGTCGGCGCAATACGTTTTCAACCCCCACCACCGCATCATCTACCAGCTCACCAATCGCAATCGTCAGGCCGCCAAGCGTCATGGTGTTGATAGACAGCCCCAAATACTTAAAAACCAGTACGGTAACCATGAATGAAAGCGGAATAGCCACAAGAGAAATAACCGTGGTTCGCACATTGGCCAAAAAGAAATACAGCACTACTGCTACCACCGCAAACGCCAGCAAGAGTTTGCTTTTCAGGTTGTTGACTGATGACTCAATAAAACTGGCCTGCCGCATGGTGACTTGGGGCTGACCCATACCCAGAGGCTGGCCTTTTTTGAGTTCAAGCAGCGCGACTTCGACTTGTTGCGTCAGCTTGACGGTGTCCGCATCGGGTTGCTTTTGTATGCCTAATATGACTGCCGGCTCGCCGTTCAAGCCAGCATCGCCACGTTTGATGGCAGGTGCAAACTTCACGTCGGCAATTTGGCTGAGATGGATGGGCTTACCATTCTGAAACGCCACCGGCAGGCGCTGCAAGTCTTCCAGTCGGGTGGTGCGGCCGATATTGCGAATCAGATATTCGCGCGAATTGAGCTCTAAAAAACCTCCGCTGGAATTGCCCGAAAATCCTTTGAGTGCTTTTTCAATGGCTTCCAAATCGATTTTCAAGGCAGCCATACGGGCCGTATCAGGCTGCACTTGGTACTGGCGCACTTCGCCGCCAATCGGCACTACCTGCGCTACACCTGGCATGGTGAGCAAACGCGGGCGCATGACAAAGTCTGCGTACTCGCGCACGGCCATTGGCGTAATTTTGCTAGTGTCAATCGGCAGTGCTACCAGCATGATCTCGCCCATAATGGAGCTGATCGGCCCCATACCCACATGTTCTACGCCTTGGGGCAGTTGCTCGCGCACCAGTTGCAGCCGCTCGCCTACCATCTGGCGCGCACGGTAAATGTCAGTCTTCCAGTCAAAGGTCACGTAAACAAATGACAGGCCTACGCTTGACACGCTGCGGATGCTTTCTACGCCGGGTATGCCGCCCATGGCAATCTCCAATGGCGCGGTGATGAGCTGTTCAACCTCTTCAGGTGCCATGCCGCCCGCTTCAGCTTGCAGCGTGACGGTGGGTTTGTTCAAGTCGGGGAACACGTCCACCGGCATTTTGACCAATGTCAGTGCGCCTACCAAAAGCAGCACGACCGACAGCACAATAACCATCAACCGGTTGCCCAGTGATGAGTGGATTAATTTTTCAAACATGTTGAGTTGCCTACCGCTTCAGCGAACCTGATTGATCAAAGATGCGCCTTGCGTTACCACGCGGTCACCTGCTTTCAAACCGTCCACCACCGATACCGTTGCGCCGTCTAGCGGCACAACGCGTGTGGGGCGCGGCTGAAACACTTCGGCGCTGGTGTGCACCCACACCATGTCCTGGTTGCTGGCACTTTTAACTACTGCGCCTGTGGGCACGGCAAAGCCTTTGACCTTTTCTTTGGTTTGCACCAGTACTTTGACAGGCTGGCCCACGGCTAAAGGGATGTTTGCTTGACCGCCATCTTTGGAGTCGGTGGTTTTAAACATAAGAGGTATCGCGCCTTCGCGCAGCGCTCTGCCTGCGCCGGTAAACACTAGCGGCACACTCAGGCCTGCTGACGGGCTGGCGCTGGCTGAGGCAATGTTGACCAACAAGGCGATATCAAAGGCGCTGGCTTCTACGCTTAGTCGGGTGGGGTCGATAATTTCAAACAGCACCTCGCGTGCATCCACCACTTGGCCCAGTACTATATTGGCGGCTGCAATCACGCCAGATATCGGGGCTACCAGCGCCTCTAGTGCGGTGACGCTGGCACCAATAGACGCGGCCCGTTGTTGCAGGCTGCTCACGTCCAGTTTGGCTGCCTCAACGTCTTTGGCAGGGACGGTACCCTCGAGCTGCTCCAGCCTGGCCAGTCGTTTTTTTGCCAGTTCCAAATTGCTTTTCAGCTCAGTGCTTTGGGACTGCTGGTTAGCCCGTTCAATCGCGCTGCTAGATGGGCGGATGACGGCAAGCACTTCACCTTTGCGCACGGCCTGGCCCAGCGTGGGCAGGCCGCGCGGGCCTGCTTCAATACGCCCAGCTTGGGTGGGCTGTACCTTGCCCCCTGCATTGGGATCCGCCACCACACGGCCGGTCAGTTCCATCGCTTTGGACAGTGCAGCTTCTGTAACAGCGATAGTGCGTATGCTGAGCTGGCGCTGTGATAGCTTGGGCAAAAACACGCCGCCGTCTGCTTGGCGTTTGGGCGCGTTGCCACTCGCGGCGGTCGTGGGCGCTTCGCCATGGTCATGCCCTTCGCCTGCTCTGGCATCAAAAGACGCTGCAGCGCTGAAAAAAATTGCGCAAACAGCTACTAACAATGTAGCGCTTGAGGCAAAGGTGGAGGCATTCCTGCGTCTGCGCAAGGCAAGCACCGCAACGGCCGCCAGCAGCACACCAGCGCCAGCGTAGGCAGACCAACGCAGCCAGAGCTTGCCAGTTCCAACATGTTTATGACCATCATCTGTGCTGCCAATTTTCAGATCACCCGCCAGCAAATCAGCGTCTTTGCCCGAAAGCACGGTAAAGATGATGGCGAAATCGCCCGGTTTGGTGAATACGTCGTTTTTGAAACTGTAGCTGCCGTCTGCCTGCGCGGCAGCGATGCCTTTCAAGCTGGCAATTTGCACTTCAATTTTTGCATCTAGCACGGGTTCGTTGGTGGCATAGCGATCCAGGTAAATTTTCATTTCGTTACCCTCAAGCATGCCCACCAGTTCAAACAGGTCAGAGTGTGCGCTGACACGGGGCGAAGCGCTGCCTGTTGCTGCGGTCGGTGCGTCGCCATGGTCGTGGCCCGGTCCTCCCCATGCGGGGTGTACAAAAGAAGTGATAGATAAAAAAATCGCTACCAAAATAATAGCTCCTCGCGCAATTATTGATTTGTTTAGAGGCAAATTTGGTGGGTAAAAAGAGGTGAAAACTGTAGGTTGGACGTTCATGGCAGTAATCCGTGGGCTTGGTTCAGGTTGGCAATGGCGCGCTGCACATCTACCGTGGCGCGGGCAAGCGAAAGAGAAGCTTCAAACTGTTCGTTGTCAGCACGCAGGCGGGTGGGCAAGTCACTGTCGCCTAGTCGCCATGATTTGGTAAAGAGCGTCTGAATTTCTGTGCTCAGACGCACGCGCTCACGGGCTGCTGCAAGTGCGATGCGCGCGGTACGCAGCTCAAGGGTGGCGGCGGCTACTTCAGCAGGGATTTGCCTCAGCACTGCATCTGCTTCAGCTTGGGCGGTATCCAGCTCGCCTCTGGCGGCTGCCTGGCGCGGTGCATTGCGGTTGTCACCGCCCAATGGAATGCGCAAGGCAATGCGCAGCTTGGTTTCATTACCCTCTGCAGAATTGACACGCTCCCTGGTAAGGCCCACACCGATAGCCATCGGGTCACGTTGGTCAGCGTTCGCCAGTGCCAGCTTGGCCTGTGCACTACGGACCTGTGCTTGCGCATAGCGCAGCGCAGGGTGCTCTGGTGACACGGGCGCGGCAACCGCCTCATTGATGGCGTGGCTTGCCAGCGTTTCATCCAGTGGCGCGACGGTGGCCAGCCCTGTCAGGCTGCGCCATTGATTTTGCAGGCGTACCAGTTGGCTGTCCGCATGGGCGGATGCCGCCTGCGCCTGCTGCACAAGCACCTGGGCTTGCAGGCCATCAACCCGAGCGTTTTCGCCCGCTTTAACGCGGCGGCCAAGGTCTTGTGCCAGTGCGTTCGCATCCAGCAGCTTGCGTTGGAGTAAATCCAGCTCGACCTGCGCAAGCGCTGTACTGGCAGCCAGCGCGCGCAGCTCACCAGCCAATTTGAGCTTGGCCAACGCAAACTGCCCATTAAAAACCTGTTGCTGCGCAGAAACATCGGCCTGCGCAGCAGTGCGCACGCCACGGTTCCACAAGGGCAGCTCAATCTCAGCTTCGTACGCCCGAAAGCCATCATTTTTTGTCAACAGGTCTGTCTGGTGCGCAATGGAGGCCACGGGCTCGCCCGACATCCAGCTGGAAGCGGCCTTTTCTTTGGCTGAAAGCTCCATGCTGCGGTTACTTTGTGCACGCGATGAACTGCTTATTTGCCAGGCGGCATCGAGTGCTTGCTGCAGGGTCGGCAACTGGCCAGCAGGCTGTGCCAACGCGCTGGACGCCAGCACGGTGAGCCCAAGAGAGAATGCCAGTCTGTGGCGCTTGAATAGAAAACTACAAGGAAGGGTAAAAATAAACAATATGTTCTCCGAAGTCAATCAAACTTCGGTGAACCTCTGCGCACGGCGCGCAGTTGCTTAAACGCTGCGCACTAGCCCAAACGGCTCACCACGGCGGGGGTGGTGAGTACCCATTTGGGGCGCTCAATGTTGCTGGAGAGCGCATTACTGAACCAGCGGCGGTGGAATACTGGAACGGCAGTCAGTGCTTCAGCTGATGTCGATGCGCCAAGCGGGGCAAGCAGCGCAGAGGCATGGCCACAGTTGACATGGATGCAAGTGTCGGAATGAGTGTCCTCAGATTTTGTGACTGTATCCAGCTCAGCGGTCTGGTTTAACGACACCTGCTCACCTTGACATTGCGAGTGTGCAGCCTCATGCGCTGCATCGTTTAAAGTGAGCGCGTGTACACCACTAGAAACTAAAGCTAGCCAGCCAATCAGCAATTGACACAGTATTTTTTTCACAGCGGCAAGCATATCATTATTTTGAGTGGCTCCAGCTTACCCTTTTTATCGGCACCCCTCAGTGTCTAGATTGTGCGATCTCTTGACCCTGTTTACGCGCGGCCCATCGCTCTGCAAATGCCACGGGACTGACATAGTCAGCGTTGGATGCCACAGGTAACGCTATAGAACATCAACCAGTCAAACACCACATCCACTCAGCGCTGCCTTGCGCGGAGCATGCTTTTGACCATGAAATGACTTCCTAAGCCGCGATGCGGCTAAGTGTGGTTGCGTGGCAATCTGCTCGCAGCCTGCGCCCGGACTATTGCGCAGTAGTATCTTCACCAGCGATTGGGCGAAGTGGCTTGGGATTGAAAAAATTTGCATCCATTCATACTATTGCCACGTAATGAAGAACGTCACTTGTTACAACTTAGCTCAGATCTCACACATGCCTCTCCACTCTATATTGCAACGTGCTTTACTGGGCATCGCCCTCAGCTCAAGCATTGCAGCCTATGCTGGTCGTCCACTCGCAGTGGACGGGGCCAATGTCAGCAACAAAGGCGCTGGCCACATCGAAGCGTGGGTAGCACGCGATACTTCCAAGAGCGACGTGCTGAACCTGGCCCCAGCCTATGCGCCGATTGACGGCTTAGAGATCTCCGGCGTGCTGTCACGCGACACCACCAACCGCGTCAACGCCCAGTCGGTGCAAGCCAAGTGGCGCATGACGCCCAGCAAAGAAAATGGCTGCAACGTGGCTGCGGTGGTGGGCGTATCGCGTGTACCAGGCGGCGACGGTAACGCCACCTACGTCAGCGGTAACCTCAGCTGCAACGGCCTGGGGCCTGTCAATGTGCATGCCAACCTGGGTGCCAACAAGGCCAAAAACGTATCGGCTGTAGGCACCTGGGGTGTGGCCGCCGAACTGCCTATGGGGTCGTGGACGCCGCATGCAGAAGTGTTTGGCGCCGAAGGCTCCAAAGCCACTGCGCAATTGGGCGCACGCACGCAGTTGACCAAAGAGCTCCAACTAGATGGTAACGTGTCACGCAATGATGGCCAAACCGCCTACTCTATCGGCATCAAGTACCAGTTTTAAACACCGGCCTCTAGCCCGTCGATCGGGGTCTAGCCAATCACGCCCTGACTGCCCGCTTTTGCGGGCATTTTTTATGGCGACGGGCTATCCAATGCCTGGCCACCACAGCAACATGGATTGCCCACAAACAGCCCAGCAGTGGCATACTTCCGAGTTGTACTAATTTGGCACCCGTGCAGTCGTTGACCGCAACCTGCTTTTCCAAGTGCTTCCTACTCAATCAAAGGACAAAATAATGGCCCGTTACGCCCTACTCTTACTGCTAGCTATTGCCGTGCTGGCATTGGCCTTGATCGTTGCAGGCCAAATCGGTTTGTTGCGTGGCAAAGCGCCCGCCGATTTGGGTGTGACAGATGGCAAGCTCAAACGCCTGTCCAAAACCGACAACTCCGTGAGCAGCCAGGCTCACTTGTGGACAGACCATCCAATGAAGGACTATTCCGCTATCGCCCCCTTCAACATCACCGGCGATGGCAGCGCAGAGATGGCCAAAATTCTCGCCACGCTGCAATCGATGCCTCGCACGGCCATCGTGCAGCAAGATGCGGGCTACATCTACGCCCAGTGCACCACTGCGCTGCTTAAATTTACCGATGACATCGAGTTCTACTTGGACAAGCAAGCCGGGGTGATCCATGTGCGCAGCGCCAGCCGAATAGGTCGCAAAGACTTCCAAGTCAACCGCGCACGCGTAGAGCAGATTCGAAAGGCGCTAGGGCAGTAAATATGTTACTATTAATTTTGTAGCTGCTCCCACAGTACTTTATTGCGCTAGCGGTCTATTTATCTTACAAAAAGGAACCCACCGCATGAAAGCCACTTGGAACAACACCATCATCGCGCAGAGTGACGATACTGTGCTGGTAGAGGGCAACCACTACTTCCCAGCCGCATCGTTGGATCAAAAGTATGTGAGTTTCAGCAATCACAAAAGCGTCTGTCCCTGGAAGGGTACGGCTAACTACTACAGCTTGCTGGTCAACGGCGAGCTCAACGCCGATGCCGTCTGGTACTACCCCACTCCCAAACCCGAAGCCGAGATGGTGAAAGATCGGGTCGCGTTTTGGAAGGGCGTGAAGGTCGAGGCGTAAAAAAAGCCTGCTCAAATCAATCTGAGCAGGCTTTCTGCAGGGTCTGCAGCAAGCGCTTTAGCCCGCAGCAGTCTCTTCCGGCTCGGCCTTGGCCTTGCCTTTTTTCTCTGGCAACGGATGAATGTCCAGCGACACTTTGTCTTCCGCATCGATATCCACGGTCAAGATGCCGCCATCCACCAATTTGCCAAACAACAGCTCGTCGGCCAGCGCCTTGCGGATGGTGTCTTGGATCAGGCGCTGCATCGGGCGCGCCCCCATGAGCGGATCGAAACCCGTCTTGGCCAAATGTTTGCGCAACTTGTCGGTGAAGGTGGCGTCCACTTTTTTCTGATCCAGCTGCGTCTCAAGTTGCAGCAAGAACTTATCTACCACGCGCAAAATTACGTCTTCGTTCAGCGCTTTGAAGCTCACCATGGCGTCCAAACGATTACGGAACTCAGGAGTGAACAGGCGCTTGATATCAGCCATCTCGTCGCCTGCCTGGCGCGCGTTGGTAAAGCCAATGGTGGACTTGTTCATCGTCTCGGCACCGGCGTTGGTGGTCATGATGATGATGACGTTTCTAAAGTCTGACTTGCGCCCGTTGTTGTCGGTCAGCGTGCCGTGGTCCATCACCTGCAAGAGCACGTTGAAGATATCCGGGTGCGCCTTCTCGATCTCGTCAAACAGCAGCACGGCGTGCGGCTTTTTGCTGATGGCCTCAGTCAGCAAGCCACCTTGGTCAAAGCCGACATAGCCCGGGGGCGCTCCGATCAGGCGGCTCACGGCATGGCGCTCCATGTACTCGCTCATATCGAAGCGAATCAAATCAATGCCCATGATATTGGCCAACTGCTTGGCCGCCTCGGTCTTGCCCACACCGGTGGGGCCTGAGAACAGGAAGCTGCCAATCGGCTTATCAGCCCGGCCCAAGCCGCTGCGCGCCATCTTGACGGCGGCAGCCAGTGCCTCCAGGGCTGGGTCTTGACCGAAAACCACGTTCTTCAAATCACGCTCAATGTTTTTCAGCTTACCGCGATCGTCATTGCTCACGCTGGCGGGCGGGATGCGGGCGATTTTGGCAACGATGTCTTCCACCTCGGCCTTGGTGATGATTTTCTTGCGCTTGCTGGCGGGCAAAATACGCTGGGCGGCACCGGCTTCATCGATCACGTCAATCGCCTTGTCCGGCAACTGGCGGTCGTTGATATATTTGGAGCTGAGCTCGGCTGCGGCTTGCAGCGCGCCCAACGCATACTTCACGCTGTGGTGCTCTTCGAAGCGGCTCTTGAGGCCTTTGAGGATGTCTACGGTTTGCTCTACGGTAGGCTCGACCACATCCACCTTTTGGAAGCGGCGTGACAGAGCTGCGTCTTTCTCAAAAATGCCACGGTACTCAGTAAAGGTGGTGGCGCCAATGCATTTGAGCTGGCCGTTGGACAGGGCAGGCTTGAGCAGGTTGGACGCGTCCAAGGTGCCACCCGATGCAGAGCCAGCGCCGATGAGGGTGTGGATTTCGTCGATGAACAAAATTCCGTTGGGCTTGTCTTTGAGCGATTTGAGCACACCTTTCA
>JAYWHJ010000267.1:0-7439 GCA_043777795.1 Polaromonas sp. | reverse complement strand
CACCCACACCCACACCCACACCCACACCCACACCCACACCCACACCCACACCCACACCCACACCCACACCACCCAGCGAATCCATCATGGTCACCCCCAACTGGAGCTTGGTGACGCAAGACGCTCAGGGCAACCACAACACCGAAACGGTGCTTGAACTGGCCGGCGTTTCTGACGACGGCAACAAGGTGGCCTTCTACAGTTGGTCGAAGAACACCTTCGGCACCGGGGCTGCGGCGCCTGGTTGGGGCTACGTGTATGTGCGCGACGTTGCGGCGGCCAAAACCGTGGTCGCAGTCAAGAACAGTAACGGCACGCCGCAGTCTATGTATGAACCTTCGGCGTGGATCAGTGGAAATGGTAACTACGTGGTGTTTCGTGAATCGCTGAAGCGTTACAGCATCAGCGCGTCATCTACCAGTGGCATCTGGCGCTCGGCAGTGGGGTCGGCTGGCTATGATCTGGTCAGCATCAAGGGATTGGAATTCGGGTTCGAGATGAACGGGACGTTGAAGGTGGGCGAAACCATCCTGGGCTCGTTCTCCAACCCTGTGCCAGACCGGGACGGCAACTCTATCGTGTTCGTAGCGAGCAGGGTGTTGAACGATATACGTGCGCCTTTTGACCAATCCAACAGCACGGCCTACTTCAACGCCGTGCTGCGTTTAGACAAAGGGGCTCAGCCCGTCGGTAATCAGGATTACACGCTCTCGCATTCGAAGCTAGACACCACGCTGGATGTGGACCCTGGCGGCACCTTCGTGGTACTAGGCGAGTACAAAAGCGGCCTACGCCGTTATGTCTTGTGGGACATGCTCGCCCGTAGTGGGCTCGGTAGCCTGTTTGGTGGCGTGGTGCAACAAGATGCAAAAGCCGAGCTCACCGTGTGTGGTGTGTCGGCCGGAGCGAACAAGCTGTTGGTGGAGGTCAGAACCACGCAGCCCATGAGCCTAAGTGATGTGCCCGGCCCGCTGACCAGCGCCAAATACGGTTACACCAAATTATTGGTGTACGACCGCAACACCTCCACGTATCAGTTGGCCGCGACCACAGAACGCAAGGCTGCCAGCAACAACGCTGCTTGTGAATACAACTTCGGCGGCGGCCTCCAGCGTCAGTTGTCGAGTGACGGCAATATCGTGATGTGGCGCGACAGCCAGCGCGGGTTCTACCTACGCAACCTAGCCACGCAAAAGACGGTGTTGGTCAGTATCCCTACCAGTGGCATCATCACCCGATTTGCCCTGTCGGGTGACGGCAAGCACATCGTCTATCAGGGGCAGGTGTCACCTACCGGCCAGACCTACCTGACTCCCAGCGGCGGCAAGGCCACCCAGGTGTTTCGCGTCGGGCCGATCGACACCAGCGTCGGGCGGGTATTCACTTCGGCCGACTATTGGGCGGCTTACCTGAAATGAAGGCGCTAGCGCCTGCGTCTTCAGCTCATTGGCGAGCATGAAATTTGGGCTCACGTCTCAACAATGCTCGTTTAGTTAAACCAAATTCGATTAAATCAACAACTTACAACAACTTTTTGATTGAAACAAATACTGAAATTCAGTTAAATCAGTAAAAGCCTAGGCTGCGCCCAGCACGGGTAAAAATTGTTCCTCTGTTATTGCAAAAGCAAAAACAGGACAATGGTTTGCCTGTGCACTACGCAATTCCGTATTGCTAGACCGTTTTGCACGGCTGATACCCGTAAGGTTTACAGCACCCGCACCTTTACACCCTTCCCCTTTATCTGCGTAGCATTCAAGCGACTAGCCGCCTCATGCCCAATGTTGCGCACCACGCCTACGTAGGTAGAAAACTCGTTGACGGTAATCTTGCCGACTTGCTCGCGGCTGTAGCCCAAGTCGGCAGTGAGTGCACCCAGCACATCCCCAGGCCGGATTTTTTCTTTGCGGCCGCCTTGGATGTGCAGGGTGGCCATGGGAGGCACTAGCGGTTTGTCGCTCGTAGGCTTGAGCTCGGCTAACGGGTGCCATTCGGACTCGCGGTTTTGCAGTTGCTCTATTTTGCCTACCGAGCCCATTTCGTTCAGGCTGGCCAGACTCAGGGCCAAGCCTTCTTCGCCTGCGCGGCCGGTGCGGCCTATGCGGTGAATGTGGACTTCGGCATCGGGCGTGACGTCGACGTTGATAACGGCTTGCAGGTTGGCGATGTCCAGGCCGCGTGCGGCTACGTCGGTGGCTACCAGCACGCTGATGCTGCGGTTGGCAAACTGCACCAGCACCTGGTCGCGCTCGCGTTGCTCTAGCTCGCCGTACAGCGCCAGGGCTTGGTAGCCTTGGGCTTGCAGGGCGGCCAGCAGGTCCTTGCATTGCTGTTTGGTGTTGCAAAAGGCCAGCGTGGTCTCAGGCCTGAAGTGGGCCAGCAGTTGGCCTACGGCCAGCAGGCGCTCGCTGCTTTTGACCTCGTACCAGCGCTGCTCGATTTGGTTGCCTGCGTGTTGCAGCTCTACCTTGACCGTCAACGGGTCGCGCATGAACTGTTTGCTGAGTTTGGCGATTTCTTCGGGGTAGGTGGCGCTGAACAACAGCGTTTGGCGCTCTTTGGGGCACTGTTTGGCCACCACGGTAATGTCGTCTACAAAGCCCATGTCCAGCATGCGGTCGGCTTCGTCTAGCACCAGGGTGTTGAGGGCGTCGAGCTTCAAGCTGCCGCGCTCCAGCAGGTCCATGATGCGGCCGGGGGTGCCCACCACGATGTGCGCGCCCTGCTCCAGGCTGGCGGTTTGGCCGCGCAGCGGCACGCCGCCGCACAGGGTAACGACTTTGATGTTTTGCTCGGCGCGGGCCAGGCGGCGGATTTCGGTGGACACTTGGTCGGCCAGCTCGCGGGTGGGGCACAGCACCATGGCTTGCACCGCAAAGCGGCGTGTATTCAGGTTAGCCAGCAGAGTGAGTGCAAACGCTGCTGTTTTACCGCTGCCGGTTTTGGCTTGGGCAATGATGTCTTTGCCCGCCAGCGCGGCAGGCAGGCTGGCGGCCTGGATGGGCGTCATGGCCAGGTAGCCCAGCTGCGCGAGGTTGGCCAAGGCGGCGGGCGGCAAGGGGAGCTGGTCGAAGCGGGCCTCTTTGGGGGCACCTGCGGCACTGGGTGCGGGAGCTGGTGAAGGGAGAGGAGAGGGAGAGTTGGAGGTTCGGGTCATACACCCATTATCGGTGGGGGTGCAGGGCTTGGTCTGCGAAGTGTTCGTGGATGACAAAGTTACCTCTGTTCAGCATAAAGAATCCTGCGGCATTTCTGAACCGTGACGGCGAAGACAGCACGCCCCAGCAAGGCAGCATGCGCTACATATTACGTAGCTGCTCCCGCAATAAATTATTGCGCCAAACGCCTAAATACCTTCAGATCTACAGCTTGTCGCGCTGCTTGCCAAAAGTCTTCCAAAACGCCGCCTCCTGCGTAGCGGCGAAGTTGATGCGCATCAAAGTGCTGGGCTGGTTACGGCTGGCGTGGAAGAGCGCGCCGGGAGCTAGCAAGTAGCCGTCGTCCAGCATGTGCTGGGCCAACACGTCGGTATCTACGCCCGTGTCTACCCAGCCAAACAGGCCCGCTGGCTCGGCCGCAAAGGTGCAACCCGCTTGCATGGCTAGCTTCACACTACGGGTGCGCGCGGCATCCAGCCGGGTACGAATGCGCTCGGCGTGGCGGCGCAGGTGGCCCTGTTCAATGCAGATGGCCAAGGCTTTTTCTAGCAGCGCGGGGGTGGTGAGGGTGGAGAGCAGCTTGGTGTCGAGCATGCGCTCCACCAGGTCAGCCGGGGCGGCGATATAGCCTACACGCCAGTTAGGTGCTAGTATTTTTGCAAAACCACTGACATAGATGGTGCGCTGCAAGCCGTCCAGTGCGCACATGCGGGTGGCGTGCTGCGGGGCAAGGTGGCTGTAGGTGTCGTCTTCAACAATATGAAAATCATGCTGGTTGGCCAGCTGCAACACGCGGTGCGCACTGCCGGGGCTGAGGCAATAACCAGTCGGGTTGTGGAACACGCTCACACTCACAAACAGCTTGGGCGCATGCTCTTTGCAGTATTTGGCCATCACCTCCACATCGGGCCCATCGGCCCGGCGCGGCACGGGCAAAATGCGCATGCCCAAGGCGTCGAGCCGGGCAAACTCTACGGCCCAGCCGGGCTCTTCTACCATCACGCAGTCGCCCGCTTTGAGCAAGGTGCGGCTCACTACGTCAAGCCCATGTGTTGCGCCCACGGTGGTGATGATGTGCTCGGCAGGCACGTCGATGCTCAAGTCGCGCAGCTTGAGCGACAGCGCATTGCGCAGGCCGGTGTCGCCTTTGGGCTCACCGTATTTCAGGCTGGTTTCCAACAGCGTTTTGCTGTGCGTGACCTTGCGCACCGCTGCGCACATAAAGTCAGACTCCAGCCATTCGGGTGGAAACACGCCCATGCCCGGCTGCGGCCAGTGGCTGCCCAGGCCGCCCCGGTTGTGGTGGAACATGCCGCGAATCAACGCGGTCGCGTCAATGCGGGCTTGCAGCCGGCCGGTCAGCCCCGTGCTGGCGCGCAACGAAAGGCCACCAGGCAGATCAGAGACCGCTACATGTTTAGTAGCTGCCTGCGCAATATTATGTTGCGCCAGAGCCTGATTTGGCTTAGAACTTTGAATATCCCGCACATAAAACCCGCGCTGCTTGCGCGCCTCTACCAAGCCTGCCGCTACCAAGTGGTCGTAGGCCGACACCACGGTATGCGGGCTGACGCCGTGCTGGGCGGCGCACTGGCGCACGCTGGGCAGGCGCGCGCCGGCGGCCAGCAGACGGTTGCGGATGCGCTCGGTAAAGCGCTCTACCAGTTGGTCGGTCAGGCTCAGGGATGAGGTGCGCATCAGCATGGCGAAGGGTCTTTCTGGGCTAGCGTGTATCAGCAACGTGGCCAGTACAGATGTTTCGCTGATCTGCTTATCTGTATTGGTACTGTATTGTTTATCAATGTACAGTGCTTTGTATGCCTTTGCAACTTGCTCCACCACTTTTTCGCCCCGCCGCATGACCGCCCAAGAATTTACCGCACTGCTGCTATTGGGCGCTGCCATGAGCTTCTCGCCGGGGCCGAACACCACGCTGTCTACTGCGCTGGCAGCCAACCATGGCCTGCGCCACGCGCTGCGCTTTGTGTGCGCCGTGCCCGTGGGCTGGGGCGTGCTGCTCACGGTGTGCGCGGCGGGCGTGGGCGGTTTGATTGTGGCCGCGCCTGCGCTGCGCTTGCTGGTCAAAGTGGTAGGTGTAGCGTATTTGCTGTGGCTGGCCTACAAGCTGTCGCGCTCGGGCAGTTTGGCGCAAGCCGACACCTCTCGGCTGAACGTCACGTTTTGGCAAGGCGCAGCACTACAGTTTGTGAACATCAAAGCCTGGATGCTGGCGCTCAGCCTCGTCGCAGGCTGGGTGGCTGGGCACCCCGATGCGTTAGAGCGCTTTGCGGTGGTGCTGCCCACGATGATGGCGTTTGCCTTGGTGAGCAATTTGGCCTATGCCGCTATCGGGGCGCTGCTGCGCGACTGGCTGTCGCGCGGCGCACGTCTGCTGTGGTTCAACCGCGCTATGGCGCTCGTGCTGGTGGCGACGGCTGCATGGATGGGCACGGCATGAGCATGACCCACGCACAAGACCGCGAGGCGCTGCTATGGGGATCCATCGGCGTAGTCCTGTTTGCCGCCACCTTGCCCATGACACGCTTGGCTGTGGGCTCTGCAGAGGCACCCCAGCTGTCTCCTTGGTTCGTTACCTTTGGCCGCGCGGCTGTGGCCGGTCTGCTGTCGATTGGCTACCTGCTGTGGCAGCGCCAGCGTGGCACGCTCAAGGTGCCGGTGCGCGCCGAGCTGCCGCTGGTAGCCATGACAGCGTTTGGTGTCATCGTGGGCTTTCCGCTGTTTCTGGCGTTGGCCCTGCGCTACGTGCCCAGCACGCACGGGGCGGTCGTCACGGCTTTGCTGCCACTGTCTACCGCAGTGCTGGGAGCCTTGTGGTTCAAGCAGCGGCCATCCGCAGGGTTTTGGGCCTGCGCGCTGCTGGGCACAGGCTTGGTGCTGGGCTTTATGGTCTGGCGCGCGGGTGGGCTGTATCTGGGCGTGGCCAACATTTATCTGATCGTTGCCATGACCACTGGCGCGTTTGGCTACATAGGCGGTGCACGGCTGACACCGCGTCTAGGATCGGAGCAAACCATTTGCTGGGTGCTGGTCAGCGGCCTGCCGTTGACGTTGCCCATGGCCTTGTGGTTCGCGCCGGTGGATGCGGCCGTGATCAGTGGTATGGCTTGGGTAGGCTTTACCTATGTGGCGTTGTTTTCGATGTGGATCGGCTTTTTTGCCTGGTACCGCGCGCTGGCGCTGGGCGCTGTGCGGGTGAGCCAGATTCAGTTGATACAACCCTTTTTGAGCTTGCTGTTTGCCGTGCCGCTAGTGGGCGAGCGCTTGGACGGCATGACGCTGGCCTTTGCGGTGGCAGTGATTGCCACGGTGTATGTGGGTAAGAAAATGCCGGTGGGATTAGCACAAGGACCCGCAAAATGAAAATGCACCACTTTCTCTTTGGGACGACCGATTGGGCGCAGATTACGCCGGAAGAAAAATCAGCCGCGGCAGGCAAAGCCTTTTGGCGCACCCAGCAATTTGGCGACGTACGCGTACGCATGGTGGAGTACACCCCTGGCTATGTGTCTGACCATTGGTGCGTCAAAGGCCACATCTTGCTGTGCCTAGAAGGCGAGCTGCATACCGAGCTGGAAGATGGCCGCACTTTCACACTCAAGCCCGGCATGAGCTACCAAGTAGCCGACAACGCCGAGCCACATCGCTCGGCCGCGCCGCTGGGGGCGAAGCTTTTTATCGTGGACTAACGATCCGAGCACGGGAGAAACCACCATGCATATCGCCATCCTCACCTTTGACGGATTCAATGAGCTTGACTCGCTGATCGCCTACGGCATGCTGAGCCGGATTTCGTTGTTGGGCGATACGAATTGGAAAATCAGCATCGCCAGCCCTACGCCACGGGTCACGTCCATGAATGGCCTGACGATCGATGCGCACATAGGCCTGAAAGAGGCCAACAAAGCCGACGCCGTAGTGATAGGCAGTGGCATGAAGACGCGCGAGGTTGCCAACGATCCGTCCATCATGGGGCAGCTGCAACTTAACCCTGCCAAACAACTTATTGCGGCGCAGTGCTCTGGCACTTTTTTGCTGGCCAAGTTGGGCCTGATCGGCCAAATGCCCGCTTGCACGGACACCACCAGTAAGCCGTGGGTCCAGGCAGCCGGGGTGAACATATTGAACCAGGCTTTTTACAGCAGCGGCAACTTGGCCACTGCGGGTGGATGCCTCTCAGCCCAGTACATTTCGGCATGGCTAATTTCTCGCTTAAGAGGAGTAGAGCAAGCGCGCGAAGTGCTGCACTATTTCGCACCTGTG
>JAYWHJ010000266.1:0-2684 GCA_043777795.1 Polaromonas sp. | reverse complement strand
TGCCCGAGGTGGCCACGCCATTGCCAATGTCTTTGTACATGCGGCTCTTGGTGGGGTCGCCCTCCAGCAGCTCGCGCCAGCGGCTGCGAAACTTGGTGCGCGCCGGGTCGTCCATGGGGAACTCGCGGCCGGGCAGCAGGCGCACCTCGGGCACGGGGTACAAAGAGCGTTGGCTGTCCGGGTCAAAGGTGCGAATGCTATCGACCTCGTCGTCAAACAAATCCACTCTGTAGGGCACCAGGCTGCCCATGGGGAACAGGTCTATCAGCCCGCCGCGCACAGCGTATTCACCGGGGCTGACCACTTGCGTCACATGGTTGTAGCCCGCCAGGGTGAGCTGCGATTTGAACTTGGCTTCGTCGAGCTTTTGCTTGACCTTGAAGTGGAAGGTGTAGCCTGCCAAAAAGCTGGGCGGTGCCAAGCGGTACAGCGCCGTGGTGGCCGGGATCAGCACCACATCGGCCGTGTCGGTGGCCTGCGGGTTGGTAGCGCGGCTGTGGATGCGCCACAGCGTGGCCAGGCGCTCGCTGATCAAATCTTGGTGCGGCGAAAACGTGTCGTAGGGCAGGGTCTCCCAGTCGGGGAACATCACCGTTTGCAGGTCGGGCGCAAAAAAGGCCATCTCGTCCACAATGCGCTGCGCATCCACCGTGTCGGCCGTGACGATGGCGGTTATGCGGCCAGCAGCTTTCTCGCGCGTGGCAAATTCGGCCAGCAAAAGCGAATCGGCAGAGCTGATGGGGCGGGGCAGGGTGTAGCGCTTGCCGGGGGAGAGTTTGGGGTAGTCCACAGAGGTTGTATCGGTTTTGGAGCGGGAAATACAAAACACCCCAAAGCCGTTGCAGTGGGGTGTGAGGTGTAATTTTAAACCCGCCAAGGGCCGCCAGCTGCCGATAAAGCCCTCAGCTAAATCAACCATGCCATTGGCATGGCAATTGCTAATCCAAGTGGTCTTTAGTGACATCGAAATTTCCACATTCAATTGCTCTTTATCTGGGCGCCACAACTAGGAGTTTTCATGAAACGTCGTAGCATTCTTGCCGCTGGTGCGGCTTCTTTGGTCGCTGCCCCGGCTTGGGTGGGCGCACAGTCGCCAGCCTGGCCCACGCGCGGGCCTGTCAGGCTTGTGGCTCAGTTTCCACCGGGTGGATTGGTGGATACGGTGTCTCGCCTGATAGCGCCGCATCTGTCGCAGGCACTTGGCGGGCAGACCGTGCTGGTAGAAAACCGCGCTGGTGCGGGCGGCCTGATTGGCACGGACTACGTGTCCAAGCAGCCAGCGGACGGCTACACCTTGCTGGTAAGCCACGCGTCGGTGCACGTCTATGCCACAGCCACACGCCGCACGATGCCTTTTGATGCGGTGGCTGACTTTACCCACGTGGGCATGCTGGTCGAAGCGCCGATGGTCTTGCTGGTGCGCGGCCAATCGCCCTTCCTCACGCTAGAGCAGTATGTGACTGCAGCCAAGACCAAACCGGTACGCTATGGCTCATCTGGCATCGGCTCGGCCAACCATTTGTTTGGCGAGATGCTCAAGCTGGAAGGCAAAGCGCCGCAGCATGACCACATTCCATACCAGGGCAGCGCCCCGGCCATGCAAGACTTGATGGGCGGCAACATCGACAGCCTTTTTGACCCGGTCACCACCAACGTCGCCCAGCTCAAAGCAGGCTCATTGCGTGCGTTGGCCGTCTCCACTCCGGCTCGCTTGCCTGCGTTTCCCAATATCCCCACTTTCGCCGAGCTGGGCTACCCCAAGCTCACCGGCTCGCAATGGCTGGGCTTGTCTGCGCCCAAAGGCTTGCCTGCGCCTATCGTGCAGCGTATCGCGGCCTTGATCCCTGAAATCTTGGCCAAGCCGGACATTGCTGCCCGCTTGGACGAGCTGCAAACCTTGCCGCGCAAAGCGCCTGTGCTGGGTAACGATTTCGTGCAGCTGATCAACTCGCAAATCGACACTTGGCGCGCTGTAGCCAAGCAGGCCAATGTGGAAGTGATTACCTGAGTAGAATCACCATTTCATCTGCCGCAGGAGACATTCGTTTGAAAACTGAACAAGCCCTTTTGAACACACCAGCCCAGGCTGGCGAGGTCGTCAACGAATTCCTGCGGCTGATCATGATTCCCGATCCCGCGTCGGCCAGCCGCTACACTGCGGCCGACATGAAAATCGTTTTCACAGGCAAGCGCGCTATGCGTGCACCTGCGGAGTGCACCAAATTCAACGCCTCGCGCTACAAATGGGTGAAAAAAAGCATCGAGCGCACCGATGTGGTGATACCCAGTGCAGAAGAAGCGGCGCGTGGAGAGATCGTGGTCTACAGTATCGGCACTTTGTATGGAGAGTGGCCCGACGGCAAACCATTTGAAGGCAACCGCTATGTAGACCGTTACGTGGTGAAAAATGGCCTAATCACGCAGATGGACGTTTGGAACGACAGCGCCGAATGGATGCTGGTGCGCGCTGGTTTAGCCACACTCTGATGCGCTGATGCCTGCTATCTACACCAGCAGCTTGCCCACGCACGGGCGCTTTGACTACCAAGCCATCCACCAACGCAAGCCCTACCGCTGGCCCAACGGCGCAGGCTTGGCCGTGAATCTGGGCTTCAATATCGAACACGTCGCTTTTTCGGAAGGCATGGGCGCATGCATTGGCCCGGCCAGCCCGCAGCCTGATG
>JAYWHJ010000265.1:0-20696 GCA_043777795.1 Polaromonas sp. | reverse complement strand
TTGAGCAGGGGCAACACCACCTTGAACAAGGTTTGCGCGGTTGAGGCACGCAGCATCAGCGAGGCTTCGTCCAGCGATTTGTCCAACTGCTTGAACGCAGCTGTACCCGCACGCACGCCCACTGGCAAGTTGCGGAACATAAAGCACAGCACAATTATGAGGCCGGTGCCGGTCAGCTCCACCGGCGGTACGTTAAACGCCAAGATGTAGCTCACCCCGAGAACGGTGCCGGGGATAGCGAAAGCCAGCAAGGCCACGAACTCAAACCAGCCCTGACCCCGAAACTCGGTGCGCGCCAACAGGTAAGCAATCAACAAACCGGTCGCCGCCGTGATGGGCGCTGAGATACCGGCCAGCTTGATGGTGGTGAAGAACGAATTCCACGCCGTTCCCGCCCACACCATGCCAAACTCACCCCACTCCAAGCCGAAGGCGGTCTTGAAGTGCGCCAGCGTAAGCGTGTAGTCACGGCCCCAGGTTTGCACGAAACCGCCCGCAAAAGCAAAAAGGTAGACGATGACGGTGAAGGCCAGCCAAGGGTAGACCACGGCGTTCAAGGTGCGGCGCACGCCATCGGGCAAGGCCATGGCAATGCCTGCGTCGCCTTTGCCACTGACGGTGGTGTAGTTTTGCTTACCAAGCAAACCACGTTGTATGGCAAATACCAGCAAGGCAAACACCGTGAGAATCCAGGCCAGCGAGGCAGCGCGGCCTTGGTCATACTGCGCGCCGACGATGGCAAAGAAAATGTCAGTGGAGAGCACCGCAAACTGGCCGCCCACCACGATGGGGTTGCCAAAATCGGCAATGCTTTCGATAAAACCTACCAAGAAAGCGTTAGCCAAACCAGGCTTGAGCAAGGGTAGCGTGATGGTGAAAAAGGTTTTCTTGCGGTCTGCGCGCAAGGTTTGTGCGGCTTCTTCCAAGCTGGGCGCTACGCCCTGCACTACGCCGCGCATGATCATGAAGGCAATCGGCGTGAAAGCAAAAGTTTGCGCTACCCACACCCCTTGCAGGCCATAGAACCAGCGGGTAGGTGGTATGCCAAAGGCGTATTCTAAAAACTGGTTGACGATTCCTGCACGGCCAAACAGCAAGATCAAACCCAAGCCCACCACAAAGGGCGGGGTGATGATGGGCAAGAGCGCCACCACGCGCAACGGCGTTTGTACGCGCGGGCCCGCGCTGCGCTCGGCCATCAGCGCCATCATGGTGCCCAAGACGGTCGTGCTGGTCGCGGTAAGCAGCGCTAAAAACAGCGTATTCCAAGCCACGCCGCAGCGCACACCACCGGTCAGGCAGTTCAGGCCCCACACGCGCTCGTTGCCTATGCGGTTAAAAATCGCGCTGAAGGCCCAGTGCCCCTCTTCGTTTAAGAACGCACCGTAAAGCGCCTTGGACACTGGGAACGCGATGAACATCAACAACAGCACTGTGCAACCGAGCACGGAGGATGCCACAAACAAATCGCCCTTAAAGTAACCGCGCCGCGCCACGCCGAAGGCGGTGATCATCACTAACGACAACAAGGCGACGAAGGCTCCGATACCAATGCCAAACTGGTTCTTGGCCAGCTCGCCAAACTGCGCGTTGAACAGCTCGAACGACCAACCTTTAGAGCCGATCAAAAAACCACTGGCAAGCAGACCGATGAAGCCCACCAGGCCCCCGGCCAGAAACCAATTGCCCTGCGCCTTGCCCGCTGGTAGAGATAGCCCCGCAGTGGCAATCACCATGCCGATCAAACCCAGCAGCAGCCACTTGCGACCATGCGCTACGGCTTGCACCATGCCATTGGCTGTCTCTGGCTCACCCATGATCTGCGGCAGCACGCTGTACCACGCAGTGTCTTGGATGGCATACCACGGCAACAAAATGTAGGCCAGCAAGCCAATGACCAGCCAGATGCGGATGGCTTGGTTAGGGTTTTTATTCACTTCAGGGAACCGATGGCACTATGCCATTAACGTGGCAACGAGTTCACTTCTTTTTCCCACTTGGCAATCAAGCGGCGGCGCTCATTGGAGCCGCCATACTTCGCATAGTCATAGTTAATGAACTTGATTTTGTTGAAGTCAGGAATACGTGGGTCGTTCTTGGCGTTCTTGTTGGAGGGCAATTGAAACTGTTTGGCTGCCGCAGCCATTTCTTGCGCGCCCGGCGTTAGTGCCCATTCGTAGAACTTCTTGGCAGCCTCCACATTGCGCGAGCCTTTGATAATGCTCATGGAACCAATCTCTGCGCCGGTACCATCGGTTGGGGTGATGGTGTCGATTGGGAATCCCGCCATTTTTTCACCCGGGCCGTCATGAACAAAGCTGATCGACACCGTAGTTTCTCCGCGCGCAGCCGCCTTGATGGGGCCGGTACCACTGCGGGTGTATTGGCTGATGTTTTTGTGCAAAGACTTCAAATAATCAAAGGCTTTGTCTTCACCCATTAACTGCACCAATGTGGCCACCATGGTGTAGGCCGTGCCGCTGGAGGCCGGATTGGCTACCTGTATCTCGCCTTTGAACGCTGGGTTGAGCAGATCGGCCCAGGTCTTGGGCAGAGGGAGCTTCTTTTTCGCCAGCAATTCCGTGTTGTAACCAAAACCTAATGGGCCCGAATAAATGCCCACGGTTTTATAGCCCGACTGCTTAGCCTGCTCTTGTGCCCATGGGTACAACTGCGCTATTGCAGGGGATTTGTATTCCAGCGACAGGTTTTGCTCTGCCGCCTGCAAGTGCGGGTCGCCAGTGCCGCCAAACCAGATGTCAGTTTTGGGATTGTCTTTTTCTGCAATCAACTGGGCCAGCGCTTCGCCAGAACCCTTCATGGAGATATTGATCTTGGTGCCCGTGGTTTTGGCATATACCGTGCCAATCATGTTGCACCATTCAGCCTGCACAGAGCAGATGACATTCACAGTTTGCGCCTGCACCGCGCTGGCCGCACACAGTGCGCCCACAAGGCCCAAAGCAAAGGTAGAAAGTGTTTTCATAGGGTAAGAAATTAAGTTACTTGGATGGCTGAATATAATGAATATTTTACTGTGATGGTTACAGGGTTTACACCAAAATATTTGCATAATCTCTTCCGACAGCGTAATTTTTAGCTTGATTTAATTTTAGAAACTGAGTTACATTACAGCCACTGCATTATGGTAACTGCATTACATACCTATGAGCTTTAACCTTGTTTTATTCGGTGGCACAGGAGACCTGAGCTGGCGCAAACTCATGCCCGCCTTGTTCCAGGCCTTTCGCCACGGCACCTTGCCACCCGGTGGGCGCATCATTGGCGTAGCCCGTGATACCCATACGGACGCCCAATACCGGGAGCTGATTCGTACCCGCTTTGAGCAAGTCGATTTGGCCAAGCGGCCCAGCACCGAAGAGTTTGACCGCTTTGCTGCCCTGCTGTTTTACCAGCGCGTAGACCTGTCCAAGCCCGAAGCCTATGCCGCGTTGGCAGCACGCCTAGCCGAGCGCCCGGCGGACACCACGGTAATTTACCTCGCCACGTCGCCCAATCTGTTTACCACCGTGTGCGAGCAACTGGGCGCAGCAGGCCTGAACACACCGCAAACCCGTGTGGTGCTGGAGAAACCACTGGGCCAGGACCTGGCCAGTAACCGGCAGATCAACCACACCGTATTGCAGCACTTTAGCGAGAAGCAGGTATTCCGCATTGACCATTACTTGGGTAAGCCCTCGGTGCAAAACCTAATGGCCCTGCGCTTTGGCAATGCGCTGTTTGAACCGGTGTGGCGGCGCGAGCACATTGCCAATATCCAGATCACCATTGCCGAAGATCTGGGCGTAGAAAAGCGCGGCGGCTACTACGATGGTATTGGTGCGCTGCGCGACATGGTGCAAAACCATGCCCTGCAACTGCTATGCGCGATCGGCATGGAGCCGCCGATCAACTCCCATGCAGACGCGATACGTGATGAAAAACTCAAAGTGCTGCGATCACTCAAGCCCTGGACAGCTGCCAGCCTATCGCAGCACGCCGTGCACGGCCAGTACGCTGCAGGCACGATTGCCGGCGTGGCCGTGCCGGGGTATTTGCAAGAGAGCGGAGTAAGCCCACAGAGCCAAACCGAAACATTCGTTGCCCTGCGCACCGAAATAGCTAATTGGCGCTGGGCCGGCGTGCCGTTTTACATCCGCACCGGTAAACGCTTGGCAGGGCGTGAAGCGCATATTGTGGTGAACTTTCATCCTGCGCCGCATGCCATTTTCAACACCCCTGCCGGTCTGGCCAACAAGCTCGTTATCCAGCTGCAGCCCAAGGATGGTCTGGAGCTGCACCTGATGGCGCAAGGCCAAACCAACCGTCGCGACACTACTAGCCTGAGTAGCGTGCAACTGGATTTGGACTTTGACAAACGCTTTGGCATCGAACGCGTGGGCGCCTATGAGCGCCTGCTGCTGGACGTGATCGACGGCCGCCTTAACCTGTTTGTGCGCAGCGATGAGCAAGAAGAAGCCTGGCGTTGGGTCGAGCCTGTGTTGGATTACTGGAAAACCGACAGCATCGCCCCCCGCAGCTACGCCGCAGGCACCTGGGGGCCCAGCGCCGCCAGTGCCATGATTGCGAGAGACGGATTTTGTTGGGAAGAAGAGGCGTGACCCCGACGTTTGCCACTGCGTGTGCTGAAATGCCCCGCCGCGAGGGGGCTGTCGCGGCCTTCGGGCGGCCCGGCGGCGCTCGATTATTTCTGTAAAGGTATTTGCATGTTAGACCGGATCAAAGCCTCCCTCAGCTCTCTGGCACCAGCGGAGCAGCGCGTTGGCAAGCTGGTGCTGGCTGACCCGCGTGCGTTTGCCAACCTGCCGGTGAGCGAGCTGGCAGACCGCTCGCACGTGAGCAAACCCACCGTAGTGCGCTTCTGCCGCAGCATGGGATATGACGGCTTGAGTGACTTCAAACTCAAGCTGGCAGGCAGTGTGAGCGAGGGCGTGCCTTTTATCCACCGTAGTGTGGATATGGACGACAAGGTGGGCGATGTGCTGGTCAAGGTGATTGACAACACCGTGGCGTCATTTTTAAAGAACCGTAACGATGCCAGCAGCTTTGCCATAGAGAAAGCTTCCATCGCGCTCACCGAAACCTATAACCAGCGCGGGCGTATTGAGTTTTTTGGCGTGGGCAACTCGGGTATCGTGGCGCAAGACGCGCAACACAAGTTTTTTCGTCTGGGTGTCACCTCCATTGCCTACAGCGATGGCCATATGCAAGTAATGAGTGCGTCCACTTTGGGTGCTGGTGATTGTCTGGTAGTGATCAGCAATTCAGGCCGCACGCGTGACCTGATGGACGCTTGCGACATTGCCCGCAAAAACGGTGCGACCACTATCGTCATTACGGCCAGCGGCTCCCCGCTGGCCAGCGCAGGTCACATCCACCTGAGCGCTGACCATCCGGAAGGCTATGACCGCTACAGCCCCATGGTATCGCGCCTCCTGCACTTACTCATCATCGACATTTTGGCCACCACGGTGGCGCTGCGCATTGGTGGCGCCAAATTGCAGCCCTTACTAAAAGAGATGAAGAATAATTTGCGCAACAAGCGCTATGCGTGAGCGCACGCGCCTTTGGCTCTTTTGCCAATTCAGCTCGCGCCGTTTTATCAGCGCCGTTTAGCGGACTCTACGCGATACTATTTCAGTAGCTACTCCCGCCTAATTTCATTGAGCTATAGGTCAAACAGCACATCAAACTGGTACTTGATCGAAGCCAAGGCAGTCTTGAATACCCCTGCCCGCTGGTCCATACGCGCAGACTGGGCCGCTTTATCTGTGGCTGACAAGGCCGGATTGACCTGCACCGCTGCACGCTCGGTCGCAAACTTAAACTCCGACACTGGCTCGTGCAAACAGTTATCCGTCGACCCGATGCGGTCAATGCCGCTGGCGCGCTTGAGCAGCTTGCGTTCATCGGCAGCCGTTTTGCCGTAGTTGAAAGAAGTGTTCTTGAGCACCGCCTTGACTGACTCCAGTGCTTGCCTGCGCACCATCAGCACGTCATCAGGCACCAGAGGCGATTCTCACAGCACCCGAATACCCTCTTTCGCACCCGGTGTGCGGCTTTGAAAAACTGCCAAATCAGTGCTGTTGTTTGCCGCCACGTCCACCTGCTTGGGCCACAGCGCATCCAGGTTGGGAAAATGCCCGCCGTAGCTGACGGACTTGAACAACTTTTGAGGTGTGGTGTTGCGTTGGTTAAACAAAAAATGCTGCTGCAACACTTAGCCAGAGGTGGGCGTTTTAGCACCACTGGCGTAGCGGTATTTTCCAGACGTGAGTGCTTGGTCTAAAGAGCCGATGCCGCTATTTGAGCGGGTTACAAGCACACCCTTGTAGTCCTGTGCCGTTCGCGTTGGTGTACAGTGCAAAAGCCTGGCCATTCGCATCAATTACGGCCTCTATCGCCACACTACCGGACTACATCGACCTTGTCGTCACGCGACGTATTGATGGTGTCGGTTTGGCTGGCGGTGACTAGCTCAATAGCGATGCTGTGTCTTTTGCCAATGTCTTGTGCCAGCGGCAAACAGTCTGTGCGTGCTTCGTCGGGCTTGGTAGCCGGGATGCCGATGACCAGCTTGCCAGGTTAAGCGATGGGGGCTGGCATAGGGCTGCTAGCGCACGCGGCCAGCCAAAACACCACGGCCATCATGCTGATGCATAAAATGAATCTTTTAGGCATCATATTTTCGACTAATTCAGGCTTCAGCCCAATAAAATTCCGCGGAAGCCGCTACTAAATTAATAGTATGCGCGCACATTAAATTCGTCCCTCTTGCACAGCGTGGCAGGCAATTTGGATGCCCGCAATGCGCTGTAACACCGGCCGCTCAGTCTTGCAGCGGTCATTTACATGCGGGCAACGCGGGTTAAATGCACAGCCTGCGGGCGGATTGAGTGGGTTGGGCACCTCGCCCTGCACGGGCGTGCGGGCGCGGCCCGTGTCGTGCATTTTGGGAATGGCGTCCAGCAGCATGCGGGTGTAGGGATGCTTGGGCGCACTGAACAGCGTTTGCTTGTCTGCCACCTCCACCAGGCGACCCAAGTACATCACGCCAACATGGTCGCTCACATGGCGCACTACCGCCAGGTTGTGGCTGATGAAGAGATACGTCAGGCCCTGCTTTTTTTGCAGGTCTTTCATGATGTTGAGCACCTGGGCTTGCACGCTCACGTCGAGGGCGCTGGTTGGCTCATCGCAGACCAAAAACTCTGGCTCGGTAGCTAAGGCTCTGGCAATCGAGATGCGTTGGCGCTGGCCTCCCGAAAACTGGTGCGGGTACTTGACCATGTCCAATGGGGATAGGCCTACCGAGCTGAGCAGCTCGCCCACCCGGGTTTTTAGCTGGGCTTCGTCGGTGATGATGCCGTGCTCTTTGAGCGGCTCACCCACAATGTCTTGCACCGTCCAGCGCGGGTTGAGCGAGGCATAGGGGTCTTGGAAGATCATCTGAATACGTTCACGCAGCTTCTGGCCTGCCGGGCTTTTGTAGGTGCTGTGGGCGTCCAAGCCATCAAAAGTAAAGCTGCCGCGTGTGGGCCGGTACAGACCTACCATCAGGCGGGCCACCGTGCTTTTGCCGCAGCCCGACTCGCCTACCAAGGCCAGGGTTTTGCCCTTCTCGATCTCAAAGCTCACACCATCCACGGCGTGCAGCATGACCTTGGGTTTACGCTCAAGCACCCGGGTTAGCAGGGGCGGTGAGACATCGAAGGTCATGGCGATGTCGTCGACCTTGATCAGAATATTCTTGGCTTCACTCATGCTGCTACCCCGTACTCAGTGGTAGCGCCCGCAGAGCTTGGCTGGGCCGCACTGGTATCGGCGAGCCAGCAGGCCGCGCGGGTGGCGCCCGCCGCCATCAGATCCGGCCTCTCGGCCCTGCAGCGATCAAAGACTTTCTCGCAGCGCGGGTTAAAGGCGCAGCCTGTAGGAATAGCGTTCAAACGCGGCATGGTGCCCTCGATTTGGTGCAGGTGCTCACGGTCTACCGTGATGTCGGGGATCGCCGCCATCAGGCCTGCGGTATAGGGGTGGGCAGGGCGGTTGATGACCTCGTGAACCGGGCCAATCTCGACGATGCGGCCTGCATACATGACGGCCACACGGTCACAGGTCTCGGCAATCACGCCCATATCGTGGGTGATCAGCATCACCGCTGCGCCGCGTGCTTTGCAGATGTTCTTAAGCAAAGTGATGATCTGCGCCTGGATCGACACGTCCAGCGCCGTGGTGGGCTCGTCGGCCACGATCAATTGTGGTTCTGCCGCCAGTGCCAAGGCGATCACCACCCGCTGGCGCATGCCGCCCGAGAACTGGTGCGGGTAATGGTCAATGCGCTGCTCCGCCGCTGGGATGCCGGTGTCTTTGAGCAGATCAATCGCCCGTTGGCGTGCTTCAGCATAGCTGACAGGCAAATGGGTTTGGATGGTCTCGGTGAGCTGCTTGCCCACGCTGTACAGCGGGTTCAGCGAAGTCAGTGGGTCTTGGAAGATCGCACCAATCTTGCGGCCCCGGATATGGCGCATTTGCTCATAGGGCAGGTTGTCGATGCGTTGGCCTTGCAACATGATCTGTCCACTGGCGATGCGCCCGGGCGGCTCCAGCAGACCGATAATGGAAGCTCCGGTAAGGGATTTACCGGCACCAGACTCGCCCACCACCCCCAAGATCTCGCCGGGGGCAATGGCAAACGAAATATCGTCCAGCGCACGCAGCGTGCCCCGGCGGTTGGGGAACTCGACGACGAGGTTTTTAACTTCTAGCAAACTCATGCCGATTACCTCAGACGCGGATTGAGGGCATCACGCAGCCAGTCACCCAACAGGTTCACACTCAAAGCGATGATGACCAGCATCAAACCAGGGAAGATGGTGATCCACCATTCACCCGAGAACAAATAGTCGTTACCCACGCGGATGAGGGTGCCCAACGAGGGCGACGTAGGCGGTGCGCCGACGCCCAAGAAGGACAGGGTGGCTTCTGTAATGATGGCCGTGGCTACTTGGATGGTGGCCAGCACCATGACCGGGCCCAGCACATTGGGCAACACGTGCTTGCGCATGATGCGCACGTTGGCGACGCCCGTGACGCGGGCGGCTTGCACATATTCTTTGTTGCGCTCGACCAAGGTAGAGCCGCGCACGGTACGGGCATATTGCACCCAACCGGTAAGAGAGATGGAAATAATCAGCACCCCAAAGGCGACCGAGTCTTGCGCCTGCGGAAACAGGGCCCGGCCTACGCCAGCGATCAGCAACGCGACCAAAATCGGCGGGAAGCTGAGCATTACATCGCACAGGCGCATCAGCAGGCTATCGATCCAACCGCCCAGGTACCCGGCCATCAAGCCAAAGCCTACACCGACGACGACGGAAATCAGCACCGAGGCAAAGCCCACCGCCAGAGATATGCGCGCGCCGTACATCAAAGTGGAAAGGATATCGCGACCTTGGTCGTCAGTACCCAAAAGGTATTGGCGTGTGCCGCCGCCCATATCGGCTTGCACCACATGGTTTTGAAAGGAAGGGGCCAAGCGTGCATGGTCCAGAATGAGGGTGGTGAGGTCAAAAGGTGCGTGCGGCGCCACCAGCTCGGCGAACATGGCGCAAAACAGGCATACAAAGGCGACCACCGCCGCCCCTATCGCCATTGGCGAGTTGCGGAAGCTGTAGCCTACGTCGCTGTCTAGCCAACGGGTGAGAAAATTCATATGAGAGTAGTTTCGATACCGAGAAAAGCGGCCGCTCTTGCGGCCGCTGCGGGACTTACTTGGTGACGGAAATATATTTAAAGTCCATAATATTGTCGGCTTTTTGTACCAACTTGACCCGGTTGTTCACACCCCAGGCCAGCGCCTGCTGGTGCAGTGGCAAATGGCCAATCTCGTCCTGGTGGATCTGGAAGGCTTCTTTGATCATAGCGTCGCGCTTGGCCTTGTCAGTTTCAGACTGAACTTTGACAGTCAGTTCGTCCATCTTTGCATTGCAGAAAGATCCCAAGTTAAACTGCCCAGCGCCCGAGTCTGCGGGGCAACGGGTGATGGCGTTCAGCACGTTGTGCGCGTCATAGGTAGACGAGGTCCACCCGAGCAAATAAAAGCTGGTGTCGCGGCGCAAAATCTTGGGGAAGTAAGTGCCTTTGGTTTCCGCTTGCAGGTTGATCTTGACGTTGATACGCGACAAGTTGGCAGCAACGGCCTGGCAGATTTCGCCATCGTTCACGTAACGGTCGTTCGGGCAGTTCATCGTCAATTCAAAGCCTGCGCCGTAGCCTGCATCAGCCATGAGTTTTTTAGCGGCTTCCAGGTCGTAAGGCAAACGTTTGTTTTGCTCAGCCGCAAAACCATTGATGCCTGGGCCAATCATCAACGCTGCGGGGGCAGATGCGCCACGCATCACGGTGCGTTTAATGCCTTCAATATCAATTGCTTGGTAGAAAGCTTGGCGTACGCGCTTGTCTTTGAACGGGTTTTTGCCCTTCACGCTGGAGAACAAAAGCTCATCGCGCTTTTGGTCCATGCCCAAGAAGATGGTGCGCAGTTCGGGGCCTTGCAGGACTTTGGCTTTGCCGGCACCGTTGATGCGGGCGACATCTTGCAATGGCACTGGCTCCATCACGTCCACCTCACCACTGAGCAAAGCGGCTACGCGGGTAGCGTCATTGCTAATCGGGGTGTAGATCACTTCTGCCAGATTGCCCTCAATCTGACCCCAATAGTTTGCGTTGCGCTGAAAGGTGGTTTTGACAGCGGGCTGGCGCTCACGCAAACGGAAGGCACCGGTTCCATTTGCTTTGAATGACGCTGCGTTCTCAATACCTTTGCGGCGATCCACGGGCTTGAGGGCTTGATTTGCTTCGGCCCACTTTTTGCTCATGATCATCAAACCAGCAAACACATCTGGCAAGATCGGGAACGGCACTTTGGTCTCAAACTCTACTGCGAAATCGTTGACCTTGCGCACTTCCTTCAGCTCGTTGGTGTAACTCTTCATGTCTGAACCATCGCCCGCCGCACGTGCAAAGCTAAAGACCACGTCGTCCGCGGTGAACGGCGTACCGTCATGAAACTTCACATTTTTGCGCAACTCAAAACGCCATACAGTCGACGAGGTTTGCGTCCAGCTAGTGGCCAGCAGCGGGATCAGCTCGAGGTTCTTGCCGCGACCCGTCAAAGCCTCATAGATGTTGCCTGTGACGCTGATTTGCAATGATTCGTTCAGCGAGTGCGGATCCATCGACAGCGCATCACCTTGGTTACCGATACGCAAGGTTTGCGCTCCCGCTACGGTAATCATAGCTGCCTGCGCAACGACTGCTAGCGCCAGGGTAATTTTTGATTTATAAAACATAGTATGTGCTCCAAATAAACTTATTAACTTCTACCAAACTTCTTCGTACTCACACCAACGGCATGGACTGCTCCACCAAGCCCGCAAGCAAGGCAGCGCCCAGTGGCAGCACCTCGTCATTAAAGTCGTACCGGCTGTTATGCAAAAAGCAGCCCGGCTGGCCCGCGCCATCGCCCTGCCCCAGGCGCAGATACGCTCCGGGTTTAGCTTGCAGCATGAATGCAAAATCTTCCGCGCCCATGCTGGGGTCCATATTGCGGACCACCTGGGTTTCACCCACGATCATGGCCGCTATATCGCCTGCAAATTGCGCTTCTTTGGGTGTATTGATGGTGGCTGGGTATATGCGTTCGTAGTGCACATTGGCGGTAGCGCCAAAGCCGTGCGCTATGGCGGTGCACAGCTCGTGCAGGCGCCGCTCTATCAAGGTTTGTGTGGTGGCGCTGAAGGTGCGCACAGTGCCCACCAAGGTGGCCTCACCGGGTATCACGCTCATGGCACCCAGGTCGCCCGCTTGCATGGCGCACAGGCTGATGACGGCCGAGTCGATTGGCTTGACGTTACGTGACACGATGCTTTGCACGGCGGTAATGATGTGTCCTGCTACCAGCACCGGATCAATCGTCATGTAGGCGTGGGCACCGTGGCCGCCTTTGCCAGTGATGGTGATGGTAATGCGGTCTGCCGCTGCCATCATCGGGCCGGGGTTGATCCCGACCGTACCGGGCTGCATGGCCGGCCAGTTATGCATGGCGTAGACGGCCTCTACCGGGAAGCGGTCAAACAAGCCGACTTCGATCATCACCTGGGCACCGCCGTATCCCTCTTCACCGGGCTGGAATATCACCACCGCCGTGCCGTCAAAATTGCGCGTCTCGGCCAGGTAGCGCGCCGCGCCTACCAGCATCGTGGTGTGTCCGTCGTGCCCGCAGCCATGCATGCGGCCCTGCGTCGTGGACTTCCAGCCAAACTCGTTGTGCTCGGTCATGGGCAGCGCGTCCATGTCGGCGCGCAGGCCAATCATACGCTTGCTGTTTTTCGTGCCTGTGCCGTGCACCACACCGACCAAGCCGGTTTTGCCGATGCCCGTGTGCACTTCGTCTACCCCGCACAACTCCAGCGCTTGCTTCACCCGCCCTGCGGTGTACACCTCCTCAAAACCCAACTCCGGGTGGGCGTGCAGGTCACGGCGAAAGGCGGTCAGCTCGGGGTGGAAGGTGCTGATCTGCGCGAACGCACGGCCACCAGCGTGCAAAGTAGGTTTTTTGAGGGGAGCGAGCATCAATGGCCTCCGGCCTTGCCCATGCGCAAACGTGGGTCAACGGCGAAATACAAAAGATCCACCACCAAGTTGATGACGACAAAAATCAACGCTATCAAGCAAAGATAAGCGGCCATCACAGGAATGTCGGCAAATGTGACAGCCTGGATGAAGAGCAAGCCCATGCCAGGCCACTGGAACACGCTTTCGGTAATGATGGCAAACGCAATCAACGCCCCCAGTTGCAGACCCGTGATGGTGATCACCGGCACCAACGTATTCTTGAGCGCATGGCCAAAGTGGATCGCGCGGTTGCTAAGGCCACGCGCGCGCGCAAATTTGACGTAGTCAGTACGCAACACCTCCAGCATTTCAGCCCGCACCAGGCGCATAATAAGTGTGAGCTGAAAAATAGCCAGTGTGATGGCAGGCAGCACAATATGGTTCCAGCCATCCGCAGTGAGCAGGCCCGATGTCCACCAACCTACCTTGACCGTATCCCCACGCCCAAAGCTGGGAAACCAGCCCAAACCCACAGCGAAAATCAAAATCAGCATGATGCCGATCAAAAAGGTGGGTAGCGATACACCCAGCAGTGAGATCGTCATGAACACCTGGCTCGTCAAGGTGCCGCGCTTGAGCGCTGCGTACACACCCATCGGAATGCCCAAGGCCAGGGCCAACACAGCAGCGACTAAGGCCAGCTCCAACGTGGCGGGCAAGCGCTCGCCAATCAAGCGCGACACCTTGGCACCTTGGCGCAGACTTAGGCCAAACTCGCCTTGCACAGCATTGCCCAGAAAACTCCAGAACTGCACCACGAAGGATTTGTCCAGCCCCAAATCCGCGCGCAATTCACGAATCTGTTCCGGTGTCGCATCTTGCCCTAACAGGCCGATGACCGGATCGCCGACATACTGGAACAGCATGAAAGCAATGAAGGCGACTGTGACCATGACGACCACGGCTTGGAGTAAACGTTGAACAATAAATGCAAACATGGATAGATTTTTCTTGTGCTGCATCGTATCAGAGCAAGTTGCGCGCTTACACAGGGGTTTCCTTGAGTTTTTGGCAAATATGCATGAAAGACGGCGCAGAGATAAGAAAAAAGAGCCTCGAAAGGCTCTTTTTTATCTTTTCCCGTTTTCCCGGGACGCGTCTGGCTAGTTCACTTTCACCAAGCGCCAGTCAATGCGGTTGTCAGCGCGGTGCACCATGTCAACGTTCTTCTTCATAACCCAGGGAATAATTTGGTTGTGCAGCGGAATATGCGAGACGTCTTGGTGCGACAGCTCCAGCGCTTTTTCAATCAAATCATTGCGGTTTTTGGCGTCGGTTTCTTTCTTGATACGTTCTACCAAAGCGTCCATTTGCGGGTTGCTGTAGCGGCCCACGTTGTAGTTGCCGTCGCCACCTGCCCCTACTGTGCGTACCAAAGACTGTAGGCTGTACAGCGCGTCAAAGGTGGGCACACCCCAGCCAAGCATATAGATGCTGGCCTCAAAGCGTTGGATCATCGGGAAATAGGTCACCAGTGGCAAGGTGCGCAGCTTGGCTTTGACACCAATGCGCGACCACATGGCAGTTACAGCCTGGCAAATCTCTTCGTCGTTGATGTACCGGTTGTTTGGGCAGGCAAAGTCCACTTCAAAACCATCTTTATAGCCCGCGTCTGCCAGCAGTTTTTTGGCACCTTCTACGTCATAGGGCCAGCGTGCATCTACCTTTTTAGTCCAGCCATTGACCTGCGGGGCTACCAGCGTGCCAGTAGGCTGGCTCAGGCCGCGCATCGTCACTCGGTTGAGCGTGTTGCTGTCGATCGCCTGGTACAGCGCTTTGCGCACGCGCTGGTCTTTGAGCGGGTTTTTACCTTTGACATTGGAGTTCACCAGTTCGTCGCGGAACTGATCCATGCCAAAGAAGATGGTGCGGGCTTCGGCACCATCTACCACTTTCAGCGCGCTGTTGCTGCGCATACGGGGCAGATCTTGCGGGCTAGGGTCTAACACCATGTCAATTTCATTGGACAGCAGGGCCGCCGCGCGCGTGGTCTCCGTCTTGATCGGGGTGTACACAATCTCGGTCACATTGCCTTCCAGCTTGCCCCACCAATTGGGGTTGGTTTTTAGCACTAGCTTTTGGTCAGGCTGCCAGCTCTCCACCATAAAGGGGCCGGTGCCCATGGCGTTGCGGTGGGCAAAGTTTTCATCTTTGGTTTTGATGTCTTTGGGCTCGGTCGACTTGTTCTTCTCGGCCCACGCCTTGCTCATTATGCGCAGCTCGGTCAACTGGTTCATGAGCACCGGGTTGGGGCCTTTGAGCGCAATCTCAATGGTGTTGTCGTCGATCTTGTTGACTTTGTCGATGCCTTGGGCGTAGACCCCATAGTTCGAGGTTTTTGCCATCGCCCGGGTAATGGAGAACGCCGCATCGTCCGCCGTAAACGGACTGCCGTCGCTGAATTTCACGCCCTTGCGCAGGCTGATGCGCATGAGTGTGGGATTGACCAGCTTCCAGTCGGTAGCCAGCTGCGCCTCGATCTTGAAGGTGCGGCTGTTGTAGTACACCAATGACTCGTACACCGCTGCATGCACACCGTTGCCCAGTGCATTATTTTGCGAGTGGATGTCCAGCGTAGGAATATCGCTGGCGCTAGACCATTTGAACGTGGCAGCAGATGCAGATGTCGCAGCCATGACGGCGAGTGACAACAACGCAAATTTGAACTTCATACAAACCCTTTTAGATACAGTTAAAACAGTACTGTACTATGCGCAGTCTCGCAGATTTATACAAAGGGGATTTCCCGGGGTGCGGGCAATTTTAGACAGAACTGTCTAAGTCGATGCGTCGCATTTAGTAAATGAAAAAAGCCGCTTGGGTTTCCCCAAGCGGCTTTGATTTTTTCTGCAATGCAACTGGCTTACGCCAGCGTCATATTAGAAGGAGTGACGAACACCAACGTCGAAGCCAGAAGACTTCTTGTTAGCTACGCCAGTAGCGCCGTTCAGAGCTTGAGCAGCGCCGCTCTTGTTGGACAACATAGCGAACGTGCCGTAAGCAGCGGTACGCTTTGACAGGTTGTGCACGTAGCCAACAGCAAACTTGTTGGTCTGCGCATTGGTTGGCTTGACTTTGTAGGTGGAGAAAGCTGCGCGAATTTCGCCAGCGCCTACAGGAGCATTCACACCAAACAGGAAACCACTGCCTTTGAGATTGGTCAGTGACTGCTTGTCTTGATCGTACAAACCGCTCAACTTGACAACGCCCAGATCGTAGCTACCACCGAAGTTAACGGTAGTGATCTTGCCTGTGCCAGCAGCGAACTTGGTTTGACCAAATGCCAAAGCAGCGCTGATCGGGCCGTTAGCATAACCACCGCGTGCGGAGAAACCGCTGCCGTCGTTCTTGGTTGCAGCTGGGACGGTGTTGTTCTCACCCATGTAGTACTGAACTTGGCCGAAAGCGCCGCCCAGTTTACCTGGCAGGAAGTAGCCGATGCTGTTGGAAGCACGAACGGTGGTTGGGCCGCCGAGAGATGAGTTCAACACTTGGCTGGTGCCCACGCCGTTGGTACCAAACGGATCATAGAAGGTGTGGTTCCAGAAATGAGGCGTGTAGTCACGGCCCAGACGAACTTCACCGAAACCGCCGCCGAGGCTGACGGTAGAACGACGACCAAAAATCAGGCCGCCGCCAGCAGCAACCGCACCGGTGCTCTGGTTGTTGGTGCTGGTACCACCGCTGGTGCCGTTGTCGTTGTTCAGAGCTGCTTCGAGGTGGAAGCTGCCGTTCATGCCGCCGCCGAGATCTTCAACACCGCGCACGCCAAAACGGCTGGAGTTCAGACCGGAGTTGGTGAGTTGGGTTTTCTTGTCTACGTCGCCTTTGCCGTAGGCAAAAGTAGCATCAACAATACCAAACATGGTGACGGAAGACTGTGCAAATGCACCGGTCGCTGCGGCCAGAGCGGCCAATGCAACTAGGGATTTTTTCATTGAGATTTCTCCAAGGTTAAACATAGGGCTCCGGTACGACAAAGCGCTGGCAGCTATCTGCTTCACGCTTCGCCGGAGTCCCGGGCCAACCCCCGTGTTCGGGAAGTTGTATCTATTGAACCAGACGCAGAGGGGGGGCGCAAAGGAAATCCCGTTAAAAAGCACTAAAAACACGATATCCGTTGTCTGAGTGCAACAAGCGCTAGCGCTTTGTTGTTTTTTGACTATTTTCGAACCTACCTGCAAGCAGCCAAAACGCGTTGCAATGTGGCCGTGGGCTGGCCATAATAGCCGTATGGATGCATTTGTCATTGCGGCCGATACCGCCCTTCGTACACTATTTGCCAGACCGCATGCGGTGCGACCCCTGCCGGTAGCCACGGCGACATTCGACACCCAAGGCCGGGACGACACCCTGTCTGCCGCAGACAGGAACGCTTCTGGCGCGCTGATGCGGGTGAACCATGTAGGTGAAGTGTGCGCTCAAGCCTTGTACTCGGCCCAAGCTTTGGCGACCAAAGATGCGGCGCTACGTAAGCAGTTTGTGCAGGCAGCCAGTGAAGAGATCGACCATCTGGCTTGGACGGCGCAGCGCCTGGAGGCTTTGGGTGCCAGACCGTCCCTGCTCAATCCACTCTGGTATGCCGGCTCTTTTGGCCTGGGGCTGGTGGCGGGGCGCTTTGGCGACAAGCTGAGTTTGGCGTTTTTGGTAGAAACGGAGCAACAAGTAGAGGCCCATTTGCACAGCCATTTAGACCGCTTGCCAATCGCCGACCACGCCTCCCGCGCTGTGGTGCTAAAAATGAAAGCAGACGAAGCACAACATGCACTAGACGCCCAGCATGCTGGTGCAGCGCAGTTGCCCGCGCCCGTCAAAGCCTTGATGGCAGTGGCGGCCAAAGTGATGACCACCATCGCGCACCGCATCTGAGACCGCCTGCGCAAGGACTGGTTCACAAAACTTTGGCGGCTACATATTTAATAGCGTCGCCCGCAATATTTTATCAGCCTGAAGCTCGGTTAGCATATTTAAAATGGCCTAAAGCGACCGATTTTTAAGGCGCCGAGCGCTCTGGTGGCTGGGAAACTTTTTTGGGACAGCTAAATTCCACGCTTCGGGGCTTTTTTTCTACAGATATCGGACTGCAGCCCATCAAAATATCGCGGAAGAAGCTATTTAATTGATAGCAATTTTACCTATAGGCGCTTTTTTGAGCTCTTGGTTGGCTTAAATTTCCACCACATCAAAGCCAGTCGTAATCTCTGCGGTCTTGCCCAGCATGATGGTCGCTGAGCAGTATTTGTCGTGGCTCATGGCAATCGCGCGCTCTACCGCGCTGGCAGGGATACCTTTACCGGTCACCGTGAACTGCATGTGAATTTTGGTGAACACTTTGGGGTCTACCTCGGCCCGCTCAGAACTGAGTTTGACGGTGCAGCCGTGCACGGCGTGCCTGCCGCGCTTCAAGATGAGCACCACATCGTAGGCGGTGCAGCCGCCAGCGCCCGCCAGCAGGGTTTCCATCGGGCGCGGGGCCAGATTGGCACCGCCGTTTTCAGGTTTGGCGGCGTCGGGTGTACCATCCATGGCAATGATGTGGCCACTGCCGGTTTCGGCCACAAAGCCCATTCCTGACCGAGTACCAGCGCCGCCGGTCCAACTGACTGTGCATTCCATGGGGTTTCACCTTTGTAAAAACGCAAATCTCGCGTACTAATTATCAAAAACCCTTCGCAAAAGTACAAAATTCTGTAAATTTTGCCGCATTGCAACATAGGGTCGATATACTGACTATATTGTGCAGTAAATACTGCACTGCCCTTTGTCTCCTCCACCCTCCATCAGACGGTGGATTTCTAGCCCCGAGTTGCAAAACTTGGGGCTTTTTTTTGGACTCAGAGGTTGGTACGCTTGGGTGCTTGGAGGCTTAGTTTGTGCGCCCAGATGCGTGGCTTGGACGGCGCCGCCGACCCGATCCCTTACAAAAACTGCTCCCGGACGAAACAGACCCCGCGCAAAACCGGCCAAGGCCACAACAATGGGTATCTACAATCGCCCCATGACCACCAAACACCTCAAGCCCGCGGACTATCTGACCAAAATTCTCAACGCGCGGGTGTATGACGTGGCGATTGAGTCGGATTTGACGCATGCCAAGCAACTCAGCCGTCGACTGCACAACATCGTGCTGCTCAAGCGCGAAGACCAGCAGGCGGTGTTTAGCTTTAAGCTGCGCGGGGCGTACAACAAGATGGCGCACTTAAGCCCCGAGCAGCTGCAAAAAGGCGTGATTTGCGCATCGGCTGGCAACCACGCTCAAGGCGTGGCCTTAGGTGCGCAAAAGCTCGGCACCAAAGCCATCATTGTGATGCCCGTCACCACACCCCAGCTCAAGGTCGATGCGGTGAAAAACCTGGGCGGTGAGGTGGTGCTGCACGGTGACAGCTACTCCGACGCTTACGGGCTGGCGCTGGAGATTCAAAAGAAGCAGGGGCTCACTTTTATCCACCCGTTTGACGATCCTGAGGTGATCGCCGGGCAAGGCACCATCGCCATGGAAATATTGCGCCAGCACCAAGGGAGGCTGGACGCGGTGTTTCTGGCCATTGGCGGCGGCGGGCTGGTGAGCGGTGTGGCCAACTACATCAAAGCAGTGCGACCAGAGATCAAAATCATCGGCGTGCAGATGAACGACTCCAACGCGATGATGCAGTCCATCGCAGCCAAAAAGCGCGTAACGTTGGCAGATGTAGGTTTGTTTGCGGACGGCACGGCCGTCAAGCTGGTAGGCGAGGAGACTTTTCGAATCGCGCGCGACCTAGTGGATGAGTTTATCGTGGTGGATACCGACGCGGTGTGCGCGGCCATCAAAGATGTGTTCCAAGACACCCGCAGCATCGTAGAGCCTTCAGGCGCCATGGCGGTAGCTGCGATTAAACAGTACGTCGCCACGCACAAGATCAAGGGCCAAACCTACGCTGCGGTGCTGTGCGGTGCCAATATGAACTTTGACCGCCTGCGCTTTGTAGCCGAGCGGGCCGAGGTGGGCGAAGAGCGCGAGGCGCTGTTTGCTGTCACCGTGCCTGAAGAGCGCGGAAGTTTTAAGCGTTTTTGCGAAACCATTGGCACCCTGCCGCATTTTGGCAACCCGGCTGGCGCGCGCAACGTGACCGAATTTAACTACCGCATTAGCGACAGCGAAAAAGCCCACGTGTTTGTCGGCCTGACCACCTCCAGCAAAGGCGAGAGCGTTAAAATTGCGGCGCATTTGACGAAAAAGGGCTTTGCCACCTTGGATTTGACCCACGACGATTTGGCAAAAGAACACCTCCGCCACATGGTGGGCGGCGCATCGACGCTGGCGAATGAGGAGCGATTGCTGCGTTTTGTGTTTCCCGAGCGGCCCGGTGCATTGATGAAGTTTTTGTCCGCCATGCGGCCGGGTTGGAACATCAGTTTGTTCCATTATCGCAACCAAGGCGCTGACTACGGGCGCATACTGGTCGGCATCCAGGTGCCTAAAAGCGATGATCAGGCTTTCGTCACGTTTTTAAACCAACTGGGGTACCCTTTTGTGGAAGAAACCAATAACCCAGTTTACCAGTTGTTTCTAAAAGCGTAGCGCCATAACCACTAAACAAAGCCGATGCGCAGACTTGCAAACCTGATAAACGTACGAAAAAGTCGCATTTCATTTTTCGTTTCTTTTCCGCATCATTCATTGAAATTTTTATCCGTTTAACGCATGAGTTCACTATTGCCCGGCATAGCGCCCATTACCGACAGCGCACAAGACGCCAAATTTGTACAAAAATTGCAGCGTAAGATCGATCAAAAAACCAAACCGCTTGGTGCATTGGGGTTGCTGGAGGCCTTGGCGCTGAGGCTTGGTTGCATACAGCGTAGCGACGTGATCGTTTTCCAGGCTCCGCAAATCGTCGTGTTTGCAGCAGACCATGGTATTTGCGAAGAAGGTGTGTCGGCCTATCCGCAGGTGGTCACCCAACACATGGTGGCCAATATGCTGGCCGGCGGTGCGGCGGTCAGCGTTTTTGCACGCC
>JAYWHJ010000264.1:0-2694 GCA_043777795.1 Polaromonas sp. | reverse complement strand
TTGCTCAAAAATTATCCTCGCTTATTCTGGCATGTTTAACCGTGTTTGCGCTGCCCTTGGCCGCTTGTGCCCAAAATCAGCGTGGCGACGAACTGATTGTGGAGATGGGGCAAGCCTTTAAACGCGGCGACAAGGCGCGCCTTGCCGCTTTATTGCCGCAAGTGCGCGGCCACGCACTAGAGCCGCAGGCCGCCTACTGGGAGCTTAAAGCGCGCCTAGAGCAAGCCAGTGCACAAGACGTGCAAGACATGATGGCGCGCTACAGTGGCAGCTACCACGAAGACCGCATGCGCAACGACTGGCTGCTGCTGCTGGGCCAGCGGCGCGACTGGGCCAGCTTTGCCGCTGAGTACCCCAAATACCGCATGAACGACGACCGCGAGGTGCGCTGCTACGCGCTCTTGGTAGAAGGCGTGCGCAGCGGCAACAACACCAAAGAGATGGCTGCCGAGGTGCTGCGCAACTGGTACACCATCAAAGACGCCGACGAAGGCTGCACCCAAGCGGCAGACCGGCTGTACACCGACAAAAAAATCACCGCACTGGATGTATGGCGCGAGGCGCGCCTGAGCATAGAGGCCAACCGCGCGCGCGCCGCCGCCAGCGCCATGCAGATCGTCTCGCCCGAGGCGGCAGGCAGCGTGGGCGAGATCAACGCCAGCCCGGCCAAATACCTCACGGGCCGCGTTGCAGCGATTAGCAGCGCACGCAGAGAGCTGATCACCTTGGCATTGATCAAGCTGGCCTCCAGCGACCCTGATGGTGCGGCTACTCTGCTAGAGGCCAAGTGGTCCACTTTTTTATCACCCGAGGAGCGCAGCTGGGCTTGGGGTGCCATAGGCAAGCAGTCGGCCCTGAAGCTGTCTAGCGAAGCGGGAGAGTATTTTGCCAAAGCGCGCAATGAACATTTGAACGACGACATGCTGGGCTGGAAGGTGCGCACTGCGCTACGCGCCACCGAGATCAGCAAGGGCTGGCCGGTAGTGATTGCGTCTGTCAACGACATGACCGACGAAGGCCGCAAAGACCCCACGTTTGCCTACTGGAAGGCCCGCGCACTGAAAAACATGGTGGCAGGCAAGCCCACCACTGTCATGAGCACCCCCGCCAGCGGCACGCCCACCGCTGTGCTGCGACCCGAGCTGGCCGAAGCACAAAACCTGTTGGAGGGCATTGCATCGCCACGCGGGTTTTATGAAATGCTGGCCACTGAAGAACTGGGCCAACGCATCAACGCGCCCGCGCGCCCTGCCCCTGTGACGGCGGCAGAAAAAGAGGCCGCACGTCTAAACGCGGGGCTTAACCGCGCCCTGTACGCGATTGCCTTGGGTCTGCGTACCGAGGGCGTGCGTGAGTGGAACTACAGCACCAACCTGCATACCAAGGGCGGTATGGCAGAGCGCGAGCTGCTGGCAGCTGCTGACTTTGCCTGTGAGCGGCAAGTATGGGACCGCTGCATCAACACCAGCGAGCGCACCAAAGAAGCCATGGACACCGACCAACGCTTTCCCATGCCATTCAAAGACAGCGTCGTGCGCCGCAGCAAAGAGATCAGCCTGGATCCCGCCTATGTGTATGGCCTGATTCGCCAAGAAAGCCGCTTCATCATGGACGCACGCTCAGGCGTGGGGGCTTCAGGCCTGATGCAGGTCATGCCCGCCACTGCGCGCTGGACGGCTAAAAAGATCGGCATGGACGGCTTTACGGCCGACCAAATCAACAACCGCGACACCAACATCGCCATTGGCACGGCATACCTCAAGCTGGCGTTGGACGATTTTGCAGGCTCTATGCCAATGGCCGCTGCGGCGTACAACGCAGGCCCCAGCCGCCCACGTGCGTGGCGCAACGGTCCCACCATGGAAGCCGCAGCCTGGGCCGAGAACGTGCCATTTGCAGAAACACGCGACTATGTAAAAAAAGTGCTTTCTAACACCACCATGTACGCAGCGATATTGACCGGACAACCGCAAAGCTTGAAGGCGCGGCTGGGATTGGTGGGCCCGCGGGACGCCAGCGCGCCTGAGGCGAACAAAGACTTGCCTTGAGTCTGCGGTATATTGAAAATAGGTACTTTAGAAATTTTTAGAGCATTTTTCCGACGTGGACATTAAATAGTTTGCTATTAATTTAATAGTATAAAGATTAACATGAATTGGCTTGTATGAATATTGTTGTTTTAGGTGGTTCAGGTTTTATCGGTAGCCATGTGTGCGAAAAACTCGCCGCAGCGGGTCACACCCTCACCGTGCCCACGCGCCGTGTAGATGCGTCTAAACATCTGCTGCCGCTGCCGCGCCTAACACTGGTGCCCTGCGATGTACACAACCCGCAGCAGTTGACCCAAGCCGTCGCTGGCCATGACCTGTTGATTAACTTGGTGGCGGTGCTGCACGGCACTGAGCAGCGCTTTGAGCAGGTGCATGTGGCGCTGCCCAAGACCATTGCCACCGCCTGCCGCGCTACAGGGCTGCAGCGGGTGATCCACATCAGTTCCATAGGCGCTGCGCCGGACGCACCATCGATGTATCTGCGCAGCAAAGGGCGCGGCGAGCAGGTGTGGACGGACAGCGGCCTGGCTGTTAACCTGCTGCGGCCCAGCGTGGTGTTTGGCGCAGGCGACAAGCTGCTCAATGTGTTTGCCAGCTTGCAGCGTTTAGCGCCACTGGTGCCATTGGCAGGTGCTGACACCCA
>JAYWHJ010000263.1:0-7479 GCA_043777795.1 Polaromonas sp. | reverse complement strand
GCAATTAACGGCTACGGCATTCCCGCCTTTAACGTGAACAACCTGGAGCAGGTGCAAGCCGTGATGGCCGCTGCCGACGAAGTGGGCGCTCCCGTCATCTTGCAGGCCAGCGCCGGCGCACGCAAGTATGCAGGCGAGGCGTTTATCAAACATCTGATCGCTGCTGCCATTGAGCAGTACCCGCACATTCCCTTGGTCATGCACCAAGACCACGGCCAAAACCCGGCCGTGTGCCAGGGCGCGATTGACCTGGGCTTTAGCTCGGTCATGATGGACGGCAGCCTAGAAGGCGATGGTAAAACCATTGCCAGCTACGAATACAACGTGGCAGTGACCAAGCAAGTGGTGGCCATGGCGCACAAGCTGGGCGTGACGGTGGAAGGCGAGCTAGGCTGCTTGGGTAGCTTGGAGACCATGCAAGGCGACAAAGAAGACGGTCACGGCACCGATGCCATCATGACCCGCGAGCAACTGCTGACCGACCCTGAACAAGCCGCTGACTTTGTGAAACAAACGCAACTGGACGCTCTGGCCATTGCCATTGGCACCAGCCACGGCGCGTACAAGTTCTCGCGCAAGCCCACGGGCGACACGCTGGCGATCAGCCGCATCATGGAAATCCACGCCCGTCTGCCCAACACGCACCTGGTCATGCACGGCAGCTCCAGCGTGCCGCAAGACCTGCTGGCCATCATCAACCAGTACGGCGGCAAGATGAAAGAGACCTATGGCGTGCCGGTGGAAGAAATTCAAAAAGCCATCCAATACGGCGTCCGCAAAATCAACATCGACACCGACATCCGCCTGGCCATGACGGCAGCGGTGCGTAAGTTTTTGCACGAAAACCCAGACAAGTTTGATGCCAGAGAGTGGCTCAAACCCGCCCGCGCCGCGGCGCAGTCCATCTGCAAACAGCGCTATGTCGAGTTTGGTTGCACCGGCCAAGGCAGCAAGATCAAAGGCCATAGCCTGCAAGTGGTGGCAGCGCAGTATGCCAAGGGTGAGCTGGCGCAAGTGGTGCACTGATAGCGATTGTCTAGCGGCGCACACACGCCATCGCCCAGCCTGCGATAATTCAAAGCCCGGCACACTGCGTGACGGGCTTTTTTCATGGCCGCACAATACGTTGAAGAAACGTCTGAGAGGTTTTTCTGTGACCGCATCCCTGCACACCTCCACCATCACCTCCCTGCCGCTGCTGGCGCGTGGCAAAGTACGCGACAACTATGCTGTTGGGTCTGACCGCATTTTGATGATCGCCAGCGACCGCCTGAGCGCATTTGACGTCATCATGGGCGAGCCCATACCCGGCAAGGGCGCGCTGCTGACGCAAATGGCGCTATTCTGGTTTGCCAAGCTGGGGCATATTTGCCCTAATCACTTAACTGGCGATGCGCCTGAGAGCGCAGTCACTGAGGCCGAAAAGCCTCAGGTGAAAGACCGCGCCATGCTGGTAAAGCGTTTAAAGCCCTTGCCTGTCGAGGCCGTAGTGCGCGGTTACTTGGCCGGAAGCGGCTGGACTGAATACCAGCAAAGCCAGTCAGTCTGCGGCGTGGCCTTGCCTGCCGGTTTAAAGAACGCCTCCAAGTTGCCCGAGCCGATTTTTACGCCTGCTGCCAAGGCGGCCATGGGCGAGCATGATGAGAACATTTCGTTTGACCAAATGGTCGCTGTGGTGGGCCCCGAGTTAGCAGCCCAAATCCGCCGTATCAGTATTGAGATTTACAAAACTGCGGCGGCTTTTGCGCTGACCAAAGGCATCATCATTGCTGATACAAAGTTTGAATTTGGCTTGGCACCCGACGGCACGCTGACGCTGATGGACGAGGTGCTCACGCCGGACAGCTCGCGCTTTTGGCCACTGGAAACCTATGTGGAAGGCGCCAACCCGCCCAGCTACGACAAACAGTTTGTGCGCGACTGGCTGGAAACCGCCCAAGTCAACGGCAAGCCGTGGAGCAAAACCGCCCCCGCCCCCGCTCTACCGACCCGCGTGATAGAAAACACCGCCGCCAAGTACCGCGAGGCACTGCAAAGGCTGACCGCCCAGGCATAAATGCCATATTCATGGGATGCACGATCCACCCCTGAAGTTCTAAACTAAAGCCACTTTGTCAGGCACTGATGGTCTTTGTATCCCGCAACACCGCGACGCTTTGACAGTGTGTTTTCCGGAGGTTTTATGTTGAACAAGTCCCTTACTTCTCGCACTTCTCATGCTTCGGCCCGCTCTGCCGCCCGCACTTGGGTTGCCCTGCTGTGTCTTCCTTTGTCCTTTGCTGCAAGCTTGGCAATGGCGCAAAGTGCCGCGCCTGTACCTGCGGCCGCAGGTGCAGAGGCGCAGTGCATTTTGGCAGGCCGTGTCGATGGTGACCAGCGTTGGGCACCCCAGGCGCGCGGCATTGAGCTGCTCGACGCGCAAGGCAAGCGTGTGACGTCCGCCGACAAGGCGGCGCTGGCCACCGTCAAGCAAGCCCGCATTAGCAGCCCCGCGCTTTTATCGGCCTGTAACGGCGACCAGGCACTGGTTAAAGGCGATGACCTGCCCAACCCTAAGAAAACCAGCTCGCCGGCGGTCTCCGCAGGCGCAGCGCCCGTCCCAGTGGAAGCAGTGGGTTTCCCGCCATTGCGGGTGGGTGGCACCCTGGTAGAGCTGCGGCTGAGCCTGGCACCCGACAGGGTGATGACCTTGTCGCGCTAAGGCGGACAAAAGCAAGGGTTCCAATACGAAGGTGGCGGGGCAAATTACCCCTGCCTGCCCGAATGTCTTGGTAACCACGGGCCGCAAGCCCGATACCGCGACTACAATGGTGGCAGCAAGAATCATGCCGCCATGCAATTACCTCGACACCCTTCCCTCCTCGCCGTTTTTTCTGCCATCGTGGCCTTGGTGCTGTGCAGCACCAGCGCGTGGGCAGAAAAAGCCGATAAAAAAAAACCCATGAACGCCGAGGCGGATGCGCTGCGCTATGACGACTTGAAGCAAACCAGCGTGTTCACTGGCAACGTCGTGATCACCAAAGGAACCATCATCATTCGCGGCGCGCAAGTAGAAATTCGCCAGGATAACGAGGGGTTTCAGTTTGGCACTGCCGTAGAGACGGGTGGCAAGCGTGCGTTTTTCAGGCAAAAGCGGGATATGCCGGACGAGTGGATTGAGGGCGAGTCTGAAACTATTGTCTATGACGGCAAAGCCGACACGGTCACGTTTTCTAAAAACGCCGTGTTGCGCCGCTACAAAGGCACCGCGGTGAACGACGAGACCACTGGCAGCCAGATTGTGTATGACAACGTGACCGATGTATTTAACGTGGTGGGCGGCCCGGCCAACGCGACAGCCGCCAATCCCACGGGCCGCGTGCGTACCATGATTACGCCTAAAGATGCCAGCGCCGCGCCGGCTGCCGCCACTACTGCGCCCCGCCCCGTCACACCGCCAGCCACACTGCGCCCCAGCACCACCGTAGGCGGGGAACGCAAGTAATGCAAGACGACGCAGTATTCCGGCAGGCAACCGCACTCAGCACCACAGAGCATGGTGCCGCCCCAGAGCACACTGCGCGAAAGCTCATCGCCACCGGGCTACAAAAATCGTATGGCGCGCGGATGGTGGTCAAAGACGTGTCGCTGTCTGTGTCGCAAGGCGAAGTGGTAGGCCTGCTGGGGCCTAACGGCGCAGGCAAGACCACCTCGTTTTACATGATTGTGGGCTTGGTGCGCGCAGATGCGGGCCAGATCATCATCAATGACCAACGCGTAGAGCGCCTGCCTATCCACCGCCGCTCGCGTTTGGGTTTGAGCTACCTGCCGCAAGAAGCGTCGATTTTTCGCAAGCTGACGGTGTCAGAGAACGTGCGTGCCGTGCTGGAGCTGCAACGCGATGCACAAGGCAAACCGCTGGGCAAAGCAGACATAGAAAAACGCCTGCAAGCGCTGCTGCAGGATCTGCGGGTAGAAAAGCTGCACGACTCACCTGCGCCTGCACTATCAGGTGGCGAGCGCCGCCGCGTGGAAATCGCCCGCGCATTGGCGACAAACCCGCAGTTTATTTTGCTGGACGAGCCTTTTGCAGGTATTGACCCAATTGCAGTGATTGAGATACAGCGCATTATTGGGTTTCTCAAGTCGCGCGGTATTGGCGTGCTGATCACCGACCACAATGTGCGCGAAACCTTGGGTATTTGCGACCACGCCTACATCATTAGCGACGGCAACGTGTTAGCCAAAGGCACTCCCAACGAGATCGTCGAAAACCCCGACGTGAGAAGGGTGTACCTTGGTGAAAACTTCCGTATGTGAGTGTGGTGCTACATGCCTCCACGCTTGTCACTGCGTGTACTGCGCTGCCCCCCCGAGGGGGCGCTCCTTGCTTGGGGCGGCCCGTCGCTGCGGTGTGTGGCCCCCTCGCTTGTCACTACGTGTACTGCGCTGCCCCCGAGTGGGCCCTCGCGCCTTGGGGCGCCCTGGCGGCGCTCATGTGGCTTTGATTTACGCGTAGCCCACTTATGAAGCAAGGCCTGAGTCTTCGCACGTCGCAGCATCTGTCGCTGACGCCGCAGTTGCAGCAATCTATTCGATTATTGCAACTCTCAACGCTGGAACTGGCGCAAGAGATTGAGCAAATGTTGCAAGACAACCCGTTCCTGGAGCAAGAGAGCAGCGAGCAGGGCTATGAGGAAGCATTGCAAGTGGAGCGTGTTGCGCAGGAGACGGCCAGCCTGGAAACCGAACGTGCGCAGGAGTTTGAATGGGATGGCGCGGGTAGCACCGCCAGTACAAGCACTAGCAATACTGACACTGCCACTTCAAACACCGAAAGCACGGCTGACGCGCCTACTGACAGCGGCACTATCGACAACTGGGAAGGCGAAGGCAGCCACGAGGTAGCCGCTGACGACGCTGAGTGGGGCAACGACGCTCCTGCGCGCACGTCCAACAGCGAACCGGGCGACGATACGGATGCCAGCACCCTGAGCGCCGAGCACGTGAGCCTACAGGACTTTTTGCACCGCCAGGCCCTTGGCCTGCGCCTGGGCGATGAAGACCGCGCGGCGCTGATGTTTTTGATCGAATCGCTGAGCGACGACGGCTATTTGGAAGAGGGCTTTGAAGACCTGGCCGAAAGCCTGGGCGCGACCACCTTGGAAGACGTGGAAGAGCTGGTGCAGCGCTTTAACATGGCCGTCAAGCTGCTGCACCATATGGAGCCCGCAGGTGTAGGCGCGCGCCACTTGGCCGAATGCCTGACGCTGCAACTGCACGCCCTGCCTGCCACCACCACGGCGCGCACCGAAGCATTGGTTATTTGTGCGCAACCGCTGGACTTGCTGGCCAAGCGCGATACCAAGCGCTTGGCCACACTGTGCCTGTGTAGCATCGACGACGTGAAAGCCGCCATTGCCTTGATATCGCGGCTGGACCCCAAACCCGGGCGGCGCTTTGCAGACCTGGAGCGCAACATCATCGTGCCCGATGTGATTGTGGTGTCGCAAGGACGTGGCGCGCAGATCAAGTTCAAAGCGCAGCTTAACCAAAGCGTGATGCCGCGCCTGAAAGTGCACGACATTTATGCCCAAGCCCTCAAAGGCGGCAAGTCCGACAGCCATGCCGCGCTGCAAGGCCGGCTGCAAGAGGCGCGCTGGTTTATTAAAAATATCCAACAGCGTTTTGACACCATTTTGCGGGTGAGCAACGCCATCATCGAGCGGCAGCGAAACTTTTTCGCCCACGGCGCGCTGGCCATGCGCCCGCTGGTGCTGCGCGAGATAGCCGATGAACTGGGCCTGCACGAATCCACCATCAGCCGGGTGACGACCGCCAAATACATGGCCACGCCTTACGGTACTTTTGAGCTCAAGTATTTTTTCGGCTCAGGGCTGAACACCGAAACCGGTGGCAATGCGTCCAGCACGGCGGTGCGCGCCTTGATCCAGCAGTTTGTCGATGCCGAAGACCGCAAAAAGCCATTGTCGGATAATGCGATTGCCGACATGCTGAAAGAACAAGGCATAGAGTGCGCCCGCCGCACCGTGGCCAAATACCGCGAGGCGCTGCGCATTGCGCCTACGCACTTGCGAAAATCTTTGTAAAGCCCACCATGAACCAACTTCAATTATTTCTGCCCTGCGCAGGCGGCGTGGAAGAGCTGCTGGCGCATGAGGTGCACCGTTTATGCAAAGTGCCCGTCAGCGTGATGCGCGGCGGCGTAATGCTGGAAGGCTCTTGGCGCGACGCCATGCTGCTGAACCTGCATAGCCGCTTGGCCATGCGCGTGATGATCGAGCTGGCGCACAAACCTTACCAAAATGAGCGTGATCTTTACGACGCCGCCAGCGAGGTGGCCTGGGAGATCTGGTTTACCAACAAGAACACCTTCAAGATTGAGATGACCTCGCAGCACAGCCCGCTCAAAAGCCTGAACTTTGCGGCGCTGACCATCAAAGACGCGATTGCCGACCGCTTTCGCGACAAGTCGGGCGCAAGGCCCGATGTGGACACCAACCGGCCGCATGTGCGCGTGCACGCCCACCTCACTACAGACAGCGTCACCCTGTACATCGATACCAGTGGCGAACCGCTGTTCAAGCGCGGCTGGCGGCAAGACACCGGCGAAGCTCCGCTGAAAGAAACCCTGGCCGCAGCGATGATTGCCGCCAGTGGCTGGCAACCAGACCAGCCCTTGTATGACCCCTGCTGCGGCAGCGGCACGATTGCGATCGAGGCGGCGCAAATTGCCTTGAATATTGCGCCAGGTTTGCAGCGCCAGTTCGCGTTTGAGCGCTACCTGCCGTTCCAGGCGCACGTATGGGATGCTATTAAAAACGAAGCTGCTCGCGCAATCAAAAAGGACTCTATCGACCCAAAGGATATTCAGATATTTGGCAGCGATGTAGCTCACAGGATGGTGGACTTTGCGCAGCGTAACGCCGAGCGCGCGGGCGTAGCGCATGCTGTGCAATTGCGCGGCGGTGACGCGCTACAGCGCATGCCGCCTATTGCAGCGAGTGTCGATGTGAAACCCGTGATGCTGATCAACCCGCCCTATGGCGAGCGGATTGAGGTGGCGGGCTTCGCTGGCCGGCACAGCGGCGGCGCAGGGCAAACAAGCGCCCCACGCGATCAGGAGCCTGATGATTTCTTCGTTCAACTGGCCACCCATTGGAAGAGCCATTTTGACGGTTGGACCGCCTGGATACTGGTGCCCGATATGAAACTGCCTGGCCGCATGCGCCTGAAAGAATCGCGCCGCGTACCGATGTGGAACGGCCCCATCGAATGCCGCATGTTCAAGTTTGATATTCAAGGTCGCCGCGCGCCTGTAGCGGTAGCGGGTGCCGCACCAACCGGCACGCCACCGGCTGCGCCCCACGCCGAATAAGGCCGCGCTGCGTGACGGGCCAAGGCATCGTCCTGGACACCAATATTGTCCTGGATTTGTTTATTTTCAACGACCCGCGCGCAGATCGGCGCAGCGCGGGT
>JAYWHJ010000262.1:0-7493 GCA_043777795.1 Polaromonas sp. | reverse complement strand
TTGCCAACATCCGGCACAACAAGCGTTTAACCCGCTTCAACCACCGTGGGCGCGAGAAGGTCAATACGCAGTGGAACTTGTATTGCATGGTGCACAACATTGAGAAGTTGGCAAAGACGCGGTATGCGCAGTAGAGGCACAAAAAAGAGGCATGTAGGCGCCTCATTACTTAGATTTGCGGCACACTGTGGGGATGAACATTCAAATCTTGATCTTTAAGCTGTGTGATGCGAAAGGCATGGCGCGCGCTTGCAGGAATCAGGTTTTTTTACAGCCTCGTTAGACATCCATGAAAGCCACGATCGTCGCTGCTCATTTTTCTGTGCCTGCGCTTATAACCGCCGGCTCTTTTGCCGCCGCAGTTTCGCGAGAACCTGTCCGTACTGAAATGTTCGTGGCGTATGTTCTATGGGGTTTCTTGTTTTACGCAGCACCACATATCCTGTGGACAGTGATAGCAGCCGTTGGGAAATTCTCGGCTCCTGTATGGCATTCTGGCTACATCGCTTCCTCCATTGCCTTAGTGGCAGTCGCCGCCTTTTGGCTTGGCCACGGCGATAGCTCTGGATTGCCTATTCAGTGGATACTTTATTGGCCGCTCGCAATTGTCCTCATGGCAGTGTTGCCGAGTGTTGTGTCATTGCTTCTGAAGCGCAGGCAGGTGAATGTCTAACATGTTCGTCGAATGGACCCGCAACGGCTGCCAGCGTGGTCGCCATTCTGTAATACCGAGTGTACCGTTGCGGTCCACTCACAGCCAACGTTGGTCGCCTCATCTATGAACATGTTGCCTCGCACCATCCCCGCAGTTGTTGCAATCCTTCTTGCAGGCTGCGCCACCTTTCCCCCTGGTCCGGCAGTGAAGGCCAAAGGCTACGACGGCCCGGCCCTCCTTGAGTCAGAGGTAGCCACTGTCTTCATCCTCGATGGGAGGCCTCACTATGAGTCAGGCTATATCTGCAAGGTCGATGGAAAGCCAGCTACCCAACAAAGCGGGTGCGCGTCCATCGTTTATCTAAAGCCTGGAGTTCATGTGCTCTCCATCAAGTACCAATCACGCATCGAGATTGGTGAAGGAGAAGTTCGCATCCGGGTAGAGGCTGGAAAGCTGTATCAGTTGAATGCCACGTCTTTCCGTACAAGCAACCGCGGAATGGTCAGTCTGCTCCCTATGTCGCCAGGAGCGAAGCTCACCTATCGAAATGTGGCCCCCAGCCAGTTTCCAGGCAATAAGGCAGAACAGCTCGTTCCATATGGGGTGCAATGAGTTGCATCAGTTCATCCCCATCGTCGCCCTTCGCAGTCAGGCGTCTAAGCCTTCACACATAAACCACCATGCCCGTCGCATTGCTGAATCGAAACCGCAGAACCGCACTCGCCGCAGCGCTAGCACTGATTTTTGGCGCGTTCAACTCCGGTGCCCAGGCGCAGAGCAACAAGATGGAGCCGGAGCGGCGGTGGTACGAGGCGGCTGCAGAGATGAAGCGTCTTGCCGAGTCATGGGGTGATCAATCCTACGGAGCGGTGCTTGTACTCCATGGCGCACTCGTGGGAGAGGGGCCGAGTCGGGTCATCAAAGACCAGAATCCTGACGCCCATGCTGAGCGCGAGGCTATTCGCGATGCGCAGCGAAAGCTCGGCCGAGACAATCTCCTCGGCGCCATTCTGTACTCCACGTCGCGGCCGTGCAGTCTGTGCGAGGCAGCAGCAGCGCGTGCAGGAGTCAGCCGCATGTACTTCGGGCCCTCGCTCACAGACGCCGGCGCACCCGCCATGCCTGCAGGGGCGGCTCAGCCCAAACGCTAGGCTTTGTGCAGCACTTGGCATCATAAGCAAGCTGCCCGAACCGCTACTTCTCAGTCAGCGCTTTTTTCACCAAAAGGACAACAGGATAAAACTCTTCAATTTCAACGATACTGCCGTCGTCCTGATCGACCACCAAGTCGGAACCAACACTTAGCGTAGACCTGGCCTTCCTTCATCCCTAGTGTCAAAATAGACCATGAAGATTGATCCGATCCGAAAGTTTGCGCTCTCACTTGAAGCCGTCACGGAAGAACCGCACCACCACTTTTCGTCATTTCGCGTGCGAGGAAAAATATTCGTCACCATTCCCCCAGGCGAAGAGTTCCTTCATGTGTTCGTTGATGAACAGGCGCGTGAAGTCGCGTTAGCGCTTTACTCAGAATTTATAGAGAAGTTACTCTGGGGTGGTAAAGTGGTTGGGTTGCGAGTCAGTTTGAAAGCGGCAAAGGCAAGCGTAGTGAAATCTTTAGTAATGGACGCCTACGATGCTCGCGTTGCAAAAGATGCAGGCCCGAAAAAATGAACCTCAGAAAACTTCGTGTGCACGTATCGCAAGAATCTCCTGACCAACCCCAAGTCATTGCGCTGATTGCCGACTTGGATGCGTACCAAGACACGTTGTATCCGGCTGAGGCGCGGTATGCGCTGGACCTGGCATCGCTCAAGAAATCGAATGTGATATTCATGGTCGGGCGAGATGGCGAAGGGGCGGCTGTGGGTTGCGGTGCGGTGGTAATCACTGGCTCTGCTGGTGAGCTCAAACGCATGTATGTAAGCCCACAAAACCGTGGCCAGGGCGTGGCGAGTAGCGTATTGGGTGCACTGGAGGCGGCATCGCTCGGGGCAGGGTGCGAGGAGCTTCTGTTGGAAACCGGGCCATACCAACCCGAAGCGCTGGCTTTCTACAGCAAGCACGGGTACGCACAGCGCGGGCCGTTTGGGGCGTATCCAGACCATCCGCTGAGTGTCTTTATGGGAAAGCGCCTTGCGCACCAAGTGAGCGGGGCCTGATGCCTGGTGAAGCGCGTTGAGGCACTGCGTTTGAAGGTGTTTCGCCCTCTGGCGCAATAAAATACTGCGGTGGCAGCTATTGTTTTGATAGTTTCTGTGTAACCAAGAACACATCAAGCCAGCGCGTCAGTTTCCATCAAAGGGGCACAGCCCTACCGCGCGCCCCGCTGCACCACCGCCTTCACCTCGGCCCCCAGCTCGATTACGCTCAGGGCGTAGTAGCTGCTCCAGTTGTAGCGGGTGATGGCGTAAAAATTGTCGGTGCCTGCAATGTACTGGGGCGCGCCGTCGCTGCCGTTTTGTAGCTCTACCAAGGCCAGCGGGCCCGGGTGCGAAAGCGCTTCGCCTTGCAGCACTGCACCCAGCTGCGTAAAGCGCTCTACTGTGAAGGAGGGCAGTATGTCGGGGCCTAGCAGGGTGTCTTTGTTCAGGCGCGCAGGGTCAAAACTCACCGGGTAATGTGTGGGCAGACCAGGTTTCCAGTTGAAGGCCTTGAAGTAGTTTGCGACCGAACCGATAGCGTCGGCGGGGCTTTTGAAAAGGTCTATCTTGCTGTCGCCGTCAAAATCGATAGCGTATTTGGTCCAACTGCTGGGCATGAACTGGCCCAAGCCCATGGCACCGGCATAGCTGCCGCGCAGGCTTAAGGGGTCAATGTTGGTGCGGTTAGCCAGGGTGAGCAGTTGTTCCAGCTCATCTTTGAAAAACTGGGTACGGTCGCGCTTCTCGGTTTTGGGGAAGTCAAAGGCCAAGGTAGCCAGCGCGTCGATGACGCGGAAGGTACCCATGTCGCGGCCGTAGATGGTTTCTACGCCGATGATGCCAACGATGATTTCTGCGGGTACGCCAAACTCAAGCTCGGCGCGCTCCAGAGTGGCAGCGTTGTCGCGCCAAAAGCGCGCACCGGCTGCAATGCGCACGGGGTCGATAAAGCGGCTGCGGTAGACGCGCCAGTTCTTGACAAAGGTGGTGCTGGCCGGGCGCATGAGGCGCTGCACAGTGGGGATAAAGTGGGACTGGCCAATGGCTTGGCGCACCCACTCGCGGTCCAGGTTGCGCCGCTCGGCCAGATCGTCGGCAAACAACATAGCCGCTTCGCGGCTGGCATAAGCTTCGCCTGCCGGTTGCGCGCGACTCACAGGGGAGGTCACAGATTTCTTAGCAGGATTTTGGGCATTGGCGCTGGGAAATAGGGCGCAAGATGCTATCAAACATAGAGCGGGGAGTGGCGCTATGTGGAAAGGCAAAGCGCGCGATAAAAATGCACGCAACCGGCTCAAGGGGGTAAATGGGGTCACTTGAAAATCGCTTGATGGGTTATTTGGAAGGCACAGGCAGGGCGGGCAATTGGGCAAACTGTGCACGCAGTGTAGCCAATGTGACGGCCTGCTTGTGTGGGGGGGCGTAACGCAAGGCCTCCAGGCGTAGGAGCCAGTCGTGCAGGGCACTGGCGGCCTCGTGGTGTGTGCTTGGGTGGGTGGGGCCCCAGTGGGCGCAGGCGCGCTGGGCCAGCTCGCGTGGGGGGGTGGCGTCGTCGCTAGGTACGCCGGCTGCTCTCAGGCGCTTGCGGGCGGCGTGCAACAGGCGCAGCCAAGGGTCGTGCTGGTGGCGTGTGTACAGCGTCCACGCGGCGCCGATCAAACTCACGCAGACGATGATGCCAAGCAGCACATAGCTTAGGTCTCGCCAGCTGGGTGAGCTAAAGCCGATGTTTTTGAGCAGGTCAAGTTGCCTGCTTTGGCTGTAGTTCAGCACCCATTGGTTCCAGCTGTTGTTGACTGCCTCCCACGCTGCGCGCAGCTGGGCTGCCGTGGATCGGCTGAGCACCGTACCAAAGGCGCTGGCCACCACGCCCTGGCGCGCTGCCAGGCGCTGAAACTGCCCAATACGTCCGGGCGACACCGCGCTGGTGGGGTCCACCCGCAGCCAGCCGCGACCGGCATACCATACCTCGGTCCAGGCGTGGGCATCACTTTGGCGCACGGTCCAAAAACCGTCCACGGAATTGAGCTCGCCACCCTGGTAACCGGTGACGATGCGGGCGGGTATATCGAGTGCACGCATGAGGATGACAAAGCTGGACGCTATATGCTCGCAAAAGCCCTCTTTTTTATCGAACCAAAACTCGTCTGCGGTGTCGCGCCCGTACACACCGGGCTCCAGGGTATAAATGTAGCCGCCAGTGCGCAGGCGGCGCATCACCTCGGGCACCAGCACGCTGGCATCTGCCTGGGCAAAGCGCGGGTCACGGCGGATGTCGGCGGCCAGCTGCAAAGTGCGCGGGTTAAAGCTGGGGGGCAAGTCAATAAAGTCTTGCAAACCCAATACCTGCGTAGTCGGGCCGTGGCGAAAATCTACACTGCTTTGCGCGCTGTAGCGCAGCAGGTCAGTGACGGGTCTGCTACTTACCCACAATAGCTCGTTGGTCATCACCAGCTCATGGCCTGGGACGATGGGTTTCTCTAGCGCAGCGTCCAGCACCAAAATCCACGGGCGGTTGCTTTGCTCTAGAGTGACCTGGTATTTGATGGGGGGGCTGAGGGTTTGCAGCTTGGCAGGCGCGGTAAAGCGGCTGGAAAACTGCGACGTGCCGGGCAGCCACTCTTTGCCGTTAAAGCTGGAAAACACCGGCCCGCGAAAATACATGTCGCTCTGTGCAGGCGGTGTGCCTTCAAACTTGATTCGCATGGCGATGGAGTCGTCTAGCGCCAGCGACGCAATGGTGCCCACCTGCATGCTGGAGGACAAGCCAGTGCGCCCGGTCATACCGTCACTGGGGATACCCCACAGCGGCGCCAGGCGCGGGAAGAGCATAAACAACAGGGCCATGATGGGCGCTCCCAGCAGTACCATCTTGCCCGCCACCCTGGCCGATTGCACTAGGGGGGGCTTGCCGACCTGCATATGGGCGTTGACAAGCGCCGTCAAAAGTCCCATCAGCGCGACCAACATGGCGGCGGCAGTGAGCAAGGACTGGGAGAAGAAAAAGTTGGTCAGCATGGCGAAAAAGCCAAGGAAGAACACCACAAACGCATCGCGCCGCGCGCGCAGCTCCAGCGTTTTTAAGCACAGTAATACGACGGTGAGGGTGACGCCAGCATCGCGCCCCAGCAGAGTTTTGTGCGTGAACAAGGTCGCGCCGATGGTAATCGCCAGCAGGCCGATGCGCCACCAAACTGACGGCAAAGGCGCGCTGTCCCAAGCCAGCTTGCCGCGCCAGAGCAGCACGCCAGCGGCCAAAGTGCTGCACCACCAAGGCAAATGGCCCACTTGCGGACCAATCACCCAGGCAATCACGCACAGCAAAAACAGCGTGTCGCGGGCGTCGCGGGGGAGGTGCTGGAGTTTGTCTAGCATGGGCAGTTCAGCATAATGCCAGCGCCTCCAGGCACTGCCGTTTATGGGCCTCGCCGGTGGCTGGTTTGATTTCGCGCCCCGGCAGCCGCAGGCCAAAACTTGAGCCCAGTTTGTCCGCTGCCAGCACCCAGGCGGTGAGGCGGCTGAGCTTGTGTTCAACGTCTAAATGGCCGCAGGTGGCGTAGTCTAGCCACAGCTCGTAGCGCTGGGCTTGCTGGGTGTCGCGGCTGACGAGCTCGTCGCTGCCGCGCGCTACTGCTTGGGCTACTTTTTTCCATACCACCAGCTTCATGGGGTCACCACGCCGGTAACCGCGTACACCGTCAAATTCGCCTGAGTTTTGCGCTTGGGTGGCCACACCACCGCCGGTGCGCGGCTCTCCCGCTGGCAAAGGCGGGGGCAATGCCTCGGGCGCGGGGTACACCAGCACCTCGGCTTTGGGCCGCCACACCGTCCATACACGAAAGGTACCTAGCGGAAAGCGCGTCTCTGCTGTCAAATCGGGCAGGCGGTGCAGGCCGCGTTTGGCGGGCGTAAAGCCCACTTGCACCACGGCGCTGCCCTGGGATTGCACATCGGTCCAAGACCAATGCTTGGCATCCAGCAGGCTCAGTCCGATGCTGGGGCGGGCTGCGCTGCGCTCATGGCTCAGGCGAATGTCAAACTGGGCAGTAGCGCCTGCATATTGGGCAGATGGCGCGATTAAATGCATCGTAATTCCGCGCAGATTGCCGTGGCACACATGCATGCCCACTACAGCGGCACCGGCGAGCATGAAGGTCAGCAGGTAGCCTAAATTAAGCTGGTAGTTGATGGACGCTACCAGCAGCACCAGCAGCGTCAAAGCCAGCATCCAACCGGCGCGGGTGGGCAAAATATAGACGTTACGCTGGGTTAGCAGCAGAGTGTCGGTCAGCGGCAGCTTGCTCTGCCACCATTGGCGAAAGCGTTTGCGTGCCCAGCCAATAGCCATGGGCTAAGACACTTCGCACAGGGTTGACGCTGCGGTGGTTTCGTTTTTTACGAACGCAGCGGTGGGAGTACCTTGGTGAAAGCGCAGTTGCCAGCCCAGTTCATCGTATTGCCACATGGAGGAGCGCTGGGCATGCATGCTTAGCTCGCCATCAGCGCCGAGATGGGCCGATTTGTACACCAACAGGGCGACGCTGTAGGCGGGCATGGACAGGGCAAAATCTTGCGCCCAAATGGTCGCACCGTCGTTTTGGTCAAGCAAATGTTGGATGACGTCGCTGCGGTGGTAGGAAGTGCCAGCGCGGCCAATTTCAAAAAATTCAGGGTGTAGCAGCTCTTCGAGCTGC
>JAYWHJ010000261.1:0-2712 GCA_043777795.1 Polaromonas sp. | reverse complement strand
CGGCCTGGGCCCGCGCGCCTACGCCATCATCGGGCAGGGCACGATCAGCCGGATTATTGAATCCAAGCCCGAAGAGCTGCGTTTGTTTTTGGAAGAAGCCGCTGGCGTGTCCAAATACAAAGAGCGCCGCCGTGAGACGGAGAACCGCCTGAGCGATACGCGGGAAAATTTGACCCGCGTGGACGACATCTTGCGCGAACTGAACGCCAACCTGGAGAAGCTGGAAAAGCAGGCCGAGGTGGCGCAAAAATACAATGCCCTGCATGCCGACGTGACGCTCAAACAGCAGCAGCTGTGGTTTTTGAAGCGCAGCGAGTCTGAGGCCGAGCAAACCCGTATCAAAACTGAGGCCGAAAAAGCCGTCAACGACCTGGAAAGCCGCGTGGCCGATGTGCGGCATATTGAAAGCGAGCTGGAGACCATTCGCCAAGCGCACTATGCGGCGGGCGATCATGTGAACCAGTCGCAAGGTTTGCTGTACGAGGCCAGCGCCGAAGTAGGGCGGCTGGAAGCCGAAATTCGCTTCGTTGTAGAAGGCCGCCAGCGTGTAGAGCAGCGCTTGGTGCAGCTGAAAGAACAAGTCGCCCAATGGGCCACGCGCAAAGACGACGCTACTGCCGAGATAGAAACCCTGGCCGCCCAGGCCATGGACAGCGAAGAAAAATCCCAGCTCCTGCATGCCCAAGCCGAAGAGCAGGGTGCACGCCTGCCCGATCTGGAAGACCAACTGCGCAGCGCGCAAACCAAGGCCAACGAACAGCGCGCCAGCGTGAGCAGCGTACAGCAGCAGATCCAGGTGCTGGCCGCAGACCAGCGCAATATTGACGAACAAACCCGCGCCTTAACGCTGCGCCGCGAACGCTTGGCTGCCGATAAAAATGCGCTGGCCTCGCCCGACGAGCAGCGCCTGCTCAATTTGCAAGCCCAGTCTGGCGAAGCTACCGAGACCAAAGACATTGCCGAGGCGCGCCTGCATGAGCTGCAGGACAGTGTGCCCCAGCTCGATGAAGACCGCCGCGCTAAGCAGCTGGCTGTGAACGCCGAATCCAGCAAACAAGCCGATTTGTCAGCCCGCATGGAAGCCCTCAAGGCTCTGCAAGAAAAAGTCAAAACCGATGGCAAGCTCAAGCCCTGGCTGGCTAAGCATGGGCTGGACGGACTGCAAGGCCTGTGGAGCAAGATCCACATCGAACAAGGCTGGGAAAACGCGCTAGAAGCCGCCCTGCGCGAACGCCTGTCCAGCCTGGAAGTGTCCAGGCTGGACATGGTGCGCGCATTTGGCAACGATGCACCGCCGGCAAAGCTAGCCTTCTACACCGCGCCGCAAGCCGGCCTGCCAGACAAACCCGGTACGCTGCCCAAGCTGGCCGACCTGCTGCGCCTGAACGACGCTGGCCAAAAAGCCCTGCTGTCCAACTGGCTCACCGGTTGCTACACCGCCAGCAACTTAGAGGATGCCTTGGCAGCCCGCGACAAGCTGCAAGCCGGTGAGGTGATTTATGTGAAAGCGGGCCACTGCGTCAGCGCCCACAGTGTGAGCTTTTTTGCGCAAGATTCCGAGCAGGCCGGTTTGCTGGCCCGCGCGCAGGAGATTGAAAACCTGGAAAAGCAGCTCAGAGCGCAATCTTTGATCAACGAAGAAAGCCGCAACGCCCTGGTACGCGCCGAGGCCGCCTACAGCCAAGCCTCGCAAAGCCTGGCCACCGCCCGGCGCGAAGCGGCAGAGGCCGTGGGCCGCGCCCACGAGCTGATGGTAGAGACCCTGCGCCTGACCCAACTGGCAGAGCAAACCCGTGCCCGTAGCCAGCAGATTGCGGGCGACCTGACCGAGGTGGACGCGCAACTGGGCGACCTGCAAGAGCGCAAAGTGATGGCCGAGGCCAAGTTTGAAGAGCTGGACATGCAGTTGGCCGACACGCAAGAGCGCCACGCGCAGCTGGACGAACGCGTGATCGAGACCGAGCGCAAGCTGGCAGAATCCCGCGAACAGCAGCGCACCCTTGAACGCCAAAGCACCGAGGCCCAATACGCGCTGCGCACCCTGGAGGCGCGCAAAGCCGAGCTGAACCGCGCTATAGAAACCGCTGCGCAGCAAGCCACTACTTTGGCGCAAGATGAGCAGCGCGCCCACGATGAGCTGAGCCGCTTGACTGATGCCGCCGCCCAAGCGGGTTTGCAAAGCGCGCTGGGCCTGAAGCTGGAGCGCGAAACCGCACTGGGTGCCAAGCGCAGCGAATACGACGACCTCACCAACAAGCTGCGCGCCAGTGACGAGCGCCGCCTCAAACTGGAGCGCGAGCTCGACCCGCTGCGCCAACGCATCACCGACTTCCAGCTCAAAGAGCAAGCCGCGCGCCTGGGCTTTGAGCAGTATGCCCAGCTTCTCACCGAGGCGCAGGCCGATTTGGAGGCCGTAGGCAAGTCGATCACCGAAGGCAATGTCAGACTCGGCGGCCTGCAAAGCGCTATTGATCAGTTCAACCGCGACATAGCGGCCTTGGGCGCTGTCAACCTGGCCGCGCTGGACGAGCTGGCCAGCTCGCGCGAACGCAAAACCTTTTTGGACGCGCAAATGGCCGACCTCACGGAGGCCATCAACACCTTGCAAGACGCGATCATCAAAATTGACGGCGAAACCCGCGAGATGCTCTCGGGCACCTTCAACATCGTCAACGAGCATTTTGGCCGCATGTTCCCCGAGCTGTTTGGCGG
>JAYWHJ010000260.1:0-7522 GCA_043777795.1 Polaromonas sp. | reverse complement strand
AAGTTCCATGATGCTACATAGCGAGCGTAGTCAGCTGCTGAAGTTGCGCCATCGGTGGCTAAACCGCTGCGAGCAGGTTGTGCCAAGCTAAAACCTTCTGTCACGCGTGTACGCACGGTGTAGTCTTGGTAAGCTGGCAAAGCAATCGCAGCCAAAATACCGATAATCGCCACAACGATCATCAATTCGATCAGGGTAAAACCTTTTTGCAAAGTACGCTTCATATTGAACTCCAGTAAATAAATTAGGTTGAATTGAGGAAGCAACACACTTTGCCGCCTACGATTGAATAGTTGCAAGTGGTGTGCCAAGCACTGGCGCTTTATTTTGTGCGCACATTCCGTGATAAATCACACTTCTCGGCTGCTTTGAAGCTGCGTGGCTGGCAAAATTCGGTAAAAACCGGTGTGGGGGGGTGACACAATTGTCAAGTCAGCTAGTGCGCCGGCTGAAAAAACCAAAAATGTCAATCGTTGCGCTTACTTGATGCACACCGCCCGCACCTGTTTGATGTCGGTCAGGCCCATCAAAATCTTTTCCATGCCGTCCATCTTCAGCGTGCGCATGCCGTTGGCTACAGCCTGGCTGAAGATGTCGGCCACCCTGGCGCGTTCCTGGATGAGTTTTTTGATGACGTCGTCGGCTACCAGCAGCTCGTGCAGACCTACGCGGCCTTTGTAGCCGGTGTTTTTGCATTTCTCGCAACCGCCCTTTGCGTTGACGCGGTAGAGCTTGAGACTGCCGTCTTTGCCATAGGTGTCGGTCCAGCCGTCTAGCAGCAGTTGCTGCTCGCCGCCGGGGTCTGCTTGCCAGGCGGCGGTGTGGCGCAGCTCGTCGCTGTATTCGGTGATGAAGCCTTTCAGCTCATTAGAAGTGGGCGTGTACTCTTCTTTGCAGTCGCACAGGCGTTTGGCTAGGCGCTGGGCCAAGATACCTAAGAGGGCATCGGCAAAGTTAAATGGATCCATGCCCATGTCGAGCAGGCGGGTGATGGACTCGGGGGCGCTGTTGGTGTGCAGGGTGCTAAAGACGAGGTGGCCGGTGAGGGATGCCTCCACGCCCATGCTCACGGTTTCCTTGTCGCGGCTCTCGCCCACCATGATGATGTCGGGGTCGGCTCGCAAAAAGGCGCGCATGATCAGGGCAAAGTCGATGCCGGCTTTTTTGTTGATTTGGACCTGGCGTAGGCCTTTTTGGGTGATTTCTACCGGGTCTTCCGCTGTCCAGATTTTCGTGTCGGGCGTGTTGAGGAACTTGAGGATGCTGTGCAGGGTGGTGGTTTTACCAGAGCCGGTGGGGCCGCACACATAGAACAGGCCGTAGGGTTTGCTGACGGTTTTTTCTACCTGCTCGCGGTTGTAAGTAGTGAGGCCCAGCTTTTCGAGTGGAATGGGCTCGCCGCCTGCCAAAATACGCATCACCACGTCTTCCACCCCGCCTGCGCTGGGGATGGTGGCCACCCGCAGTTCGATGTCCAGCGGGCCGTATTTTTTGAACTTGATCTTGCCATCTTGTGGCTTGCGCCGCTCCGAAATATCCAAGTCGCACATGATCTTCAGGCGTGTGACCATGGCCTGGCGGAACTGGGCGGGTACCTCGATATACGGGGCTAAAGTGCCGTCGACGCGAAAGCGGATACCGGTCTTGGCTTTGCCGGGCATGGGCTCAATGTGGATGTCGGAGGCCTTTTGGTGATGGGCGTCGATGATGACTTTATTGACAAACTTGACCAGCTCGTTGTCGGCAGCGGCGGATTCCAGGGCCGAGTCGTCAAAGGTGTAGTCCTCTGCGGGCGCGTTCATGTCAGCCAACAGTTGGCCGATAGAGCCGCCGTCTGCGCCGAACAGCTGGGCTAAAGTTTCTTCAAACTCGGTGTGGGTGGTGACGCGGTAGCTGAATTTTTGCAGGCGCGGGAACACCTGGGGCACCACGCGGGCACCGCGCGTGGCCTCGGGGTCCAGGCACATCACCAGCAAGCCCTCGGGCGACTCTTCCAGCGGTATCCACCCTTGCTCCTGGATAAAGTCGAGTTTGAGGGATGCGTGCAGCATCTCTGAGCGTATGCGCCCTGCGGCAAATGGCTCGTAGGGCACGCCAAAAAACTTGGCGAGTGAGGGACCGATTTGCGCAGGGCGAATGCGGTATTCGGCCATCAACAAGTGCTCTACTGACTTGGCCTGCTCGCGCGCACTGAGCACGCATTGGGCTAGGTCTTGTGGTGACAACACGCCCGCAACGACCAGGCCATCGTATTTAGTGGCTTTGCGGCGCTGGCTGTCTTGCGCGCGCTGCTCGCGTTGGCGAATCGCGGTAGCCAAGGTTTTGCACAGTTGGGTGGCACCTTCAACTTCCAGCTCGCCAAAAGGAACGTCGCTCTTGTTGTTGATCACCTGGAGCACACCATGCAAATCGGCGCCGTCCAGGATCGGCACTACCAGCATTTGCTTGGTGCGGTAGCCTGAGCGTTTATCAACTTCTTGGAGGAAGGTCAGTTGCGGGTGGATGCTCTTGAGGCTCTCTTCATGGTAAACATCGGCGATGTTGACCATCTCTTGCTTCATAGCCGAGTAGCCTGCAATGCTCTGCACGCTCAAAGGCAGCTTGAGGTCTTTGGCGACGTTGAGGCCGGTTTTGATTTTGGAGACGATGGAGGTTTTATCGTCGCTCAGGGCGTAGAGGGTCAGGCGATCGGCGTTGAGGAGCCGGCAAATGTCTTGGCTGGACTCCAGCATTAGCTGGTCAATGTTTTCGGTGTCGTGGATGCGGGTGGTGACCTGGTGCAACTGGCGGTAAAACAGGGCTTCAAACGTGACGCCGCGTTTTTCAGGTTCCAGCACTTGAGATTCAAAAAAAGCTTGCTCAGCGGCGGTGCGCGGCACCTCGGAGTTCATAGCTCAAACTCTTGCCCCGCTCGCAGCCAGCGGATGTCGTGGATAACGTCTAGGCCGTTGGCCTGCGGCTGATCGAACCGCTTTACCTCTTCCATGATGAGGTCTGTTTCGGAAGGCTTGGTGTGGGTGATATAGATCGGGAAGCGCTTGTCTTTGGCGATGTTGTCTAGTTCGTCTGCCAGAACCGTGGGCGACAAATGCAAGCTGCGCTTGGCCAACTCTTTCTCACGGTTGCTGAAAGCGGTCTCAATGACCAGCATCGCAACGTCAATGGCGTTAACTCGGGCCCAGAAGGCGGGGTTACGCTCGGTGTCACCGGTGAAAACCCAGTTGCTTTGACCCCCGTTAATCGCGTAGCCCACGGCGGGTACGGTATGAAAAGCGGGCAGCACTTCGATGGTTTTGCCGCCTATCTGCAGTATTTGGCCCGTTTTGATGGGGTGAAAGGTGACGAAGGGTGCGTCAGCAGAGGGTATCTTGCTAAAGTCAGGCCAAATAATGTTGTTGAAAACATGCTTTTGCAGCGCAGCAATGGTCTCTGGCAGGGCATGCACACGCAAAGGGTTGCTGCGCACGGCGGCCACAGAGTCGATCATCAACGGCAGCGCCGCAATATGGTCAAGATGCGAGTGGGTCAGCAAGACATCGTCGATAGTGCGCATTTCGTGCAGGCTCAGATTGCCCACGCCCGTCCCTGCGTCCACGAGCAGATCGGAGTCAATCAAAAATGCTGTGGTGCAGCAATCTTTGGCAATCGCGCCTGAGCAACCTAAAACCCGTACCTTCATCGTGCATCGTCCATTTACTTGGTGTCAAAATTCGTTGAGCCGTCCCAAGTGGGGTCCATTGGCAGCATTCGCATGGAGGTTACACGGTCTGAGTACAGTTGGTAAAGGAATTTTTTGGCATTTAAGCGCTGCAAGTTCAACATTTGTACGTCACATTGCTCCCAATCTTGGCTCCTGTAAGCTTTTAGTAGCATGGCCCAGGTCTTGAGCTCGTCCACTTGTTCTTTGGATACGCCGTCCACAGCACTCACAGGGCAGTAGATGGTGACAGCTTGCTGCTTGCCTTTTACCCGCACCTTGTCTAGTTCTTGCCAGGCAACATCTGTGACTTGCTTGCGCGTAGACTCACTCACGACAATCTCCACGCCGTAGTTTTTGGACAAACCTTCAAGGCGCGAGCCCAGGTTGACGGCATCGCCGATGACGGTGTAGCTGCGGCGAATATCAGAGCCCATGTTACCGACACACATCGTGCCGGTGTTCAAGCCAATCCCTACGCCAATCTCGGGAATGCCTTTGGTGCGGTGTTCTTCGTTGATTTTGCGCACGGCTTGGCTCATCTCTATGGCAGCTTTGACTGCCAGCTGGGCGTGATTGGGCGTGTCCACTGGGGCGCCCCAAAAGGCCATCACGCAGTCACCCATGTATTTGTCTGTGGTGCCTCGGTTGGCCTGAATGATCTCTGTCAGGCGGCTGAACAAATGGTTCAGTAAGCCTTGGAGCGCAGTAGGCTCCATTTTTTCGGACAAATTGGTAAAACCCCGCATGTCGCAAAACATGACCGTGAGTTCCTTATTGATCGCCTTCATGCTGTAGCTGTCAGGGTCTTTCACCATCTCATCCACCAGCTCGGGCGGCACATAGGCGGCAAACATATTGGCGATTTGGCGCTTGGATTTACTCTCCACAAAATAACCATAACTCATATTCAAAGCAAAAGCGGTCAACGCCATCACCAAGGCGGTTGCCAAAGGCAGTACCAAACCAAAACCCAGATAGAGCCAAAAATTCAAGCCGATCAACCCTCCCACAATGGCCAAACTCAATGCAACCGCCTTGGGTGCAGACAACAGCGGCAGCGCAATGGCCAAAATGAGGCCAGCGATGATCAAAATCACCACTTCAAAGCCCACTGCGTAGTCAGGGCGCACATAAAGGCGGCCATCTAACAGGCCTGAAATCATGTTGGCATGCACTTCCACACCAGGATACGTCTCGCCTACCGGGGTGACCCGCAGATCGAGTAAACCTGGCGCGGTGGCACCGAGCAAAACGATTTTGCCTTTCAGAGCGCCTGGCGCTATGCGCTGGGCCACGACATCGGCAGCAGAAAAATATTGGAATGACCCACCGGTGGTATTGCCCGCACCTCTAAACGGGATCAATGCGGCGACCTTGTTGTCGACAGGAATAGCCAAGGCTTTGTCACTTTGACGCAACAAAATGCTTTCCAATCCCTGGTAGTTGCGCGATATGAACCGCTCTTGTGGGAACCCAGGCTCTACCTTGGGCAGTCCAATTAAAAGCCGAAACATACTCAAAGATAAAGACTCGTAATACTGTCCCTTGTACTCGGCAAGCAAAGGTATGGAGCGCACGACGCCGTCCAAGTCTGTAATAGAGTTAAAAAAACCGGCCATTGGCGCAGCCTTGGCCAGTGACTCGATATTGGAGCCGTAGCCTGACCAACTGGTAAATTTAATGGGCCTGCCCTGCAATGCATCGCGCTGCATCACAGGGGCCGGCAAAGCGCCATTGGTGCGCCCATCGCGGTCGCTGGTGAGGTAGTAACCCATCACCACGGGGCGATTTTCTATGGATTTGGCAAATGCTGCATCGTAATCCAAGCTGCCTTGAATCTGCGTCAGGCGCTCTGTAAAACCAGTTTGATCACGCAGCTCATTGTTGGCCAGCTGGCGAAGGCGATTAAGACCTGAGCTATCGTCGGCCTCAGCGAATACGACGTCGAAACCAAGAACGGCAATTTGCTGCTTGTCAAAAAGCTCGTTGACCAGCGTGGCCATTTTGTTGCGACCCCAAGGCCACCGCCCCAGCTCGGCCAAGCTTTTTTCATCGATGTCGATGATCGCTATGCGTTCATCCAATTTATTCGGCATCGTCGAGCGCAGGCGAGCATCGTAGATGATGTCGTCAAGCCGCTCAAAAACGTGGATTGGAAGTATTGCGCTGGCATGCAGCAAAGCAAAAATGAGCGGAATCAGCGTGACCGCTATGCGGGGCCAGTGTTTTAACAACGCCCCCATATCGCTGCTCAGATGTGCTTAGAAATGAAAAATAAGTGCTGAGCGCGAGCAAAGATAAAAAGGGATTTAGCCTTGCACAAACTGCATTTGGGTGCCAGCCAATTCAAGCATATCCAGGTGCTTCAATGTGACAGGTTCCGCGCCGATAGGCAAGCCATTCAGGGTCGGCTTGCTCGCCCCTTCCACATGGGCAACTACAAAGCCATGTGGACGCTTGGTGATAGCAGCCACAGCAACTCCGGGCTTGCCAATCGTGGTGACCACTTTGACCAGTGGTACCTCGCGCCCGGCTGCCGCACCAGACATGACCTTGATGGCCGCTATTTTGGCAGGTTCGGCGCTTGGCATGGCTGCTGCTGGCTGCGGCAAACCAGCAGATCCGGCTTTGATCACCATAGTTTGCTCAAAACCCGCGTTGGCGGCTTCACTGACATACTTGATTTTGTACTTGCCAATCTCAACCGTGTCGTTGTTAGCTAGCAACTGTTTTTTGGCAGCTTTACCATTAACATAGGTGCCGTTGGTGCTATTGAGATCTTCCAGGTAAACCTCATTGCCGGACATCTGCATGACTGCGTGCTCACCACTGACGGCAAGATTGTCAATCACAATGTCGTTGTACGGTCTACGACCCAGCGTAGTGCGGTCCTTGGTGAGTTGGACTTCTTTGATGACGACACCGTCGATCGATACGATCATTTTCGGCATGGCCGACTCCTGTTGATATAGCTGTACATTTTGTCTTACTTCCCCAGTAAGCGCGACATTAATCCGCGCTTGTTAGAGCCCTCTTGGGCCTGCATCAGCAAGACCGTGATATTGTCCCTGCCTCCCGAAGCATTGGCAGCGGCTATCAAAGCCACGGCCTTTTGGTCTAGCGTGCCAGCAGCGAGCAAAATTTGCGCAATGCCAGCATCGTCCACCATATCGGACAGACCGTCAGAGCACATCATGTAGACGTCTCCGGGCTCCACCCTATGCTCATTGACCTCAAGCAAGACGCTGTCCTCTACGCCCAAAGCGCGGGTCACCAAATTTTTGTTCAACGACGTGGCCGCCTGTTCGTGAGTGATCAGGCCTGCGTCTAGTTGCTCTTGAAGCAAAGAGTGGTCTTTGGTGATTTGCAAAAACTCTTCACCGCGCAAGCGATAACAGCGACTGTCACCAATATGGCCCAGCATCAACCGTGCTTCGTGGTACACGCCAACTACCAAAGTGGTGCCCATGCCCGCGTACTGCGGGTTGGAGTTGGCGGCATTAAAGATAGAGCGGTTGGCGTTGTCGACGCAAATTTCTAGCGCGCGGCGCACTTCGCGGGCGTTGGCCGTTTTGCCGACCTGGGAAAGCCAGCGGCTGAGCTCAGAGCGGATAAATGCTGTGGCCATGCCGCTGGCCACTTCGCCCGCGTTATAGCCGCCCATGCCATCGGCTAAAACAGCCATTTGCGTGGTTGCATCAAAAGTCGCCGAGTCCTCGTTGTTGTCGCGCGCGAGTCCGGGATCAGTGTTGGTACAAAATTGGTAAATCATGTGTAAGCCAAGGTCTACTATAACGAGTTTTAGCTACCAGTTCCGCTATT
>JAYWHJ010000259.1:0-2715 GCA_043777795.1 Polaromonas sp. | reverse complement strand
CCCCCGGCATTGTGGCACTGTACGAGGCACTGAAAACGGTGGCCCATGTAGAGGTGATCGCCCCAGAGCACAACAACAGCGCCAAGTCCAACGCACTCACGCTCAACGCGCCACTGTACGTGCACAAAGCTGCCAACGGCTTTCGCTACGTCAACGGCACGCCCGCCGACTGCGTACACATCGCTCTCACCGGGCTGCTGGGCTACAAACCCGACCTCGTGGTCTCCGGCATCAACAACGGAGCCAATATGGGCGACGACACCATCTACAGCGGCACTGTGGGTGCTGCGATGGAAGGCTATTTGTTTGGCATACCCGCGCTGGCGTTCTCGCAGGCTGAAAAAGGCTGGGCGCACATTGACGATGCCGCCGCCAAGGCCCGCGAGCTGGTGTTGCACTACAGCCAAAACCTGCACGCTGGCAGTGCCCCTTGGCTGCTCAACATCAACATTCCCAACCGACCTTTAGACCAGATCCTCGGCCCCAAGGTATGCCGCCTGGGCCGCCGCCATGCAGCCGAGCCGGTGATCCAGCAAACCAGCCCGCGCGGCGAGACCATGTACTGGATCGGCGCTGCTGGGCCGGCCAAAGAAGAGGGCGCTGGAACTGATTTTGAAGTCTCGCGCGCAGGCCATGTCACTATCACCCCGTTGCAAGTAGACCTGACCGACCACGCCCGCCTGGGCTATTGGCAGCAAAGCTTGGTCGGCTTGGCCGATGCCGACAAAGGTACGGCATGAACCTGCCCAAGAGTCGCCCCAGCTTTCCGGCCACGATGCCCAGCACTGCACATACAAAAACTAAAGCGGTGCAGGTACAGACGGCCCAAGTAAAGCTAGCGCAGGCAAAACCAGGCACTATTAAAAATAGTGCTACTACCGCTTTATTTCAAAGGGCTACGGTCCAAAAAAGCATCCTATCGAGTGGCATTGGCCTGGACTCCCACGCCATGCGCCAGCGCATGGTCGACAAGCTGGCCGCCCAAGGCATTAGCGACCCTGCTTTACTGCAGGCTATGAATACCGTCGAGCGCCACCGCTTTGTCGACACCGCGTTGGTAGGTCAAGCCTATGAAGACACCAGCCTGCCCATCGGCTTGGGCCAAACCATCTCCAAACCCAACGTCGTAGCCCGCATGATCGAGCTGCTGCGCCAGGGCTGCGCCAAGGACAGCAAAGGCCGCATCGGCAAGGTGCTGGAGATTGGCACCGGCTGCGGCTACCAGGCTGCCTTGCTGGCCCAGGTGTGCACAGAGGTCTACAGCATCGAGCGCCTGCGCGGCCTGCACGACAAAGCGCGGGACAACTTGCGCCCGTTCGCCATCGCCCACCTGAGCCTATTGCTGGGCGACGGCATGCTGGGTTACGCCAAAGGCGCACCGTTTGCGGGCATCATTGCCGCAGCGGGTGGCGACGCGATTCCGCAGGCTTGGGTAGACCAACTGGCCGTGGGTGGGCGCTTGGTAGCGCCAGTGGTGACCACAGGGAAAACACAGGCTTTAATTGTGCTGGACAAAACGCAACTGGGCGTAACACAATCAGTGCTTGAGGCGGTGCACTTTGTGCCCCTAAAATCGGGTGTAATGTAATGACCATCGCCTGTGTGCCTTTTGCTGTGCATACAGTGTGTGTCGCAACGAGGTTTGAATGATTCAAGAACATAAGTCAACATTGGGTGGCAGGGTAGTACTAGGGGCCATCTTGGCCTTGGCCGCTGCGTTGAGTGCGTGCTCGTCCACCAGCCTGAACCGCGCGCCAGTGGAAGATCGGGGAACCCCTAACGCCACCGCATCATCCACTGGATCCGCTGCTGGGTCCGCAGGTACTGCCGGCGCGACCGGTGCAGGCAGCGTAGCAGTCACCCCGCTCAAGCCATTGCCAGGCGCAGAGAACGCCGGCAAGCCCGGCTACTACACCGTCAAACCGGGCGACACCGTGATCCGCATTGGCCTGGACACGGGCCAAAACTGGCGCGATGTAGCCCGCTGGAATGGCCTGGAAAACCCCAACATCATTGAAGTAGGCCAGGTGCTGCGCGTGATTGCACCCGGCACGGCCGATGTCGCTGCGGGCGCCGTTACGTCCAGGCCAGTGACCCCACCGAGCACGGTAGTAGCCACCAGCCTGCCACCAGCAAGCACCCGCACCGCAGCTCCAGCCACCCCGGCCAGCGCCCCAGTCGCAGCACCGACGCCTGCGCCTGCCGTCGTAGCGGTTGCGCCACTGCCCCCCGCATCGTCTGCAGGTGACGACGACATTGCCTGGATTTGGCCCACCAGCGGCGCAGTGATCGCTGGCTTTGACGAAGTCAAAAACAAAGGCCTGGACATCGCGGGCAAGCTGGGTGATCCGATATTGGCCGCTGGCGACGGCCGTGTGGTCTACGCAGGTGCAGGCTTGCGCGGCTACGGTAACCTGGTGATCTTGAAACACAACAATACCTACCTCACCGCTTACGCGCACAACCAAACCCTGCTGGTCAAAGAAGACCAAACTGTGCGCAAGGGCCAAAAGATCGCCGAGATGGGCCAAAGCGACAGCGACCGTGTGAAGCTGCATTTTGAAATTCGCCGCCAAGGCAAGCCGGTCGATCCGGCCCGCTATCTCAGTCCCAGGTGATGTATGGTGTCGCACAACGCTCGTCGCAAAATGCGCCAAAGCGTTGCGCGGCAGCAAGCCCTGCCTGCCCAACACAATCAAGCTCCAGGCCAACAGA
>JAYWHJ010000258.1:0-7544 GCA_043777795.1 Polaromonas sp. | reverse complement strand
CAAGCCAGTGTGTCGCTAGCGCCTGCCTAGTACTAGGCTTGGTGAGGTATATGTGGTGCCCATGAGCGGAATCGAACTGCTGACCTACGCGTTACGAGTGCGTTGCTCTACCAACTGAGCTACATGGGCGAAGCGAAGAGTATAACAAACTTTGCTTAGCTACTGGCTGGGTACAGCGCACGCGGGTGCATAAGCTACTATGTAATTAATAGCTGCCCTCGCAATATTTTATTGCGCTGGAGACTTATTTGGCCTCAAGATGGTAGGCCGTAACGCGCTCTACCTCGTTTTTGGAGCCCAGTATCACGCTGACGCGTTCGTGCAGCTTGCCGGGCTGGATCTCGAGGATGCGTTGTTTGCCGTTGGTGGCTGCGCCGCCGGCTTGTTCTATCAACCAGCTCATGGGGTTGGCTTCGTACATCAGGCGCAGTTTGCCGGCTTTTTCGGGCTCACGTTTGTCCCAGGGGTACATGAACACGCCACCACGGGTGAGGATGCGGTGCACGTCTGCCACCATGCTGGCGATCCAGCGCATATTGAAGTCTTTGCCGCGCGGGCCTTCTTTGCCTTGCAGGCACTCGTCGATATAGCGCTTCACCGGCGGAGCCCAGTGGCGCATATTGCTCATGTTGATGGCAAATTCTTTGGTGTCAGCAGGTATGGTGACGTTTTCTTCGGTCAGGATAAAGCTGCCTTGCTCGCGGTCTAGCGTGAACATGGCTACGCCGTCGCCCACCGTTAGCACCAGGGTGGTTTGCGGGCCGTACACGCAGTAGCCGGCGGCGACCTGCTTGCTACCGGCTTGTAAAAAATCTCTTTCTTCAATGCCTGCATCGTTGTCGTCGGGCTTTTTGAGCACGCTGAAAATCGTGCCAATGCTGACGTTGACGTCGATGTTGCTAGAGCCATCCAGTGGGTCAAACAGCAGCAGGTATTCACCTTGCGGGTACCTGTTAGGCACCAGGTAAATACTGTCCATCTCTTCACTGGCCATTGCGGCCAAGTGGCCGCCCCACTCGTTGGCTTCGATAAGTACTTCGTTGGCGATGATGTCGAGCTTTTTCTGAATCTCGCCTTGCACGTTTTCGCTGCTGGCCGTACCCAGCACACCACCCAAGGCACCTTTGTTGACGGCTTGGCTGATGCTCTTGCAACTGCGCGCGACGACTTCCAGCAATAGCCGCAGCTGCGGCGGTATGCGGCCGTCTTGGCGTTGTTGCTCTACGAGGTATCTTGTGAGGGATATTTTGCTGGTCATGTTGGTCGTGCTCTTCGGGCGGGATAAGGGAAAGGGAGTATGTGAGCGCAGAGGGCGCGAAGGTTTCGCAGATGGTACAAAAAAGAAAATACAAAAGGAAAATCAAAAAGAGAAAAAGAGAAAAGAAAAACCTCAACGTGCAAACCAAGAAGTTGAAATAAAAGAATATGCAATTTTATTCTCTGTTCCTTCTTTTGCGCTCTTTGCGAAACCTTCGCGCCCCCTGCGTTTAAAAACTCCCCGGTATTTTCTTTTGTATGTTCTTAAATGCGCCTAATCCGCCAAAGCACGCGAAACCACCTCGCGCACGTCATTGCTCAAATCTGGTTTAGCCGCCACCCGTTTGATAGCTTCTAAAGCAGCATTTTGGTAAGGCTGTGCGAGTTTTTTCCAGCGGTCCATTGCGCGGGCCAGGCGGGCTGCCACTTGGGGGTTGATGGCGTCCAGTGCCAGCACTTGCTCGGCCCAATACAGGTAGCCTGCTGCGTCCATGCGGTGGAAGCCGCCAGGGTTGCCGCTGCAGTAGCTGAAGATGACGCTGCGGGCGCGGTTAGGGTTTTTCAGGCTGAAGTCGGGGTGCTTCATGAGTTGGCGCACGCGCGGCAGGATGTCGCCACCGCGGTCTGTGCTGCCGGCTTGCAGGCTGAACCATTTGTCCAGCACCAAGGCCTCGTCTTTGAACAGGTTGTAGAACTGCTCTAGCGCAGGCGCAGCCAGGGCGTGGCCGCTGGCCACCAGGGCGCCCAAGGCGCCAAAGCGGTCGGTCATATTGTTGGCATCTTTGAAGCGCTGGTAGGTTTTACCAGGCCACACCGCGCTGCCCGACTCGCGCGCTGCCAGGCACAGCATGCCTTGGGCCATACTGGCCAGCGCGCGGCGGCCACTGCTGACAGCGTCGGGTTGGTAGCCACCCGGGTTTTGGTGCGCGTCAAAGGCCCATTCCCAGTCGGCTTGCAGCGCGATTGCAAGCGCGCTGCGCATAGCCTCGCGCACGGCGTGGATGGCTTGGGGATCTACCTCGTCCAGCTGCTCGGCAATATAGGTTTCGCTGGGCAGGGTGAGCACCAGCTCTTTAAAGGCCGCGTCCAGCTCGGGGTTGCGCAGCACGCTGCGCAGTGCGGCGACGAAGGGTGACTGTGCGAAACTTTCTATACCAAAGCTGGCACTAGCCCCCACAGAAGTCGCGCGAGCAGCTACTAATTGCATAGCGTGTTGCAGTCCCAAGCGCTGCGCCGCCTCCCAGCGGTTGAACGGGTCGTTGTCGTGGGCCAGCAGGGCCAGCAGTTGCGCCTCGGTGTAGTCGCACTCCAAAATCACCGGGGCTGAGAAGCCGCGCAATATGGAGGGCACGGGCTCGGTGCCGCTAGCACAGTCCACGTTGATGAACTGCAGTACCTCGGCGGCCTGCGTCATCACAAAAGTGCGCTGGCCAGGCACAGCCTGCGCTTCGCTGGCCAGTTGCAGCGGCAAGTCTTGGCCATGGGCGTTGATTAACCCGAAACCAATAGGAATGACAAAGGGCTCTTTGCTCGCCTGGCCTGGTGTGGCTGGGCAGCTTTGCGACAGGTGCAGGGCGTAGGTACGCTCTAGGGCGTCGTACACGCCATGGGCCTTCACACGCGGGGTGCCAGCCTGGCTGTACCAGCGCTTGAACTGCGGCAGCAGGGTGCTCAGGGCCGATGTCGGGTTGGCGTCAGCTATTGCGGCGGCAAAGTCGTCACAGGTCACTGCCTGGCCGTCGTGGCGTTTGAAGTACTCGGCCATGCCTTTGGCAAAGCCTTCGCGGCTTACCAGGGTTTGCATCATGCGCACTACCTCAGCACCTTTTTCATAAATGGTGACTGTGTAGAAGTTGTTGATCTCCTGGTAGGCATCGGGCCGCACCGGATGGGCCATGGGGCCTGCATCCTCTGGGAACTGGGCGGTGCGCAGCACGCGCACGTCTTCTATGCGTTTGACGGCTCGGGCCGACGGCGTGGGACACAGGTCCATGCTGAATTCTTGGTCGCGGAAAACTGTGAGGCCTTCTTTGAGCGAGAGCTGAAACCAGTCGCGGCAGGTGATGCGGTTACCCGTCCAGTTATGAAAGTACTCGTGGCCCACCACGCTTTCGATGTTGGCGTAGTCCACATCGGTCGCGGTGGCCTGGTTGGCCAGCACGTACTTGGTGTTAAAGATGTTCAGGCCCTTGTTTTCCATTGCGCCCATGTTGAAGTCGCTGGTGGCGACGATCATGAAGCGCTCTAAATCCAGCGGCAAGTTAAAGCGCGCTTCGTCCCAAGCCACGCTGTGCATCAGCGAGTTCATCGCGTGCTCGGTTTTGTCCAAATCACCCTTGCGCACAAACACTTGTAGCAAATGGTCTTTGCCTGCGCGAGAGGTAATGCGCTGCTCACGCGCTACCAAATTGCCAGCGACCAGCGCAAACAGATAGCAGGGCTTTTTATGCGGATCCACCCATTTGGCAAAGTGGCGGCCGCCTTCCAGCGGGCCTTGCTCCACCAAGTTGCCGTTGGACAGCAGCACGGGGAATGCGGTTGCATCGGCCCGCAGCGTGACGCTGTACATGGACATCACGTCAGGGCGGTCTAGAAAGTAGGTGATGCGGCGAAAACCCTCGGCCTCGCACTGGGTAAAGAAGGTGTCCTGGCTCACATACAAGCCCATCAGCTTGGTATTTTTGGCCGGGTTGCAGGTGGTAAATATTTCTATCTCGCAGGTATCGGGCAGGTCGGCCAGCACCAAGGTGTCGCCGTCCATTTTGAACGAGCAGCCCTGGCCGTTGACCATCACGCGGGCAAGGTTCAGCTCGTCGCCATCCAGGCGAAGGGGCTGGGCGGGCACATCTGCATTGCGGCGCACCTGCATTTTGTTCAGCACGCGGGTTTTGGCGGGGTCCAGATCAAAAGTTAAATCAACCGTGTCGATCCAATAGGCGGGTGGGGCGTAGTCGGCGCGCTTGACGAGCGCTGTAGTAGCTTCACGAAACATGGGGTAATCCTCTGGAGAGTAATTTTTCTAAAAACTGGGTATCAAGTAATGCAGTGTAGTCGCGCACGCAGGCCACCACATGGGGGCCTGCCAGCTCGGCTGCCGTATGGCTGCTGCATATGGCCACGGCCTGCATGCCAGCCAGCCGCGCGGCCTCTATGCCAAAGGGCGCGTCTTCAAACACCATGCATTGCGCCGCTGGCGTACCCAGCAAACGGGCCACCTCTAAAAATATGGCCGGATCGGGCTTGCCCGCAAAACCTTGGTCACCGCCCACTATAGCCACCGGGGCGTGGGGCATCTTCAAATGCCCCATAGCAAATGCAATATTGTGTTTATCGCCAGCAGTGCCCACACCTATTTGCAGACCCATACTGCGGGCCTGGGTGGCAAAAGCTGTAAATCCCGCCACCTCTTTGAATACAGGCGCAAACAGCTCACGGTAGATTACTTCTTTTTCATGCACCAAGGGCAACGCCTCGGCCGCTGACATGGTCCGCCCAAACAGCTCGCTCATGCACTCGGTACCGGTGCGCCCGGTGGTGCGTTGCAGCAGATCCTGCACGTCGATGGCGATGCCGCGCCGTTTGCAAAACTCCAGCCACGACTGGGTGTGGTAGGGCATGGAGTCGATCATGGTGCCATCCATGTCGAAGATGAAGGCGGTGGTGGGGACGATGGTAGCCATGGCCTTAAGTCAAATCCAATACTTGCAAGCCCAGCTCGTGCGCGGCCTTGACCAATTGTTTATCTGCCGAGACCATCATGCTGCATTGCGCGGCTTTGGCGCTAGCAAGGTGAATGCCGTCCAGGGTGGATAGGGGTGAGGTCAGGCGTTCGATCACACTGCCGGCCAGCTGAAAGGTACTGGGCTCTACGACATGCAGGGCAAGTGCTTTGCTGGCCAATTCCAGCCCCACCTGCTCGTCTACCAGGGCCACCAATTTTTGCGTCACCTCACCCAAACGCAGTTTGCGCTTGAGCACGGAGGTCATCTCTACCAGAGAAATCGATGAGATCATCAAGCGATAGTGGTTTTCGGCAATAAATGCCTCGATGGCGGGCGTATGCACTTCCGCCAAAAAGCGTTTTACAAACGCGCTGGTATCAATGTAGGCCAGCGGCAAGCTCATGCGCCGCGCATGCCACGGTCTTCGCGGATCAAGTCAGTGCTATCGGTCGTTTGCTGGGGCGAGAGTGCGCGCAGCCAGGCCATCGATTGCAGTTTGGGCGGCTGCTCTATCGGTAGTATGCGCGCCACTGGTTCGCCGTTAGACACCAGCACCAGCTCGTGCTCACGCGCAAGCGTCTCGCGCAGGTGCGGAATGGTGTTGCGAAGCTCGCGGACGTTGATGGTTTGCATGGCGTGTCACCCTGGGGGTTTTTGTGTCACGTATTGTAGCTTAGCTGGGCAAACAAGCCGCTTCGGTATACTTGCCGTCATCTTTTACTTACTACCCACGCGGTATTGTCCATGTTGAAATTCACCGCCGTGATGGTTCCCCTTGCGCTGGCTTGCACCGCCAGCTATGCCGACAACTGCGATGCCCTGCGCGAGCAGATTGAGGGCAAGATTAAAGCTGCAGGGGTGGCCAGTTTTACCGTGGTGGTGGTGGACAGTGCCTCGAGCCTCCCCGGCAAAGTGGTGGGCAACTGCGCCAAGGGTGCGAAGAAGATCCTGTACACCCAAGGCCTTGCCTCCGGCAGCGCTGCGTCAGCGCCTGCAACAGTTGCAACGCCTGCCGCTAAGCCTGCATTGCCTGTTAAAAAAGCGACAGATGGTATTTTGACCGAATGCAAAGACGGCACGGTATCTGTGGGTGGCAGTTGCAAAAAATAGATACGCGCAAGTAGGCAAACTACGCGCTTTGAGCCACCCCGGCATCGAGCTAAATAAGAAAAACCCCGCCGAGGCGGGGTGTAACTCGAGAAGCGCGGTACGGTCTATGGGTCAGGGAGTTCTGATTACGGAATTGACAAAATTGGAGCGCGCGCTACGCCCTCCAATCCCCAATTCCCGGAAATCAGTAATAGCCGAAGCAGGGAAACTGACTGGGCCACTGTTGATCGTGACGCTGGTAGAGGTAGGTATCAAACTCAGAGCGTCTGATACGTTTGCGCCCAGATTGGTATTGCTGGCACCATTGAAAAATACCGCATAAGCGCCCTCTATACGCACTGCCCCGGGTACCCGATTCCAATTGACTGTGACGCTGGCAGCGGACGTAAACGGTGGGGTCAGGTAGCTTAAGTTGTTGCTCGTGTTGAGATCGTGCAGCGGAATTTTGGCCATGGCTGCAGCGGACTGGACGGGTGCCAATATGCTGGCGCTTTCCACTATGGGAGTGGAACTGCCGTTGACATAAATCTCCGCTTGGTAACGACTGTAGGCTTGCAACGCGCTTAAGTCAGTACTGGTCAAAGTATCTGCGCTGTGCGCCGCAGTGCCGGGCCATACCGCAGGGTCCAATGCAGCCCCACTACCAAGCAGGGCGCCACTCATTCTGAAATCGCGCTGTACGTTAGGCGATACCGTTCCTTGCGCCGGGATTGCCCCAGTTTTGTTCAGAATGGTGTAGACAAAATTGGTGCCAGTGCTGGTGGAAGTGGGCGCATACACAATGCCATTGTTGGGTAGGCCGGGGCCTTTTAGTCGAACTGCATAAACATTCGCGGGAGTGAAGCTGGCTGTCGCAGTGTTGTACACAACAGTGCTGAAGTTCAAGCGCACACCAGAGCGCATCCAGCTGGGTGTGTTGCCTGCTGTATTTGCCTGCCGTGCCAAATTGGTTTGGGTTTGAGAGATGTAGTTGGGCTCAACACTCCAATCGAAATTACGCTGATTGCCCCACAAAATCCAGTTGCTGGCTTTAGCGCGGGTAAGCGAGTCATCACGTTTGAAAATGAGGATCTTGGTGTACTCAATGGGCGTTGTGAGATTGCCTGCCAGGGGGCCAGTACGTGGTTGGTTGATGGTGACTTCGACAACGGCACGGTCCACTATGCTGCTACCAGTAGATTTGGCGAAGAATAAGACGCTAGGGTTACGCAAACTACTGCCGGGAACGTGTGATTTATTCGCTTCACTGAGCAGCATAGCAAAATCTGCATCGAGGTTTTTACCGTTGTGTTTGTAACCACTGCCGATGTAGCGGGTGCCATCGTTGTCCTGGCAATCTGGAGTGTCGGCTGAGCCGATGGCGATACAGCTATTGATGTGGCTAATCCAAGCATTCAGCTTGTCAAATGTTAAAGCTGGATTGGTAGACAAGGCAACTTGCGTAGTCGCCAGCGG
>JAYWHJ010000257.1:0-20969 GCA_043777795.1 Polaromonas sp. | reverse complement strand
CTGGTTGGGTGATGTGGTGCTGGCTAACCTCACACCCAACGCCGTGCACGCCGTGAGACGGCGCGTTTACCGACTGCGACTGTTAAACGGATCTAACGCCCGCATTTACCGCTTGGCGTTCCTGGCGGGCGAAAGGGCGCTTGACTTCAATGTCATCGGCACTGATGGCGGTTTGATTGAGCGGCCTGAATCGGTGAGGCAGGCGTTTCTGGCACCGGGCGAACGGCTGGATGTGCTGTTCGATGCTGGCCAGGCGAGGCCTGGCAGCGACGTCTATCTGAAGAGCCTAGCCTTCGATGCGATGGAAAACGAAGGCGACATGGGCAACATGGGCAACATGGGCACGATGAAGGGTATGAAGGGCATGGAGAGCATGGGGGAGAGCTCGTCCAGGCTTGCCATGGGCGCAGAGTTCAACGTACTGAAATTGAGCGTAATGGCCAGTGAGCGGACCTCAACTCAATTGCCGAAGATACTTTCACGCATTAAACCGATTCTTTTGCAGGGCGCGACCCTGCGCAAGATTGATCTATCGATGCAGGGCATGCGTTTTCTGATCAATGGGCGCAGCTTTCGCATGGATGAGATTGCTTTCAAGGTCAAACACGGCGCTACCGAGGTGTGGAGCATTTGCAACCCCGTAATGGGCATGCCGCACCCGATGCACATTCATGGCTTCTCTTTCCAAGTACTGGAGCGGGTAAACAGCCCAAACCAATTGGCAAGCGTTGCGCGATTTGGCAAAGGCCGCACCGTAACTGATCTTGGCTGGAAAGACACAGTCTTGGTATGGCCGGGCGAGACTGTGCGCATAGCGCTGGATTTTACGCACGACTATCCAGGCGCCCAGACCTACCTGTTTCACTGCCACAACCTGGAACATGAGGACGCAGGAATGATGGTGAATTTTCGCGTGCAATCTGCCGATTCCAAAACCTGATTCAGGAGCCAATCATGACCACTATCTCTCTCGAAGTCCAAGGCATGAGCTGCGGCGGATGCGTCAAACGCGTCACGGACTCGCTAGAACCTTTACCTGGCGTGAACGGTGTCAAGGTTGATCTGGCTGCAGGCCGGGTCACAGTCAACGGCGATTTTCCGCAGGGCAGTGACCCGCTGGTTTTGGCCTTGACTGCTGCGGGCTATCCGGCAAAGCTAAGCTCGTCTGCAGCCACCGCACCGGGTGAAAAAAAATCAGGTGGCTGCTGTGGATAAGCCTGCCGCCATAGACACCGCTAGGGCTGCAGCGCCTTTGAACGACCCGGTATGTGGCATGGCAGTGACTGAAAAGTCAGCGCATCAGACGCAGCATGGCGGAACCCAATATTACTTTTGCAGTGCTGGATGCAAAATCAAGTTCAATGCCAACCCGAACCAGTACATCATGGCACAGCCGGCCGAGGGGCAAGGCATGCCAGCGCCACCACGCAGTGCAGAGGCAGCAAACAAAGCGGGCGCCGTGTTCACTTGCCCGATGCACCAAGAAATACGCCAGGACAAGCCCGGTAATTGTCCGATCTGCGGCATGGCGTTGGAGGCATTGGTACCCGAGCTGGAGGAGGGTGAAAACAAAGAGTTGATCGACTTTAGGCATCGCCTCTGGTGGACGTTACCACTCACTGTTGTGGTGGCCACGTTGTCTATGGTGGGGCATCAGATCAATCTGTTTAACATGGCAACGCAAAGCTGGGTCGAGTTCGTGCTCTCCTTGCCAGTGGTATTGTGGGCGGGCTTGCCGTTCTTTAAACGTGGCTGGCAATCGGTCATCAACCGCAGCCCGAATATGTGGACACTCATCAGTCTGGGCACTGGCGCAGCGTTTATCTACAGTGTGGTGGCTTTATTGTTCCCACAGGTCTTTCCTGACTCGTTCATATCAATGGGGCGCGTTGCGGTGTATTTCGAAGCAGCGGTCGTCATCATTTCATTGACCTTGCTGGGCCAGTTGCTGGAATTGAAAGCTCGCTCGCAAACTTCTGCGGCCATCAAATCTTTACTGGGTCTGTCACCCAAGACTGCAAGGCGCATTGGCGCGGACGGCAAAGAGGAAGACATTCCCTTGAGCAACGTACACGTTGGCGACATGCTGCGTGTGCGCCCGGGTGAAAAGGTGCCCGTCGACGGCGTGGTCACAGAGGGCAGCAGCTCGCTGGATGAGTCGATGCTGACAGGTGAGCCACTACCGGTGAGCAAGCGGGTGGGCGACAAACTCATCGGTGCGACACTCAATACCAGTGGTGCACTGGTGATGCGTTCTGAGCTCGTTGGCAGTGCAACCATGCTATCGCAGATCGTGCAAATGGTGGCCCAAGCCCAGCGCTCCAAAGCGCCGATGCAGCGCATGGCTGATGTGGTGGCGGGCTATTTTGTGTACGGAGTGGTCGCTGCAGCGGTAGCCACGTTTTTTGCTTGGGGATTCTGGGGGCCACAGCCTAGTTGGGTATTTGGCTTGATTAACGCGGTGAGCGTGTTGATCATTGCCTGCCCCTGCGCGTTGGGGCTGGCAACGCCCATGTCGATTATGGTGGCGACTGGCAGGGGTGCAACCCAAGGTGTGCTGTTCCGTGACGCCGCCGCAATTGAAAATCTGCGCAAGGTAGACACCCTGGTCATCGACAAAACCGGCACACTAACGGAAGGCCGACCGGCGTTTGACCGCGCCATAGCCACTGACGGGTTCAACGTGGATGAAGTGCTGCGCCTGGCCGCCAGTCTGGATCAAGGCAGTGAACACCCGTTGGCTGAAACCATTGTGCGAGCCGCCAGAGAGAAAAACTTGGCACTTATCAAGCCCGAGTATTTTGACTCAGCGTCAGGCATCGGCGTGAAAGGCCAGGTCGAGGGAAAAAAACTGGCCTTGGGTAACACCACCCTGATGCAGCAAGCCAATGTAGTGGTCGATGCCATGCTGACGCAAGCAGAACCTCTGCGCACCGAAGGTGCCAGCGTGATGTATTTGGCCGTTGACGGCAAGCTGGCAGGCTTGCTGGCGGTGTCAGATCCCGTCAAAGCGAGCACCCCGGAAGCCTTGGCAGCGCTCAAAACCGCAGGACTGCGTATCGTCATGGCCACTGGCGACGGTTTGACGACCGCACAATCGGTTGGCAAGCGACTGGGCATTGATGAGGTGCACGGCGAGGTAAAACCCGCTGACAAACTCCAGCTGATTGCGCAATTGCAATCCGAGGGCCACGTGGTGGCCATGGCCGGTGACGGCATCAACGACGCGCCTGCGCTGGCTAAGGCTGATGTGGGCATTGCCATGGGCACCGGTACCGATGTGGCCATGAACAGCGCGCAGGTCACGCTGGTAAAAGGTGACTTACGAGGCATTGCGATTGCCCGCGAGTTGTCCGAGGCGACGGTAGCCAACATGAAGCAAAACCTGATGTTTGCCTTTGTCTACAACGCTCTGGGCATTCCGATTGCGGCAGGTGTGCTGTACCCGTTGACGGGTTGGTTACTGTCGCCCATGATTGCCGCGCTGGCCATGAGTTTGAGTTCAGTCTCGGTGATCTTCAACGCGCTGCGTTTGCGCGGCAGCAAAGTAACAGTACGTTAGCGCACAGACACTGTAGGTAGCCCTTTATAAGCCGTGAAGTCTATGGGAAATGAAATGCCGCAAGCCGATAGCGATCAACATCTTAAGCCAATGACTGAAGTGCTGCCAGCGGCTGTCACGCAACAAGCCGCTGGCGAATGGGCTCTTTCAGGAACTTGGACAGCACGGGGTCTCGGTACGGTGGCCCAACAGCTTGACCAAATGGTGATTGGTGCGGGGCGTGCCATTTTGCGAGGTCAAAAACTTGATGGGCTGGACAGCGCGGGCGCGTGGGTACTGCAGCGTTGGCTCCATCGCCAAAGCGCCACCGTCGAACTACAAGGCTGGGCTCCGCGCTTGCAGCGCCTCATGGAAATGGTGGCCGAACGCATTACTACACGGCTAGCGCCATCGCCAAAGCGCTTGCTCTTGGAGCGGGTTGGCCGCAGTGCAAGTGCGGTTTTAGAGCAGGTATTTGCCATGCTGACTTTTACAGGGGAAACTGCGGCGGCGGCGGCTCGTCAGCTTGTCCATCCAGGACAAATTCGCTGGCGAGCCATGCTACGCAATATCCAAATCGGTGGATTCGATGCGTTGCCCATCATCGGCCTGACCTCGTTTCTTCTAGGCGTAGTGGTGGCATATCAAGGTGCAGATCAGCTCAAAAATTATGGTGCAAACATCTTCGTCGTGGATCTCGTGGGCTATGCCATGCTGCGGGAATTTGCGCCCTTGATCACCGCGATCATCATCGCCGGGCGATCTGGATCGGCTTATACGGCAGAGATAGGCGCCATGGTGATTACTGAAGAAGTTGATGCGTTGCGCACTATCGACATTGATCCGATTGATCTCCTGGTACTACCCAAAGTTGCCGCGTTGGTCGTGGCACTGCCCTTTTTAACTGTATTTGCAGACATCACAGGTGTGTTTGGGGGCATGGTGATGGCGCGATCGCAACTTGGTATCGGCTTTCACGAATTTATTGACCGCTTTGGTCGTGAAATGCACGCTGCTACCTTGCTGGTGGGTATCGGCAAATCGGTCGTGTTTGCATTCATCATTTCCGGGATCGGCTGTTTCCAGGGCTTTCGCACCAAGGGCAGCGCAGACAGTGTGGGTCGCCAAACAACGATGAGCGTGGTTCAGTCGATCTTTCTGCTTATCGTGGCTGACGCCTTGTTTTCAGTGGTCTTCAGCATGTTGGACATTTGAGATGCAAAACAGTAACAATACCGTGATCGAAATGCGCAAAATTTGTACACGTTTTGGCAGCCACGCGGTGCATACTGATCTGGATCTGGAGGTGCGACGTGGCGAAATCTTGGCCATTGCAGGCGGCAGCGGGTCGGGCAAGTCGGTGCTGCTGCGTGAGATGATTTTGTTGCAGCGGCCGACGTCAGGCTCGATCAAATTGTTTGGTGAAGACACTAGTGCATTGAGCGATGACCAAGCGCATAGACTGCGCCAGCGGTGGGGCGTTCTGTTCCAGCACAGTGGTTTGTTTAGCTCTCTCACAGTGCGCGAAAATGTCGGTTTGCCGCTGCGGGAGCACACTAGGCTGGACGACCGGACAGTCGATGATATCGCTGAATGGAAGCTCTCTTTGACTGGCTTGGCACCTGATACAGGTTTGAAAATGCCCAGCCAACTCAGCGGCGGGATGCTAAAACGAGCGGCCCTGGCGCGCGCCATTGCACTCGATCCTGAGTTGTTGTTCCTGGATGAGCCCACCACAGGGCTCGACCCGACCAGCTCGGCCGGCGTGGACAAACTGATTCTACAAACCCATGCCTTGTATGGCCTGACCATCGTCATGGTGTCGCACGATCTGGATTTGCTGTGGGCGGTGAGTGACCGAGTCGCCATGCTCGGCGAAGGCAAGGTATTAGCATTGGGCAGTATGGACGAGCTCTCGGGCCATCAACACCCCATCATCCAGTCCTACTTCGTGGACCAACGGGCCGCCATCAGTCAATCAAAGGTACAGCCACCACCGCGTGCAAAGGAGGCATAGTGGAAAACAAGGTTAACTATGCGGTAGTTGGTGCCTTTGTGCTCGCGCTGGGTGCGGCGCTGATTGCGGGAGTGCTGTGGCTTGCTGCGGGCGGTAACGACAAGAAGAAATATGACGCCTATCAGGCGATTGTCAAGGAGTCGGTGGCCGGTTTGAGCATTGATGCGCCGGTCAAATACTTGGGTGTTGACGTAGGCAAGGTGTCGGCCCTAGGCATCGACCCAGCCAATACCCAGCAGGTGTTATTGAAATTTCTGATTACCCACGGCACACCCATCAAGCAAGACACCGAGGCAGTACTCAAAAGTCAGGGGCTCACCGGCATAGCGTATGTCGAAATCAATGGTGGCAGCGCCGGATCCCCATTGCTTGTCGCCACCACAGAGGTACCGGTACCCATGATTCTGTCTCGACCTTCATTGAGTGCGCGCCTTGAGAACGTGGCGACTTCAGTGCTTGCCAATCTGGACAAAATGACCACTAATCTCAACGCAATGTTAGACGACGATAACCGGCTAGCGCTCAAGGCAAGTCTTGCCAATGCCGCGTCACTCACCCGCGTTCTGGCGGGACAACGCGATGCACTTAACGCGAGTATTACTGACGCCGCGCGCATCGCACGCAATACTGCAAGTGCGAGCGAAAAATTCAGTCCTGCCATGGATCGTGTTAACGCTGGCGTCGATGCCATAGAAAAGATGGCCAATGTGGTCAGCCGTGCAGGTGAGGGTGCGAGCCGTACGGTAGATGTGGCCGAAAACAGCATGAAGCAGCTAAATACCGAAACGCTCCCGGAATTGGAACGACTATTGGTAGAGCTGAATCAATTGGCACCGTCGCTAAGGCGCCTGATCGAGCAAACCGAACGGACGCCAGCAAGTTTGCTGTTGGGTGGATCCAGAGTGCCTTTGGGCCCAGGTGAGAAGGCACCGGACAAGCCATGAGTGTTCTACCGCTTTACGGCATCTTGCGATGCATAGCTGGCTGCCCATTTTTCAGTAAATGCAGTGCAACTGTTTTCGCATGCTTGATCTTGAGCTTGCTGAATGGGTGTGGATCACTTTTGCCTAAAGCTCCCGAGCAACCTACGCTGTACATTCTGGACGGAGGTCCGCCAGATGCCAAGTCAATCCTGAACAATAACAATGTGGACATGAGGCATGGGCCTGCAGCACTACCGTTACCCGCGCTCACGGTCAGCACGCCAATCGCTGCGGCGGGTTTCGGTGGAGTTCATATTATTTACCAACGCAAAGAGTACGAACTTGAGCGCTTTGCGCTAAACCAGTGGGTCGATACGCCAGCCCAAATGCTCGCGCCGCTGATAGTCCGCGCCATCGAGGGTAGCGGCGGATTTCGCGGTGTGGTGCGCGGATCAACCGCTGCAGTGAGCGACTTTAGACTCGATACGGAGATTGTCCGATTGCAACAAAACTTCATCTCAACCCCGAGTGCAGCGCGATTGACGCTGCGCGCCGTACTGGTGAATACTGCCACGCGGCGCATAGTGGCATCCCGTGAATTTGACGTCAGTGTATCGGCAAGGAGCGAAGATCCAAGAGGGGGCGTAGTAGCAGCGAATGCAGCAGTACGCCAAGTACTCGCAAGTCTTTCGAAGTTTTGCGCAGAAGCAGTAGTTCCGTGATTCTTATCGAGCGCGAGTCCGGCAAGCATCATAGAGTGACGTGGCGCCGGTGCTTTCTAGGGTTGTGTATGGTGTCTTTTGTTGGCACCAGAGGTGTTCTTTCCTCCCGGGTTTGGCTCTATGGTACTTTCAGCCCCAATAGCCGCGACGCTGGTTGGTGCTCTTGAAGGTGCCGTAGTCGTGGGCGGAGTACCAGCACTCAGGAGCGGTTCCAGGCCGTCCTTCACAGGGCGCTAGGAAACCGCTATGCCAGAGGCTTTTAGTCTTCACGCTCCGGCTTCATCGCCCGGCCAGGAAATGCCGCAAACACATAGTCCCACAGCGGGGTGCTAACGCCGTAGCGGCCGGGTGCTTTCGCGGCGTCTGCATGGTGATGCAGCGCATGCCAGCGCTTACGTTTAGCTATCCAGGCACCTGATGCGCGCCAGTGGTGCACCCCGTGATGAACAGTGGCGTAGGTCAGGTAACCCACAAGCACGCCTAGCGTCAATGCCGCTGCATTTTGCAGGCTTAGTGACGCCCATGTGGGCAAAAAAATCAGTGTGAAAATTAGGCTGCCGCTCAGAACTGTGGGTGCGGCGATCAGCGCAGTTGGTCGGTCGTGGTATTCTAAATGCCACCGTTTGAAGGGTTGTAGACCGTGTAACACAAAACGGTGCAGCAGGTACTCAATCAGACTCCAACTACTCAGGCCTAAGAAGAAAATCAGCACAAGAGAGGTGCCGCCCGCCCAATCATTTGCTGCGCTGAAAATTATCAAATACACAGCGACACCCAGAATGACCAAGGCATAGAAAGCAAAGTCTGCCAAATAGACAGACTTGCTATGTTCCAAATTGATCGCACCCATGTACTGCCGCAGTGGATCCTAATGGCCCGATGTATCGTGCGGTCGGCTCGATTCAAACAGGAACCATGTGCGGCGTTCGGTCTGATCAATATAGACTTCGATCAGACTGGTGGTGGCGATGTCTTTATGGTCTTCGCATACATTGTGCGCCTCGCGAAGGCGCCCGACCAGTGTTTTATTGTCATCGCACAGCTCACTCAGCATGTCAGATGGTTCTACATAGTCCGCGTCGTTATCCAAAATGCGCTGGGTTCGTGAGATATGGCCAATTGAGCGCAGCGTATTGCCGCCCACTTTACGAATACGCTCGGCGATAGGATCGGTCATTTCGTAGATCTGTGCAGCCTGCTCATCCAGCATGGTGTGGTAGTCGGGAAAGTGAGGGCCAGACATGTGCCAATGAAAGTTTTTAGTTTTCATATACAGGGCAAATACATCCGCCAAGATGCCGTTCATAGCCGCAGCAATGTCTTTGGTAGCTGCAGCTTTCAGGTCGGTAGGTGTGCGTAAGGGGGCGTTTTGGTGTTGCTGGGCATCTAAAGCCACTGCGTCGGTTTTTTTCATGGGGATTTCCTTTTAGAAAAATAAAGTCACTGGGGAAGATGCGTAAAAATTGCGCTGCTCATCCCCAGCATAAATGTGAGGTCGCTTAGCGTCTGTAGGCAATCACGCCATCAACGCGCCAAATAGCCACCATCTACCGGGAAGTAGGCTCCCGTTACAAAAGAAGCCCTGTCCGAGGCCAGCCAAGCTACCAGCTCGGCCACCTCTTCTGCCCGGCCTAGTCTGCCAAGGGGGTGGGCACCCACCAGCATAGTGTTCGCAGCAGCATCTTTCTCCAATCCACTGGTCATGGCAGTGCGTATAAAGCCTGGTGCCACAGCGTTAATGCGGATGCCATGCGAGCCGTATTCGATAGCCGCAGCTTGGGTAAGACCCACGACACCGTGCTTGGCTGCGGTATATGCAGGTGATTTGGCCAAAGCCACGGCGCCCAAGACCGATGCAATGTTAACAATAGCGCCGCCACCGTTATTCAGCATAGCCTTGACCTGTTGCTGCATGCCAAAGAAGACCCCCGACAAATTGATGTTGATCACAGTAGCCCAACCGTCAAGTGGATAGTCTGCTGTAGCTGCGCTGGGGCCACCGATACCCGCATTATTGCAAGCTATGTCTAAGCGTCCGTACTGAGCCACCGCGCGCTCAACCAACACCTTGCTATCAGTTGGTTTGCCTACATCCGCAGCTACAAAAATAGCCTCAGCGCCCTGCGCACGCACCAAGGCTGCAGTCTCTTCGCCTGTAACCGAATTAATATCGGCGACGACAATTTTTGCTCCTTCACGCGCGCAAACCAGCGCTACGGCACGCCCGATGCCAGATGATGCACCTGTCACTATCATCACTTTGTCTTTCAACATACACATCCTTGTTTGGTAGGTCGGCGTATTGCCGAAAATTGCTCAGCGACGCGGATTGCCCAAGGCCATTAACCAACTGAGTTCAACATGGTCTCGCATTACCGGGTTGGAGTCATTCGGACAACACCCTGTGTGGGTGTCAGCCATAGGCGCATATGGGAAAGTTTTTTTGGTGTGCGCAAACGTACAGACACTTCCTTGTAGTTCGTGGAATATCAGGATGCATTTTTTGACCTGCGGTAAATTCAAACAAAAGGAGCTCAGTTTCATGGCACTCAAACACTCTGCATCAGGCGCTGTCACCAGCGTTCGGCCACTGGGTGCTGATCTACGCAGCGCCAGCACACATACCATCTTGAAGGCGGCGCAGCTCGAATTGATACGCATCGTTCTTTTGGCTGGCAAGGAAATGCGTGCGCATAAAGTCCCCGGTGAGATCACTGTGCAGTGCATCGAAGGAAACATCGAGTTTCAAGCACTTGGAAAAACTCTATTGCTCAAATCAGGGGACTTGGTGCACTTGCAAGGTGATGCGTTGCACGCGCTGAAAGCGGTTGAAGATTCGTCTCTCTTACTCACCATAAAACTCGAAACATGACCGCGGCACACTCCACCGTTGCGTTTTGTTGAAATGTGCATCGTCGTGTAGGCTGCGAAATTTGGGGTCGCCCATCTGAAGGGCCGCTTCTCGCCGAAGACTTCCCTACCGCTCCGGGGGCCCCCCGATCTTACGAAACGGTCAGTTCAATCAATTTTTGAGACAAAAATCGGCCTGTAGCGCATTAAAATATAGCGGGAAGTGCTACATAATGCATAGCAATACTCTCCCCTTGAGTTGCAGCGTCACCGGCTCTCTCATCAAAAGAAGCCGCTCAAAGTGTGTTTGGCGAAGGTTATAGCACCCAGGCTCAGTGCAAGCCAATCACATTGCTGGCAGTTCTGTGGTGCCGGCAACTCCTTCAACCTTCATCAGGGTTTTGATGGCACCGGGCAATATCGAGCTTGGCACGGTCAATAGCAATATGTCTTTGTTCTTCTCGATACTAATTGAACCCTGAAACAGCACAATTTTTGTACCGCCTGCAGTGATCGCAATTTTGTAGTTACCGCTTTCAATATCCAGCGAGTCGTTACCGGTAGCCGGGCCAGAAGTTTTGTAGGCCGTTGAGGCAATCACAGGTGTAACGCTGGCCGCAGTGATGTCTGTGCCCAGAGCGTTAATGTACAAATCGACATTGCCCGCGTTAAACGATGCGTTCATGATGCGCAGTTTGGCTTTGTCGCTGGTAAGCGATTTGTTGTAGGGATCCCGGATCTCATAAATGCTGTTGTCGGTATTAGACGATGGCAGCACAACGATCGTATATTTGTTTCCCCGCTTGGCGTCAATCGATATGTCGCCTATAGCAGCGCCAAACTGTGCGGTTTTGACGGCCCATTGCGAGACTCTGGTTTCAACATCAAAATAGTTTGAAGCAAATTTGTACGCCACATTGGTCACATCGGCTTGCCCTACGGTATCTCGGTACAGGGTAACGCGTGGTGCTAAGGGTGAAGCATGGACAAAGCGCACCGCAGGGTCCGCTACATCCAGGCGATCTTGGGTGTCACCGCCGCCACAGCCCGCTAAACCAAAGGCGCTGACGACAGGAACGCTAATTAGCAAGCAATAAGTAGAAAATTTCATAGGTCATATCCTCAAAGTTGAAGATCGATCCTAAATTGTTAACGTGTAGTTGGATGTCAGTTCTCCACCCCGAAAACCGTGAGACTGCAGCGACCCATCGCGTGGGACAAGACCCTGTGCAGTTGCCACCAGTTACCGTTTAGCCTAGCTTTGAGCAGACCAAATTTCCGTCGCGTGTCGTGACCTGCTCGGGCACAGTTGTCTGACACGCGGGCAGGCGTTTGGACTACTTCATGAGGTAGGCAAATGGTCCATGATGGGTTCACCCGCAAACCCGCAGTGCTGGGGCGCGGCCAATCTTGTAATCTGCCAAAACGGAATGTTCTCCTCAACCCTTCACAAGGACCCTCACCATGAAAACCCAACTTCTCATACTTGCTGCTGCTTTAAGCTGTACCTTTGTGGGCGCTACGTTTGCGATGACAAAAGTGGAGTACACAACGAAAAAAGACACGATCACCGGGGACTACAAAGTCAGCCGCGACAAATGCAACAGTCTCAAAGTCAACGCCAAAGATATTTGCATCTCTGAAGCCAAAGGTGTTGAAAAAATTGCAAAAGCCGAGTTGGAAGCTTCTTATGCACCTTCGGCCCGTCACACCGAAAAAGTAGCCATGGCCAAAGGGGACGCAGCCTACGATACCGCCAAGGAAAAATGTGATGACAGCTCCGGCAACGAAAAAACTATTTGCCGCGCAGACGCCAAAGCGGCGCACGTGAAAGCCAAGGAGGAAGCCCGCGTAGTGCGGGTGGATGCCATGGCCGGAAGCGTTGAAAAGGGCATGCGCACCAGCGCCAACAAAGATGAAAACGAAGCCAACTACAAGGCCGCGGCCGCACGTTGCGACAGCATGATGGGTGCTACAAAAGACGCCTGCGCCGCAGATGCCAAAGCCAAGTACGGCATGAAGTAATTGTCTTCTTATTACAAGGGAAAACTGTCATGCTACGCACACTAAAAGATCTTGAGAACTACGAGATAGGCGCTACCGACGGCAGCATCGGTGAGGTCAAGGATTTCTATTTCGATGACCACGATTGGGTTGTTCGCTATTTGGTGGTTGACGCGGGTACGTGGTTGACCAGCCGCAAGGTGCTGATATCGCCCCGGTCTATTCATCACCCGGATTGGAGTCAGCGTCTTCTTCCTGTATCGCTGACCAGGGAGCAGGTCAAAAATAGCCCTGGTATCGATACCGACAAGCCTGTGTCCAGGCAATATGAGATTGACTATTCTAGCTATTACGGCTACCCGTACTACTGGGGCGGCTACGGCATATGGGGCGATGATATGTACCCCTACGGCATGATTCCCGAATACCCAGACTCCATGTCGATGCGCGCACAGCGTGAGGCGGCTGGGGAAGAGTATGCAGCCATCCAGCGCGCCCGGCACCGCAATGACGATCCGAATTTGCGAAGCTGTAAGGAAGTGATTGGCTACCACGTCCACGCGAGCGATGGTGACATTGGCCATGTCGAAGGCCTGCTGATTGACGAAAAAACATGGAGCATTCGCTACATGGTGGTCAACACCAGCAATTGGTGGGTAGGCCGTAAAGTGTTAGTTGCACCGCCCTGGATTGAGAGCGTGCGCTGGGCAGACCGCAGCGTGCGCATCAACATGACGCGCGATGCCATCCAAGGCGCGCCGCACTACGACGAGAGCGAGGAGTTGAACCGGCATCTGGAGATGGGGCTGTACGAGTATTACGACCGGCCCGGCTACTGGTCTGACAACCGCTTGTACAAAGCGAAAGTTGGGGTGTAGATTTGAATCAATCGGGGCTGTGAGGTTCTCTTGCCCGAATCAATCGGCCAACGACTTGGTGATTTTGTCCATTTGCTCGATCACACTGGGGGTCAGCCTGTCCACGACACCCAGTGCGTCCAAATTTTCCTCCAACTGTGCAAATTTAGATGCGCCGGTAATCACGGTGCTGACGCGAGGATTATGAGCGGCCCAGGCAATGGCCAGTTGACCCACAGTACAGTCCAGATCGTCAGCCACCGCCTCAAGCTGCGTTACGGCAGTATTCCTTGCATCGTCGGTCAGGCTATCGACCAAAAAGTCCATATCTTTGCGTGCACCACGGCTGCCCTTGGGAACACCATTGCGGTACTTGCCAGTTAACAAGCCGCTGGCCAACGGGCTCCAAGTGGTCAGGCCAAGACCGATGTCTTCGTACAAACGCGCGTACTCCTGTTCGACCCGTTTGCGGTGAAACAGGTTGTACTGGGGTTGCTCCATCACCGGCTTGTGCAAATGGTGTTTGTCGGCAATGGACCAAGCGGTGCGTATCTCGTCTGCAGACCATTCACTGGTGCCCCAGTGCAGCGCCTTGCCCTGAGTGATCATGTCGCTCATCGCGTACACAGTTTCCTCAATCGGTGTTTGCGCATCAGGGCGGTGACAATAAACAAGATCAATAAAATCCAGGCCCATGCGCTTGAGAGAGCCGTCAATGGCCTGCATCAAGTACTTGCGGTTAAGGGTGTTTTTACGGTTGATGGTGGCCTGTTTGGCATCAGGCTCTGCCAGCCCCCAGTAAAATTTGGTAGACACGATGTAGTTTATACGCGGCCACTTGAGCGCCTTGATCGCATCGCCCATCACTTCCTCACTTTTGCCACTGGCATACACCTCTGCATTGTCAAAGAAGTTGACGCCCCGATCCATGGCCAGCGCAAGCATCTCTTTGGCCGCCTTCACGTTGACTTGATTGGCATAGGTTACCCACGAGCCCAGTGAAAGCTCGCTTACTTGGAGGCCGCTGCGGCCAAGGCGTCGGTATTGCATAAATACTCCGGTAAAAGGTTGAAAAATAGGATGAGGTGCAGGCTATTCAAAACCAAAAAGGCTACTAAACCACAGCACCGAAAATCTTGCCCACAATGGCCGTCACAGCCATGGCAAGCAGCCCCCAAATGGTGACTCGCCAAACACTGGGTAAAACAGCGGATCCACCAGCTCGCGCCGCCACTACACCCAGCACAGCCAGGCTGAGTAATGACGCGCCAGCAACCCAAACGAGCACGCCATTCGCTGGTGCAAGTGCTGCCACACCGAGCGGCAGCGCCGCTCCCACTGCAAAGCTGGCAGCCGATGCCAGCGCTGCCTGCAAAGGTTTGGCGCTGAATGAACTTGAAATTCCCAGCTCGTCACGTGCGTGGGTGCCCAGCGCGTCATGTGCTGACAACTGGGTTGCGACCTGACTGGCTAACTCAGGGGTCAGCCCGCGTGCCGCATACGTAGCCGTCAACTCAAGCAATTCGCCATCAGGATCTTTGGCTAGCTCAGCTTTCTCGCGTGCCAAGTCTGCCTTTTCAGTGTCGGCCTGCGAATGGACAGATACATATTCGCCCGCAGCCATCGACATCGCGCCCGCAACCAGGGCAGCAACTCCCGTCATCAACAGCGTAGACGGACTGGTGCTGGCAGCAGCAACGCCCACTAACAGGCTGGCTGTGGACACAATACCATCGTTGGCACCGAGTACAGCCGCACGTAGCCAGCCAATGCGTTGCGTACGGTGGGCTTCTAGGTGTCGGTTTAGCTTGAGTCGGCTCATCGCGAGACCTTATCAGCTATCGGCCAGACGGTGTTGATGAAAGTCAAGCATCATGCTGATCAGCAGAGGTATGAACACCCCTAAACAGATCGCGGCCAACCCGTCAGTGGGCCAGTGCACACCCAATACCAAACGCGACACACCCACCAGGACAATCCATAGTGTGGCCAAGGCTAAGTTTGCATAGCGTGACGCAGGCCAGATTTGTGTCGCGCTCAGAGCCAGCGCGGTTGCGAATGCGGCGGTATTCAAGGTGTGCCCGCTTGGAAAGCTTGAACCCCAATACCAAATGGTACTCCATAGCTCAGGTCGGCTACGGTCTATCAATGCTTTTAGCCCGTAAGTCAAAAGCGATGCACAGGCCATGGAGGCCGACACAAGCATCGCCTGGTTTAGCTTCTTGCAAACAAAAAAGACAGCGACCACGAACAGCGTGATGGGTGTCAAAAAGGCTCCAGAACCGCTGAGCGTCACTCGCTGAAAAAATTCCTCCACTCCACGCAGCATGTGCTGCCTGATGAACCACGAAGCAGCGGTATCGACGGGGCCAGACTCTTTGGCAATCACATCTTCAAATATTTTGATACCAACGACCAGAAGCGTTAACGGGGCCAATACTGCCAAGCGCTCGGCCTTAAACAAGGAAGCCCAGCCGCTCTGACCGTGTAGCGCGTAGGCCTTGAGCGCCAAGTAGCCGAAGGCGATGTAAAGCGCCAACTTGATGACGTCAAAGACAAATGGGGCGTTGAATAGCATGGGCATAGTAGTGGTGTACCTACCAGGTCATGTAGCTACTTGATACCCTGCCATGTGTTCCAGTGGTGCCTTTGGTGCCTGGTGTCTGGTGTCTGGCAACCCGTAAGCGAAGTCGGTACCACGCACCAAGCGCCCATAACAGTGAACATTCCGGGCAACAGCGCCTGGATATCATCGTTTGCCTTGCTTGACCAAGTTGGCAATTTCAAGCATCACCTCATCGTCATGCCCCACCCAAACATGACCACCATGTTCAAAGCCAATGAACTTTGCGCCTTTGATTTGACTTGCGGTGTACTCTGCGCTGGCGTAAGTGCCAAAGCCGTCATCACGCACGCTGACGATGAGCGTCGGCGCATGAACCCTCTCGAGCGCTGAAGGCCCAAGGCTTTTGGCCAGCACTGAGTCGCTGCGCAGGCCGGCTGCACGCTGTGAGACAGGCAATATGTGGTCGAGGATGGCATGAATACGTGCACGCTCTTGCGCGCTAGCGGCGCCGACTTGATCGGGCGGTGTGGCCAGTACGTATTTGATGACTTGGTCTTTTGCCACTTGGAGGCCAGCCCAAAAAAGAAAGTCTGAGTCAATCAAACGCATCAACAGTGCCTCGGCCCATGGCGCCAATGGTTTGGCTGAATCTGCAGATGTGCTGGGTTTGTAGGCCAGCGGCACCAGCAGCACCAAGGTAGTTACGCGGTCTGGATGCCGAATCGCCATCTGCAGTGCTGACGGACCGCCAGCGGAGCCACCCAGCACCGCAGCCTTGTCAATACCCAACGCATCAAGCAGACACACATGCGCATCAGCCTGCGCTGCGGGTGATGCGTCAGCGGGCATGGGCGTGCGCAGGTAGCCAAAGCGCGACATGGCAATCACGCGGATACCGCGCTGGGCCAGCTTGCCAGCAAATGCCATACCTTGGTCATGTCCGCCGCCGCTACCGTGCACCATCAGCAAAGGAACACCTGTGCCTGCCTCCTGGTATTCAATCGGGCCGCAGCGGGTGGCGACCACGACGCTGCCTTGGGCAGACCTTGCGTGGGCGGTCTTGATGTCGCTGTCAAATCGCCAGGCTACCCACACCGCGACAAGGGCCAGGCCGACCATGGCCGATGCTGCCCAGCGCGTGGAACGCCTCATGATGGCAGGCCTTGATGGGTGTGAGTGCCGTTACGCCGCCCACCTGTCATTGCGACCAGGGTGACTGCAGCCAGACTAGGCCCAAAACCGCCCAAGAGGGACATCGCACTGGAGAGGTAGCTTGAATCTGCCTTGACGATGGGTATGAGCAACCGGCGCGTCCAAGACCAGGAAAAAGTTAGCGCGAAGAAAATCGCGAGGCGTCTTAATGGGTATTGCATGGTGATTGGCTGAGATTGGACTCGGCTTTTTCTCAGCAGCTAAGCGGTCAACACGGTCTATCTGGCGCGCCGCTTCACAGACCAAAACATTGCCGCACCGCCAACCGCGAGCACACCGGCTCCGATGACAGCCCATATGGCTGACGCTCCCTGAACGGGAACGCAATCCGCAAAACAGAGAATCGGCCGCATATGCACGATTCCCAGTCCCTGGAGTAGCCACAGCCCACCTAGCAGTGCAGCAGCAAGGCCAGCGAAAAAACAAATAGTCTTTTTCATCTGAGTTGTCCTGTCTATTAGCAGAATGCTCGGTCAGTGCATGTCTTGATGCCTGTCATAGCGAGACGGGCCATCGCGCTACACCGCGTCGAAAAAATCCACCAGCATGCCAGTAACCCAATCGCTTCGCGTGACCGGTGCTGAGTGGTCACAGCCCGGCAGGATGGCGAGCCTCCCGCTTGGTACCATCCTGAAAAGTTCCAGCGCATGCTCGGGGCGAAGGAAGTCGTCGTCACCCAGCATCACCATCAGCGGTGCTTTGAGTGATCGCATCTCGGCATCCGACCAGCCTTTAAAGCCGGCCCACATTCTCTTTAATTTCTTGATCAGCAACGGCCAGTCCTCGGGCTTTAGTGCCACATTTCGATAGGCATCGCGAAATGGCAGAGTGTGCGTATCGTCGGGCTTCATCGCGGATTGGCTCAGCTTGAAATCCGGTTTCCAAGCGTCGGTGTTGTAGCCGGAGCCAATGGTTGCGACTTTGCGCACCAGCTCGGGATGCCGTGCCGCCAGACCCATCGCCACGATCCCACCATCACTCCAACCGAAGACATCCGCATTTACAATTTTCTTCTGCTGCAATAACGCAGCGGTGTCCTCCACCATCTGTTCGTAGGTAAGTGGTCGGTCGATGTCGGCAGTGTGGCCGTGGCCTTGTTGTTCGATAGCTACGGTCATCCAGCGCTTGGCCAATACAGGTCGAGATCTCTCGAAAGACGTTTGAATAGTCGCCATTCCCGCATGCAATAACAACAATGGTCGGCCCTGACCCTGAGTCTCGCAATACATTTGCAAAGCGCCAGCTTGAACGTATTCACTTTGAACGTTAGGTAATATTGTTTTGAGAGTCATCGCTACTCCTTTTGTTAATTATTTACTTCTGAATCGGAGAACATGATGTCGGCGTGACAATGACTCCGCTTTCACTCGTCCTCCTCGACGCGAAATACTCGTAAGCGGCATAGCCAAATATGGCCCTCACTTTCCGCACCCTTTGCGTAGCTGGAAGCCAGTGCGTGGCACAGGTGAGGCTGGCTCGCGTCTGGGTGAGCTTGTATGAGCAGGATTCGTTTGGACATGGTTTACCTTGATTGGATGGACGGCAGCGTTGGGTGGTACATCAAGCCCACGCGGTTATTGGTCTGCGGGTACTTGTAGATCGTCTGGTTCAGGTAGCGGGCTACCTCGGTGATGTCAGCATCCGCCCACTGCAAGCCCGCATTGCCCTGCCAGCGGCGTACCTGAAATTGCAGGCTGTCCCAGTCATAGGCTAGCCGGTCGGCGCGCCAGTGCATTTGCGTCGTGTGACATGCCACGCAGTGCGTGGTGTAAAGCAGCGCCCCCCGGCTTTCTTCAGGCTTGGGTTGAGCAGGAGCTTGGGCGTGGGTTTGAGACACCACCAACGCGCTGCACGTTACCAGGGCCAGCACAAGCACCTGGCGCATAGTTGAGCATGTCATGGCATATTCCTCTGTTAACGCAGGTTCACAAACTCAAATGCCAGCGAGGTAAGTTTGCCGCGGTAGTACGGCTTCAGGCCATCAGGCATCACCCAAGCGACTTCACCTTCAAGTGGCACCTGCATGCCGTCACGCAGCGCGTAGTTCCAGAACCGGCCTTGCCATGGTGCGCCGCCTGGAACACCGTTCACCAGGCGGCCACGCGACTCGGCACGGGCAGAGCTGATCAGCCCGTCGTCATGAAACCGGAACGTCAGCGTCAGTGTGATTGCACCATCTGCCAGCGTGGCGCGCGCCGACTGGTCATCTACTGCCTCCCATCGCACGCCCTGGCTGGGCAGCAGTGCTGTGGGGTACCACAAAGCTTCCATAAAGTAGCGCATGAATTCACCTTGCTGTAACTCCGGGCTGTCGGGCATGTTGACAACAGGTATCAGCCCTAAAACCGCGCCGCGCAGCATGCCTTGGCCTGCGATGTAGGCGTCATGGATATGCGCGGGTACTCCGGGAAACATCATGATGCGTGCGTCCCAGTCAAAACCGGGCCGCTGGGTGATCACCCGCTGCTTTGCGGTGAACGGCTTCCACTGCTGGGCGGTCTCGCTCATGTTGAAGGTGCCGGCCTGGTCCAGTGACGCTGCGCCAATGATGGGCTGGCCGTCCTTCAACACAGCACGAAAGTAGCGCTGCACGGGAGCGGGCAGGCCTTCGAGTTCGCGCGCGTCGTACCGGGCGGGCAAGGTTGTGGAGGCGATGCGAGCCGCTTCCAGCCGCGCCCAAATAGCCTTGGTGCCTTGCTCCCAGTGCCATGCGCCGTAGGCGGCAGCGCTTATCCCAAGCACCAGCACCGCAGCGAGTGCAACACCTGACCATTTCAACCAGTTCATAATGCGCCCGCCACAGGGGTTGCTGGCGTGTAGCTTGACCCCGCTACACCAGCCGCTGGCGGTTTGCCGCCAGATCGAACTTGGTGGTACAGCTCTAGCGCGCAGGCTCCGGTACCCAGCAGCATGATGGCGACAAGAACCAAGAACCCGATGAATGGCACGCTGCCAAGCAACAACACCAGCAGCAAGGTCAGCGCAAAAAAACCGATCATGGCGGCGCTTGATCCGCTGGGTTCATGCTTCTGAATGGCGCGCTGCACCCGCTGCGCAATGCAGAACACTCCGACGATCCACCCCATCAGCAGCAGCAACGGGAACAGCACCATCAATGCAATGCCCAATGGAATGCCAATCAGGGTAATGCACAGAATCGCCGCCAGGATGGGCGTGCCCAGTAAAACTGCGAGGCCTGCAGAAAGCGAAGGCCATGGCGTTGCCACTATCCTGCTTGAGGCGCGCTGCGAGAACCCAGTAAAAACAAGCAACAACAACGCCGACGCTGCCAGCAGTGCAAGAAAACTGGCTGTGATGCCTGCGACGGTGCCAGCCCAGCCCGAACTACGGCCCATCATTTGCCCATGCCATTCTCGGTTGTGGTGGACGTCGGGTCGGCCATTCATGGCCTCCCCTCGCGTGATCGCGCCATCGATAGTCACGCCCTCTGCAGTTTTGAACTGTGCGTTACGTGAATAGCGCAACGCCCCGCCCAGCTTCGCCCGCGGACCCAGTTCAATTTGCTCCGCGTTAAGCTCCACGTTACGGGCGACCTCGCCGTTAAGAACAATTTTCTGGGCATAGACTTTGAGCGGGCCATTCACCTTTCCCTCCATGGTGACATTGCCCGCATACAGCGTGACGGCGTCCGCCACCTCAGCGGTATTGCTCAATGTGATGCTGCCGCCCGACGCGTATAACTCACCACCGACCGTGCTTTCGATGCGCACATCGCCGCCTGCAGCACGCAAGTCTTCTCCGATAGGTGCCCGCACCGTGACTGCGCCACCCGCCAAAGTCGCATCCCCCCGCACTGGCTGCTCTATGGTGATGCGGCCGCCTGCGGCATACAGGTCACCTTTGACCGGCTCTGTTGGGCGCACATTACCGCCCGCGATGTAGATATTGAGGCTGGGAGGTGATGGACTGCCCTCGCGTGCGACATCCGTAGGCACTGGCTTGACATCAGGCGCTTGCGCCTGCGCAGGCAGGAGCAGCGGCTGCACAAGCAACACCGCAATCCATAAGCTCAGCGTCAAGATACCACCCGCAGGCAGTCCAAGTTGATTGCTTTGCATTTCGACCGAGAATGTCTTCGAGATCATGCGCGCGCTCAACGGCGGCGCGACGCGCGACGGCTATCACAAGCTGCTTTCGACGGCCGAAGGCGGCCGGCTGGCGTATCGCGCCGAGGACCTGGCGGCGAAACTGTCCGATCGTGACTGGCTGGCGACGATGCCGGCCGGCAGCCTTGGTGCTGTCTATCGCGATTTCAC
>JAYWHJ010000256.1:0-2753 GCA_043777795.1 Polaromonas sp. | reverse complement strand
TGAAAATCCCCAAATTTTTCGACCCTGCCTCGCGTAAAATTAGGAAAACCGTCACACGGTTGTCATATTTGTAAGGGTGCCCATGCTTTTTCGTAAATTCCTCCCCCGCGAAGGCAACTTCTTTGAAATGTTCAACCAGCATGCCGACCGCATCGTCGAAGCGGCGCGGGCATTCTCCAGCTTGGTAGCAAATTACAGCGACCCCCATTTGCGCGAGCAATACAACCGCGATGTGGACAATGCTGAGCGCGCTGCTGACCGCGTGACGCACGATGTAAACAAGATGCTGCACCAAACGTTTATCACGCCGATAGACCGCGAGCAGATCCACAATCTCATCAACACCATGGACGACGTGGCCGACTTGATTCAGGACTCGGCTGAGACGATGGCCCTGTACGACGTGAAGTTCATGACCGAAGACATCAAGCGCCTGACCGACATCAGCGTGAAGTGCTGCGAGCGCCTGGCCGCAGCCGTCAAGTTGCTGGGCTCCATCAGCGAAAAAAGCTCGGCCGAAGCGGCGCTGAAAACCTGCGAAGAGATTGACCGGTTGGAGTCTGATGCCGATCGCGTGATGCGCAGCGCCATGAGCAAGTTGTTTCGTGAGGAACCGGATGTGCGCGAATTGATCAAACTCAAAGCGGTGTACGAGCTGCTGGAGACAATCACCGACAAATGCGAAGACGTGGCTAACCTGATTGAGGGCGTGATCCTCGAGAACTCCTAACACCCATAGCGAGCACATCACTATGGCTACCGCTCAAACTGCCCTCTGGGTTGTCTTTATGCTGCTGTTTCTGGCTTTGGCCTTTGACTACATGAACGGCTTTCACGATGCCGCCAATTCCATCGCCACTGTGGTGTCTACCGGCGTGTTGCGCACGGGACAGGCCGTGGTGTTTGCTGCATTCTTTAACTTTGTCGCCTATTTCGTCTTCCACCTCAGTGTGGCGGCCACCATTGGCAAGGGCATTGTGCTACCCAACGTAGTGGACATGCATGTAATTTTTGGGGCCTTGATTGGCGCTATAACCTGGAACATCATCACCTGGTATTACGGTATTCCCAGCAGCTCATCGCATGCGCTGATTGGTGGCATTGTGGGTGCGGTGATTGCCAAGGCCGGTGCCAGCGCCCTGATAGCGACCGGGGTGCTCAAGATTGTGGCGTTTATTTTCATCTCGCCATTTTTGGGCTTTGTGCTGGGCTCGCTCATGATGGTACTCGTGGCCTGGATTTGCCGGCGCGCCAAACCGTCCAACACCGACCGCTGGTTTCGCCGCTTGCAGTTGGTCTCTGCCGCTGCCTACAGCCTGGGCCACGGTGGCAATGATGCACAAAAGACCGCAGGCATCATCTGGCTGCTGCTGATTGCGGCCACTACGGCAGGTGTGCAAGGCCTGCCCACCTGGATGATGGCCACCAAAGACCATCTACCAGGCTGGGTTGTGATCGCCTGCTACATCACTATTGGCTTAGGCACCATGTTTGGCGGCTGGCGGATTGTCAAAACCATGGGGCAAAAGATTACCAAGCTTAAACCTGTCGGAGGTTTTTGCGCAGAGACGGGGGGCGCAATTACGCTGTTTACCGCCACGGCGATGGGCATTCCGGTGTCCACGACGCATACCATCACGGGCGCCATCGTCGGTGTGGGCAGTACCCACCGCATGAGCGCGGTACGCTGGGGTGTAGCGGGCAACATCGTGTGGGCTTGGGTGTTCACCATTCCCGCGTCTGCTTTTGTAGCTGCAGCGGCCTACTGGATCAGCTGGCAGATTTTTTAATCTGTCGCTTGGCAGCTATTGCCGCGCGCTGCGCACATTGGGCGGCATGGCCTGAGGGTGGCTGGTGCGCCAGGGGTTGATGTCCAGGCCACCCCGGCGCGTGTAGCGGGCGTACACCGCCAGCTTGGTGGGCTTGCAGCGCGCCATGATGTCGGTGTAGATGCGTTCTACGCATTGCTCGTGAAACTCGTTGTGGTTGCGAAAACTCACGATGTAACGTAGCAAACCAGCTTCGTCAATTTGGGGCCCGCTGTAGCTTACCTGCACACTGCCCCAATCGGGCTGGTTGGTCACCAGGCAATTGCTTTTGAGCAGATGGCTTAGCAGCACCTCAGTCACCGGTTGCTCATCAAATTGGGCGCTGAGCAGCTCGGGCGCAGGCGAGTAGTGCTCGCAGTCCAGGTCCAGACGATCGAGCAGAGTGCCTTCCAGTTCGGCCACTTTTTCGCGTCCAAACAGCTCAGGTGCAATCAGGCGCACGCCCACCCGGCCCTCTTTGGCCCAGGCTGCGGTGCCCACGTCCACGGCGATGCGCTCGCGCACCGCGTCGATGGTGTCAAACCGGGTGTTGTTAAAACTGTTGAGGTAGAGCTTGAAGCTTTTGCTCTCGACAATGCAGGGCGTCTCACACGGCACGGTGATGTGGGCCAAGGCCACTTGCGGTTTACCGCGCAGGTTCAGCCAGCTCAGCTCGTAGGCCGTCCACAAGTCAGCGCCCATGAAGGGCAGGGTGCCAGCAATGCCCAGCTCGCCGCGCTTGGTCTGCCGCGCAATCGGGTAGAGAAGCGATGCATCGTACTGGTCGATGTAGGCGCTGGACTTGCCTAGCTGAGAATGCTGCGGTTGGTTAACTGGCATAGAGGAGTCTTTCATGCCGATGTACTCACTGCGCATGGACTGGCGCAACTGAATGTTGTGCCAAAAACGGTAGCAGATGCGGCATGAGCGCTGCAATTACGCCGG
>JAYWHJ010000255.1:0-7642 GCA_043777795.1 Polaromonas sp. | reverse complement strand
TCGCCCAACAAGCGCCCCAAATGCGACTGCCGCCAGCTGCCCAAGGGCTGGGTTGTCGCAATCGATTGCGCGGGGGTTGTGCTAGGTGACATGGCCTTATTTTAATCAGGCAAACTGACTAAAAAATCTATTGCGCAGCACATCAACTGCATTTACATTACTGGTTATGCACACAGGCTGTAGTTAAAAGCAAGTGCAATTAAATTTTCTAACCTATTGATTTTATTGAAAGAAAACCACCATGGACGCACAAGTTAAAGGCAGCAAGATCGAAGCCGCCGCACCCGCCAAGAACAGCAAAATCGATGTGGCCAGCGCCGCCAACACCGAAAAGTCCAAAGCCCTGCAGGCGGCTTTGGCGCAAATTGAGAAGCAATTTGGCAAGGGCACCATCATGCGTTTGGGCGAGGGCGAGGTGATTGAAGAGATCCAGGTGGTCTCCACCGGCTCGTTGGGCCTGGACGTCGCCCTGGGCGTAGGTGGCCTGCCACGCGGACGTGTGATCGAGATTTACGGCCCAGAATCATCGGGCAAAACTACGCTGACTTTGCAGGTGATTGCCGAGATGCAAAAGCTGTCAGGCACCTGTGCTTTTGTGGACGCCGAGCATGCGCTGGACATCCAGTACGCGCAAAACCTGGGTGTCAATCTGCAAGACCTGCTCATCAGCCAGCCCGACACTGGCGAGCAAGCGCTGGAGATTGTCGATAGTCTGGTGCGCTCGGGCGCGGTCGATTTGATTGTGGTGGACTCGGTCGCCGCCCTGACCCCCAAGGCCGAGCTGGAAGGCGAGATGGGCGATTCACTCCCCGGCCTGCAAGCGCGTTTGATGAGCCAGGCGCTACGTAAATTGACAGCGCACATCAAAAAGTCCAACTGCATGGTGATTTTCATCAACCAGATCCGCATGAAAATTGGCGTGATGTTTGGCAGCCCTGAGACCACCACTGGCGGCAACGCGCTCAAGTTCTACGCCTCGGTGCGCCTGGACATTCGCCGCACCGGCACCATCAAACGCGGCGAAGAAGCCATTGGCAACGAGACCAAAGTCAAGGTGGTGAAGAACAAAGTCGCCCCGCCGTTCAAGACCGCTGAGTTTGATATTTTGTTTGGCGAGGGCATCAGCCGCCACGGCGAGATCATCGACATGGCGGTGAACGCCAAGGTGATCGAGAAATCCGGTGCCTGGTATGCCTACAAGGGCGAGAAAATCGGCCAAGGCCGCGACAACTCCCGCGAGTTTTTGCGCGAGAACCCGGCACTGGCCATCGAGATCGAAAACAAAGTGCGCGAGTCGCTGAGCATCCCACTGATTGCGGTGGACGGTACAGACGCGAAGTCCAAGTAATCAAAATTACATGCCTAATGGGTCTCTAGCGCAATGAAATATTGCGGGAGCAGCTATTAAATAAATAGTGCTCCTATGGAGGCTGCGGCGCTCAAATGATCCACCCATGCTGTCCACCGCCACCTTAAGCCTCAAAGGCCGCGCCCTGCGCGCGCTGGCTGCACGCGAACACTCGCGCGCCGAGCTTACGCGCAAGCTGGCCAGTTTTGAGACCGAAGAAGGCGCGCTGGCCAAGATTTTGGACGAGCTGACCGCTAAAGGCTTCATCAACGAGCAGCGCGTCGCCGACTCCCTAGCCTACCGGCGTGGTGCCAAGCTGGGCACCGCCCGCGTGGTGCAAGAGCTCAAAGCCAAAGGTGTCGATGCCCAAGCAGTAGCCCAAGCCGCCACCGCACTCAAAGCCACCGAGCATGAGCGCGCAGCCGAGGTATGGCGCAAGAAGTTCGGTGCATCTGTCGCCGATGCCGACCGCATGAAGCAAATGCGTTTTCTGGCCAGTCGAGGCTTTGCGCCCGATGTGATTCGGCGCGTAGTGGGCGGGGAAATGGACGACTAGCCCCAGTTTGGCTTGGCAATGTCATCCTTTGCAGGACCGCAGCAGCGCGCTACCCAAAGCCGTACGCACACCGTCGAGCTGCCCGCGCAGGGCATCGTCCACCGCTGGCAATCGCAGTACTTGGCCTTTGACCGGTGGCCGTTCTTGCACCACCTTGGCGGTGCGTACGCCGCGCTTGTTCAGGTCGGCCAGTTCGCCGTTAGCCTGGGCTTGGGTAGAGTGGCCGCCCAAGGAGATGCCAGGCTCAAGGCTGGCGGTTTGCAGAGGCTCGTAGTCCACGCCCAACTGGCGCAACTCAGACTTCTTTTTGGCCAGAACGTCGGGCGCAGTGTATTTGCCCATGTAGACGATCCAGCGGGCGGGTTCCTCGGCGCCCTCTATTGCCCAGCTTCCATTGGGCAGGGCCTGGGCAGCCGCACGCACAGCTTGGGCCAGCTTTTCATTGAGCAGGGTGCTTTGCAGGCACTCGGGCGGCTTGGGCGCAGGGGGTTGTGGCGCTGCAGCGGCTATTTCAATACGCCGTACTTCGTTGGTACCCAACAGGCGCAGGGCTTCTGGCCTGATTTGCGCTTGCATGCGGCCAGGCTCGCTTTGCGATACCGGGGCCAAGCCCAACACGGCCAAATGGCCGTGCGACCAAGCAAAGTAGGCCCCGTTGGCCAGCAAGAGCAGAATGACGAAAAATCGCAGCATAAGTAAAAGAGGCGTTACAGGCCGTATGTTACAGGCCACCCGCTGGCGCTGGCCGCACGCTGACCTCAGAGCTGCTGACATACTGCAAGCCCTGCATGGTGTGTACCCGCAAGGCGCCGCGCCCGTCTACCCCTTGGGCGGTGCCTTGCATACCGTCGCTCAAATGCACTTCACGGCTCAGCAAGGCATCGCGCGCCGCAAAGCGCGGGGCAAACGGGGCAAAACCGTCCCGCTCAAACTGCAAAACATCGCGCAGCAGGGGCGCAGCCACGCTTTGCAGGGCGTGCGCGGCGCTGGTGTGGGGCAGCAGGGCTTGCAGGTGGGCAGGGGGCGTAGACAGACCTTCTGAGGGCCGGGCCGCGATATTGATGCCAATGCCGATGACGGCGTAGCGCGGCCCGGCATTGCCAGCGGTCGCCGCCGTCTCAATCAAAATCCCGGCCAGTTTGCGGTCTTGCACCCACAGGTCGTTGGGCCATTTGAGCTGAATATCCGCATGCAAACTGGTGGCCACGCTCAGGCCCACCGCCAGCGACAAGCCATCCCAGGCGAGGGGCTGCAGCAGCACACCGAGGGAAAAGGTCAGGGAAATGCCAGGCTCGGAGGCCCAGTTACGCCCAAGGCGGCCACGCCCGGCGCTTTGCTGCTCGGCCACCAGCAAAGTAGGTTCGGTGTGGCCGGCGCGGGCGCGGCGCATCAGCTCAGTGTTGGTCGAGTCGATCTCGGGCAACACCTCCACGCTAAAGCCTGCCAGGCTGGGCAGGCCCATGGCCATCACGGCTTGCCAGATGGTCTCAGCGCTGCCCAAAAAGCCATGCTGCAAAGCTAGTCCTTCTTCTTGGGTGCCAACATGGTGCCACGGCACTTTTTGGCGCCGCACCAGCAGGCGTATTCGGCCTTGAGTTTTTTGGTGTACTTCTCGTCGATCACCAGGCCATAGTTGTAGAACAGCTCTTCGCCTTCGTCGATATTGCGCAGGGCTTTAATGAATACGCGGCCATGCAGCTCGTCGGCTTCGCAGTTGGGCTTGCAGCTATGGTTGATCCAGCGGCTGTCGTTGCCGCCTACTTTGGCATCGATACAGCGGCCATCTTCCAGCGAAAAGTAAAACGTGTGGTTGGGCTGCTTGGGGTCGTGTGGGTGGCGATCCAAAGCCGTTTGCCAGTCAATGCGCTCGCCGATGTATTCGATCAGGTGCTGGCCTTCTGCGATCGGGGCAATGGCAAACATGCCTTTGCCGTGCACCCCTGATTTGCGGGTTTTGATAAAGTCCCCTGGCGGTATCAGGGCATCGAGCTTAGCCTTGCGTTTGGCCAGTTTGGCGGCCTTGGCAAGGGCTTTCTCGTCTACGGAGGAGGTGGCTTTCGGGGCTTTACCGGGGGCTTTTAAGGCCTTGTTGTTTTCACTGATTTTTTCAGCTTTGGCAGAGGTTTTTGGCATGGCCCGAAAAATTTGGTATGGTGAATCATGGGCGGGCGCGCGTGTGCGTGTGCGCCTGCGGGGGTGCGCGCATGTGCGTGCGCGTGACCTGCATTGTAGTGGGTGCTATGTAATTAGAGCGAAAATGTGGATATGAAAACCTTAATCATTGCCGAAAAGCCGTCTGTGGCCCAAGACATCGTGCGAGCCTTGACCCCGAATGTGGGCAAGTTCGAGAAGCACGACGAGTATTTTGAAAGCGACACCCATATCGTCAGCTCTGCCGTGGGCCACTTGGTGGAGATCCAGGCACCGGAGGAGTTTGACGTGAAGCGCGGCAAGTGGAGCTTTGCCAATCTGCCCGTTATTCCGCCATACTTTGACTTAAAGCCCGTAGACAAAACCAAGACGCGCTTGAACGCGGTGGTGAAACTGGCCAAGCGCAAAGACGTGGGCAACATCGTCAACGCCTGCGACGCGGGCCGTGAGGGCGAGCTGATTTTCCGTTTGATTGAGCAGTATGCCGGTGGCAATAAGGGTGGCAAGTATGTGCCCTTGGGCAAGCCCATCACCCGCCTGTGGCTGCAGAGCATGACCCCGCAAGCCATCCGCGACGGCTTTGACACCTTGCGCAGCGACAAGCAAATGCTGCCGCTGGCAGACGCCGCGCGCAGCCGCTCCGAAGCGGACTGGCTGGTGGGCATCAACGGCACCCGCGCCATGACGGCGTTTAATTCGCGCGACGGCGGTTTCTTTTTAACCACCGTCGGCCGGGTGCAAACCCCCACGCTGGCCGTGATGGTGGAGCGCGAAGAGCAGATCCGCAAGCATATCTTTCGCGACTACTGGGAGATCCACGCCAGCTTTTTGAGCGAGGCGGGCGAGTACCCGGCCAAGTGGTTTGACCCGAAGTGGAAGAAGGGCGAAGATGCTGAGGCGAAAGCAGACCGCGTATGGAGCGAGAGCGATGCGCAGGCGATTGTCAATGCCGTCAAAGGCAAACAAGCCACGGTGACCGAAGAGAGCAAGCCCACCACGCAGGCCAGCCCCTTGCTGTTCGATTTGACCAGCCTGCAACGCGAGGCCAACGGCAAGTTTGGCTTTAGCGCCAAGACCACGCTGCAAATTGCCCAGTCGCTGTACGAACGGCACAAGGCCCTGACCTACCCGCGTACCGATTCGCGCGCGCTGCCTGAAGACTACTTGCCGGTGGTGAAAAAGACCTTTGAAATGCTGGCCGACAGCGGCCACAAGCACTTGGAGCCGCATGCACTGGTCGCGCTGAACAATGGCTACATCAAGCCCAGCAAGCGTATTTTTGACAACGCCAAGGTATCAGACCACTTTGCAATTATCCCCACGCTGCAAGCGCCTAGCGGGCTATCGGAAGCAGAGCACAAGCTGTACACCTTGGTGGTGCGCCGTTTCATGGCGGTGTTCTACCCGAGCGCCGAATACCAAGTCACCACGCGGATTACTACTGCGGCCAATCATGCTTTCAAAACCGAAGGCAAGGTGCTGGTCAAGCCGGGCTGGTTAGCCATCTACGGCAAAGAAGCCGCGGACGAAGTGGCCGACGCCAAAGAGGGCGAAAAAGGCCAGCAGCTGGTGGCCGTAAAGCCCGGAGAGATGGTGCGCAATGAAGTGATTGAAGCCAAAGGCCTGAAAACCCGCCCCCCCGCGCGCTACTCTGAGGCCACTTTGCTCGGCGCGATGGAAGGCGCAGGCAAGCTGGTAGAAGATGACGAACTGCGCGAAGCTATGCAGGAAAAAGGCTTGGGCACGCCCGCCACCCGCGCCGCCACCATCGAAGGTTTGCTGAACGAAAAATACATTCTGCGCGAAGGCCGCGAACTGATTCCCACGGCCAAGGCCTTCCAGCTCATGACGCTCTTGCGCGGTCTGGGCGTAGAAGAGCTGTCCACGCCCGCGCTGACCGGCGAGTGGGAACACAAGCTGGCGCTCATGGAAAAAGGCCAAATGAGCCGCGAAACCTTCATGGCCGAGATCAACGCCATGACGGAAAAAATCGTCAAAAAAGCCAAAGAATACGACCGCGACACCGTGCCCGGCGACTACGCCACTTTGCAAACCCCGTGCCCCAACTGCGGGGGCATCGTCAAAGAAAACTACCGCCGCTACACCTGTACAGGCAAAGCTGGCGCGCCGGAAGGCTGCGGCTTTAGCTTTGGCAAAACCCCCGCTGGCCGCACCTTTGAGCCTGCCGAGGTCGAGCAGTTTTTGCGCGACAAAAAAATCGGCCCACTGGAAGGCTTTCGCTCCAAGGCAGGCTGGCCATTTGTGGCCGACATTGCCCTCAAATACAACGAAGAAGAGAAAAACTGGAAGCTCGAATTTGACTTCGGCGAAGATGCCAAGGCGGCCGAGTCCGGCGAAATTGTGGACTTGTCGGGCAAAGTGTCCCTGGGCGCGTGCCCCAAATGCGGCAGCCAAGTGCTTGAGTTTGGCAAGAGCTATGTGTGCGAAAAGTCAGTACCCACTGACGCGCAACCCACCCCAAGCTGTGATTTCAAGAGTGGTCAGGTGATCTTGCAGCAGCCTGTCGAGCGCGAGCAAATGACCAAGCTGCTGGAGACCGGCAAGACCGATTTGCTGGACAAGTTTGTCTCCATGCGCACGCGGCGTAGCTTCAAGGCCTTCCTGGCCTGGAACAAAGAAGAAGGCAAAGTGAGCTTTGAGTTTGAGCCGCGCACCAGCAAGTTCCCGCCGCGCAAAACGGCAGCGGGCGCACCTGCGGCCAAGAAAGTAGCCGCGAAGACCGGTACGGCTGCAGCCAAAAAAGCGGCTGCTAAAACGGTTAAACCGGCCAGCAAGGTGGCCGCCAAGAAAGCTCCAGCCAAGGCCGCCGCGCCGCGCAAACCGCGCGCCGCACCAGCCAGCGGCGCTACCCCTAGCGCAGCTTTGGCTGCAGTGATTGGCGCCGAGCCAATCGCGCGGTCACAGGTGATTAAAAAGCTGTGGGACTACATCAAGGCCAACAACTTGCAAGACGCCAAAGACAAGCGCAGCATCAACGCCGACGCCAAGCTGCTGCCGGTTTTTGGCAAAGCCCAGGTGACGATGTTTGAGATTGCCGGGATTGTGGGCAAGCATTTGGGGTGAAGTAGTCACTATAAAAATAGTAGCTGCTCCCGCAATTTTTTATTCCGCTGTAGGCCGATTGATATCCTAAAATTCGGTGATAACAGTCGTTTTGAGCGGGTTGGGACAGCTCGGTAGTCTGAAAATCGATCGCAAAGCGCAAAACGCAAAACGCAAATTTACTGGTTCGGCAGTTGGATTTTCAAATGCCAATCGGGCTGCAGGCCAATAGATCGAAGCGGGAATAGCTATGAAATACGGAGCGCCTGTCTTGGCCAAAAGCGCCCGCGGCTGCAAGGTGGCCTCGGTAGATGGCGCTCTTGCAACGTCGCCATCACCTCACTTGATCCATAAACGCATAGCGTCCCAGGTGCGCCCAAACCAGCCCGCTTGCGCCACAGACTCTAGCGCTACCAAGGGCACTTCGGCATAAGCCTGCCCAGCCACGCTGACTTTGAGCTTGCCCACCAGCTGGCCCTGCTTGAGTGGGGCTACCAAAGGCTCGGGGCGCTCGACTTGCTGGG
>JAYWHJ010000254.1:0-7651 GCA_043777795.1 Polaromonas sp. | reverse complement strand
GGCCTGCGCCCATCAGCCCGAATGGGCGGCTAGCTGCTAAAAATACTGTTGGACTAACTCGCTGATCAGCTCCTGCATGGCGCGCTGGGTGAGGGTGGCCGGGCGTTGGGCGCTGGTGGCCAGGCACAGGCGGCTGCGCAAGCCGCTGATGGGGCGCATGCAGTATCTCGCTGGCTGCGCGCTGGTACGCACCGCGTTGGCCGGCAAGATGGCCGAGCCTGCGTTGTCTGCCACTAGGTCCAAAATGACGGCCACACCGTCTATCTCCAGCGCGATGCTGGGGCGTTTGCCCACCGCGCCAATCTCGGTTTCTACCAAAGTGCGCAGTGCGTTGGGGCGGGTGGCGATGACCAGGGGCACAGAGGCCAGCTCCCGCACCGTGATGGGCAGGCCTTCTTTGCTGCGCTGGGTTTCGTTTTGCACCAGCACCATGTCTTCTTCCAGTAGCTCGGTCAACTCCAAGTCGGGGGCGGGCAGGGGGTTGTACAGCAGGGCAATGTCCAGGCGGCCCACAGCCAGCGAGTCGCTCAAGGCCACCGACAGGCCCTCGCTGATAGACAAAGTAGCCTCGGGCATGCGCAGCTTGAAGGCGCGAATCAGCGGCACGGCGAGCACTTTGGCGACGCTGGTGGGCATGCCCACTGCTACGCGGCCTGCCAGCCCACCGCGCACCCGGCCCAGGTCTTCGCGCGCGCGCGCCACCTGGTGCAAAATGCCTCTGCCGTGTTCCAACAGCATTTTGCCGGCCTCTGTGGGTGTAGCCCCCCTGCCGTTGCGTACCAGCAGGTTTTGCCGCAACTCCACTTCCAGCAAACGCACTTGGCGCGACAATGCGGGCTGGGCAATGTTGAGCATGACCGAAGCGCGGGTAAAGCTGCCCAGCTCGGCTACACGCACAAAATACTCGATTTGCTTGAGATCCATTACCTTAGTTTATTCACATAACTGAGGTTTGGCTATACGTATTTGTTCTAGCAGCTAGGGGACTTTGGGTTTTGTCTGGGCACGGCAGGCAAGACAATAGGCCGTGATGATTTTGACCCGTTAACTGATCTATGCAAACCACTTCAACACCACTGCGCGGCATCTCCTCCATGGCCACCAAGGCTTTGCTGGCCAAGCTGTGCACTGCTTATGTACAGCGTAGCGGCCACGCCGTGCAGGTTGAGTCTGTCGGCGGGGTAGACGCCGCCAAGCGCGTGCAAGCGGGCGAGGCGCTGGATGTGGTGCTACTGGCCAGCGACGCGATAGAGCGTTTGATCACCTCCGGCCATGTGCAGCCTGGGAGTCGGGTGGACTGGGTGCAGTCGCCCGTGGCGGTGGCCATACCTAGCGCTGCCACGCAGCCCGACATCAGCACGCCTGCTGCGCTGAAAGTTGCTTTACTGGCCGCGCCTAGCATCAGCTATTCCACAGGCCCGAGCGGCAATTATTTAGCCAAGATGTTTGAGCAATGGGGCATGGCACAGGCGATGCAAAGCAAACTCATCGTGCCACCGCCCGGCCAGCCTGTGGGCAGCTTGGTCGCTAGCGGGCAGGTAGCACTGGGCTTTCAACAACTGAGCGAAATGCTGGGCGTGCCGGGTATCACCGTGGTCGGCAATTTGCCGGAAGGCGCGGCGTTTATCACTACCTTTTCTGCGGGCATTGCTGTGGGTTTGGCGCCTGAGCGTGTCAAGGCGGTGCAGGCATTTTTAAACTTTTTGAACGCGCCAGAAACTGCTGCCACCAAGCTGGCGCAGGGCATGATCCCGCTCGCTTAAAGCATTCCTTTTGCTTTATATCTATCGATCTAGTTACATCCTTTCAAAGCAAAAATTATGAGCCAAACGAAACCCCTCATCATCGACTGCCACGGCCACTACACCACGGCACCCAAGGCGCTGGAGACCTGGCGCAACGCGCAAATCGCGGGCATCAAAGACGTGGCGATGATGCCCAAAGTTGCCGACCTGAAAATCAGCGACGACGAACTGCGCGAAACCATCGAGCTGAACCAACTGCGCTTGATGAAAGAGCGCGGCTCTGACCTGACCATCTTCTCGCCCCGCGCCTCTTTCATGGCGCACCACATTGGCGACTTCAACGTCTCAAGCACTTGGGCAGCTATCTGCAATGAGTTGTGCTATCGCGTCAGTCAGCTTTTCCCCGACAGCTTCGTCCCCGTCGCCATGTTGCCCCAGTCCCCGGGTGTGGATCCCAAAACTTGTATCCCTGAGCTGGTGAAATGCGTAGAGCAGTACGGCAACGTGGGCATTAACCTGAACCCTGACCCATCTGGCGGCCACTGGACATCGCCACCACTATCCGACAAGCACTGGTACCCCATTTACGAAAAGATGGTGGAGTACGACATCCCCGCCATGGTCCATGTGAGCACCAGCTGCAACAGCTGCTTTCATACCACCGGCGCACATTATTTGAATGCTGACACTACCGCTTTCATGCAGTGCCTCACCAGCGATTTATTCAAAGAGTTTCCCACGTTGAAATTCATTATTCCGCACGGTGGCGGCGCAGTGCCCTACCACTGGGGGCGCTTTCGTGGCCTCGCGCAAGAATTAAAAAAGCCTTTGCTCAAAGACCACTTGCTCTACAACATTTTCTTTGACACCTGCGTCTACCACCAGCCCGGCATTGACCTGTTAACCAAGGTCATCCCCGTGGACAACATCCTTTTTGCCAGCGAGATGATCGGCGCCGTGCGCGGCATTGACCCTGAGACGGGCAATTACTACGACGATACCAAGCGTTACATCGAAGGCTCCACCCAACTGAACGCGCAGCAAAAATACCAGATCTACGAAGGCAACACGCGCCGCGTGTTTCCGCGTTTGGACAAGGCACTGAAATTCAAAGGACTATGACATGACCACCCTCGGAATTGTTAAACGCAACATCACCCGCGCCAACAAAGCAGCGGTCGACAAACTCAGCAAATTCGGCGTAGCCACTATCCACGAAGCGCAAGGCCGCGTAGGGCTGATGAAGCCCTACCTGCGCCCCATCTTTACAGGCGCGCGTGCCTGCGGGACGGCAGTCACGGTGTTGACACACCCGGGAGACAACTGGATGCTGCACGTTGTGGCCGAGCAGATCCAACCGGGCGATGTCGTGGTGCTGGCCTGTACGTCGGAGAACAACGACGGCATGTTTGGCGACCTGCTAGCTACGTCCTTCATCGCACGCGGCTGCGTGGGCCTGGTGAGCGACACGGGCGTGCGCGACATCAAAGACCTTACCGCCATGAACTTCCCCGTGTTCTCCCGCGCCATCCACGCCAAGGGCACGATCAAATCTACCTTGGGCTCGGTCAACATCCCCGTGGTGTGCGCAGGCGTGAACGTGAACCCTGGTGACGTGGTGATAGCCGACGACGACGGCGTGGTGGTGGTGCCCGCTACCGATGCGCAAAAAGTAGCAGACGCAGCAGAAGCGCGCGAGGAACTAGAGGCCAACAAGCGTGCCAAACTCGCTTCTGGGGTGCTGGGGCTGGATATGTACAACATGCGCGAACCGCTGGCAAAGGCGGGGCTGAAATACATTGATTGAGGGCTAGAAAACGTGCTCAGTCTTGTACCGGATCAGGTCGGCGGTGTACTCAGCTGCGCAGCCGTCCACACCAAGTGCCAGGGCGGGCACAGCCTCGGAGTTAGCTTCTTGCCATGCGAATGCAAACGCAATCGCAGGCCAACTTATTTCCAAAAAAACTATTCAGAAACGAAAGCCATGCAATTCACCAAAACCCCCGGCTGGCTAGACTGGTACACCGGTCCAAGCACACCCAGCTTCAAACTCCCCGCAGGCGCGGTCGACGCGCACTGCCATGTATTTGGCCCCAGCGACAAATTCCCCTACGCGCCTGAGCGCAAATACACGCCTTGCGATGCCAGCAAAGAACAGCTCTTTGCGCTGCGTGACCACCTGGGTTTTGATAAAAACGTCATCGTGCAAGCCACCTGCCACGGCAGCGACAACCGCGCCTTGGTCGATGCCCTCAACGCTTCCAACAATAAAGCACGCGGCGTAGCCACCGTCAGCCGTGACGTGACCGATGCCGACCTGCACGCCCTGCACGCAGCAGGAGTGCGCGGCACGCGCTTTAACTTCGTCAAGCGCCTGGCCGACTTCACCCCGCGTGATGTGCTGCTAGAGATCGCCAACCGTATCGCCCCACTGGGTTGGCATGTGGTAATTTATTTTGAGGCGGTGGACCTGCCCGAACTCTACGACTTTTTCACCGCCTTGCCCACCACGGTAGTGGTAGACCACATGGGTCGCCCCGACACCACCAAGCCCGTGGACGGCCCCGAGTTTGCGCTGTTCTTGAAGATGATGCGCGAGCACAAAAACATCTGGAGCAAGGTGACCTGCCCCGAGCGTCTGAGCACCACTGGTCCTGCCGCGCTAAACGGCGAGCAGCGCGCTTACCAAGACGTAGTGCCGTTTGCCAAAAAGCTGGTCGAGTCCTTCCCCGACCGCGTGCTCTGGGGTACCGATTGGCCGCACCCCAATCTGAAAAACCATATGCCCGATGATGGTTTGCTGGTGGACTTTATTGCGCAGATTGCCACGACCAAGGAGCTGCAACAAAAACTATTGGTGGACAATCCAACCAGACTGTATTGGAGCTAAGCATGTCCCTAGAAAAACCCTACCTCAATGTGCCAGGCACTACCATGTTTGACATGGACCAATCGCGCGCGGGCTACCATTTGAATCAGTTTTGCATGTCGCTCATGAAGCATGAAAATCGCGAGCGTTTCAAGGCTGATCAGCGCAAGTATTTAGATGAATGGCCGATGACCGAGGCGCAAAAGCAGGCCGTGCTGGATGTGGACTTGAACAAGGCCATTTCGCTGGGCGGCAACATCTACTTTTTGGCCAAGCTCGGTGCCACGCATGGCCGCAGCTTTCAGCAAATGGCGGGCAGCATGACCGGCATGACTGAGGATGAATACCGCAACATGATGATTGGCGGTGGCCGTAGCATCGAAGGCAACCGCGTAGTCGGCGAGAACGGTGATGCGCAAGCCAAGCGCCAACCACAAGGAAAAACCCAACAGAAAGCGAGCGCTTAAGATGGCACGTATTACTGCAGGTGTTTTCACATCCCACGTTCCCGCCATCGGCGCAGCTGTTGACTTGGGTAAGACGCAAGAGCCGTACTGGCAACCATTGTTTAAAGGCTATGAATATTCCAAGCAATGGCTCAAGGACAACAAACCCGATGTCATCTTGCTGGTATTTAACGACCACGCCACCGCATTTAGCCTGGAGATGATTCCCACCTTTGCTATCGGTTGCGCAGCCGAATACGCTGTGGCCGACGAAGGCTGGGGCCCGCGCCCCGTGCCCAAGGTGACAGGCCACCCCGAGCTGGCCGCGCACATCACGCAGTCCGTCATTCAAGACGACTTTGACCTCACCATCGTCAACAAGATGGACGTAGACCACGGCCTAACCGTGCCGCTCACCCTGATGTGCGGCCAGCCCACCGAGTGGCCCTGCCCGGTGATACCGATAGCCATTAACGTGGTGCAGTACCCTGTGCCCTCCGGCAAACGCTGCCTCAATTTAGGTAAGGCCATCCGCAAAGCCGTCGAGTCGTTTGACAAAGATTTGAACGTGCAAATATGGGGCACGGGTGGCATGAGCCACCAGCTGCAAGGTCCGCGCGCAGGCTTGATCAACAAAGAGTTTGATGCCAACTTCATGGACTTGATGATCAAAGACCCAGAGGCGCAAGCCGCTATGCCGCACATTAACTATGTGCGCGAGGCAGGCAGCGAAGGCATCGAGCTGGTGATGTGGCTCACCGCACGCGGCGCGCTTGCCGATTTGAATGGCGGCAAAGCGCCTAAAGTAGCGCACCGCTTTTATCACGTGCCAGCGTCCAACACGGCGGTAGGGCATTTAATTTTAGAGAACCAGAAATGAGCAAGACCATCAAAGTCGCCCTCGCCGGTGCAGGTGCCTTCGGCATCAAACATATCGACGGCATTAAAAATATCGATGGCGTGGAGGTTGTCTCGCTGATTGGCCGCGAGTTGCCCAAGACGCAAGAGGTTGCGGCCAAATACGGGATCAAACACGTAACGACCAACCTGGCCGACAGCCTAGCACTCAAAGAAGTGGATGCTGTCATCCTGTGCACCCCCACGCAAATGCACGCCGCGCAAACCATCCAGTGCATGCAGGCAGGTAAACATGTGCAGGTCGAAATTCCGCTGTCCGACAGCTGGAAGGATGCGCAGGCCGTCATCGATGTGCAAAAGCAAACTGGCTTGGTGGCCATGTGCGGCCATACCCGCCGCTTTAACCCCAGCCATCAATATGTGCAAAAGCAAATTGCAGCTGGTAAGTTCAACATCCAGCAGATGGACGTACAAACCTACTTTTTCCGACGCACTAACATGAACGCGCTGGGCCAGGCGCGCAGCTGGACCGACCACTTGCTGTGGCACCACGCCGCACACACGGTCGATTTGTTTGCCTACCAGTGCGGCAGCCCCATCGTGAAAGCCAACGCCCTGCAAGGCCCCATCCATCCTGCGTTGGGTATTGCCATGGACATGAGCATCCAGCTCAAAGCGGCTAATGGCGCTATCTGCACACTGAGCCTGAGCTTTAACAATGACGGCCCGCTGGGCACCTACTTCCGCTACATCGGCGACACCGGTACGTATCTCGCGCGCTATGACGATTTGTTCAACGGCAAAGACGAAAAAATCGACGTGAGCCAAATGGATGTAAGCATGAATGGCATCGAGCTGCAAGACCGCGAATTCTTCGCCGCCATCCGCGCAGGCCGCGAGCCTAACAGCAGTGTGGCCAAAGTGTTGCCGTGCTATAAAGTGCTGCATGATTTGGAGTTGCAACTCGCTTAATCTTTTCCGCCAGCTTGGCGCAGGGCAGGGCGCAGCCCGCGCCGTGCTGTGGGGAACGGCTTTGCTGTTAGGGGCGTGTGCACAGGTACCTGTCGCAGAGCCAACCCCTTCGGTACCTTCTGCGCAGACCGCGCCCGCATCTGAGCAACAAGGCTGGCGCATCCTGTTCGACCAGCGCTCGGGCAACTGCGCAGCCTGCCATTCCATCCCCGATCAAAAGGGCGCGAAGACGGGCATCCAAAGCACCTTCGCCCCCGCACTGGACGATGTGGCTACGCGCTACAACGCTGCGCAGTTGCGCCAGTGGGTAGTGGATGCGCGCAAGATCAACCCCAACACGATGATGCCGCCTTTCGGCCAAGTGCTTACGCCACAACAAGTTACCGATGTGCTTGCCGCTCTGCAAACTCTGCGCTAGTATTGGCAGCGGCGCCGTACAACCCAACCCACCCCAAAGTTCACTGAGCTCACCGAACCATGGATACCAAAGCACTTGAACAACTCAAGCTCCGACCCGGCGGAGCCAAGCTGGAGCTGGAGCCCTTGTCGGAATCTGGGAATGCCATTCCCATCGGCGTTCGGCTGCAAGCGCCGGCTGGGCTCACCATCGAATCTTTCGCGGTATTTGCACCCGACAACCCGCAGCCCCAGGTGATCAAAATTAAGCTAGGCACCTCTCAGGCTAGCTACCGGTTTGACACGCGCATCCGCTTGGGCATTAGCCAAGACATCTGGCTGGTAGCCAAGCTGTCTGACGGTAG
>JAYWHJ010000253.1:0-21133 GCA_043777795.1 Polaromonas sp. | reverse complement strand
GTAAAAAAATAGCCGTCGTGGTGGAATTGGTAGACACGCTATCTTGAGGTGGTAGTGGCGAAAGCTGTGCGAGTTCGAGTCTCGCCGTCGGCACCAATATAGGGCTACCTGCGCAAGCAGGTAGCCCTGCATACAATGAGCGCCTTCCCGCTATGGTGTGGGTGGGTATAAAGACACTAGTCAGATGCCATGAACCTCGAGCAATACCTACCGATACTGTTGTTTATTTTGGTCGGCATCGGTGTCGGTATCGTTCCCCAGGTGTTGGGTTACATTCTCGGCCCGCGCAGAGCCGACGCGGCCAAAGACTCCCCCTACGAATGCGGCTTCGAAGCCTTTGAAGACGCCCGCATGAAGTTTGATGTGCGCTACTACCTGGTAGCCATTCTGTTCATTCTTTTTGACCTTGAAATCGCCTTCCTCTTCCCATGGGCTGCTGCCATTAAAGACATTGGCATTGTCGGTTTCTGGTCGGTCATGATGTTTCTGGGCATTCTGGTCGTAGGCTTTATCTACGAATGGAAAAAAGGCGCCCTGGACTGGGAATAAGGACAAGCACAATGATTGAAGGTGTTTTCAAAGAAGGTTTTGCCACGACTAGCTACGACTCGGTGGTGAACTGGGCCAAGACCGGCTCGCTCTGGCCGATGAGTTTTGGCCTGGCCTGCTGCGCGGTAGAGATGATGCATGCTGGTGCGGCCCGCTACGACCTGGACCGCTTCGGTATCGTTTTTCGCCCCAGCCCGCGCCAGTCTGATTTGATGATCGTCGCTGGCACGCTGTGCAACAAAATGGCCCCAGCATTGCGCAAGGTGTACGACCAGATGGCCGAGCCGCGCTGGGTGTTGTCCATGGGTTCGTGCGCCAACGGCGGTGGCTACTACCATTACAGCTACTCGGTGGTGCGCGGCTGTGACCGCATTGTGCCGGTAGACGTGTATGTGCCTGGTTGCCCGCCTACCGCCGAAGCCTTGCTCTACGGCATCATCCAGTTGCAGCAGAAAATTCGTCGCACGCAGACGATCGCCAGGGCTTGAGCATCACATGACCGCATTTGCAGTACACCCTGAGACCACCAAAGCCGCTGTCGAAGCCGCCTTGGGCGCCCGCGCCAAGCGCGTTTCTGTAGATTTGGGCGAAGTTAAAGTGATCGTCTCGGCTGCCGACTACCAAGAGGCTGCCACCATTTTGCGCGACGCCGAAGGTTGCAAGTTTGAGCAGCTGATCGACCTGTGCGGTGTTGACTATTCCGAATACAAAGATGGTGCCTACGACGGCCCGCGCTACTGCGTGGTATCGCATCTGCTCTCGGTGTCGCTTAACCAACGTGTGCGGCTCAAAGTATTTGCAGCCGACGACGACCTGCCCGTGGTGGCCTCGGTCAACGGCGTGTGGGGTTCGGCCAATTGGTTTGAGCGCGAGTGCTTCGATTTATTTGGCATCGTTTTTGAAGGTCACAACGATTTGCGCCGAATCTTGACCGACTACGGCTTTATCGGCCATCCCTTCCGCAAAGACTTCCCCACCCACGGCCATGTCGAAATGCGCTACGACGCAGAGAAAAAACGCGTGATCTACCAACCCGTAACGATTGAGATGCGCGAGATCACCCCGCGCGTGATCCGTGAAGACAACTACGGCGGCATCAACCCGGCAGCCGCATTGGCGAAGGCAGTGTAGCCATGGCAGAAATTAAAAACTACACGCTTAACTTTGGCCCCCAGCACCCGGCGGCGCACGGCGTGTTGCGCTTGGTGTTGGAGCTGGATGGCGAGGTCATTCAACGCGCCGATCCGCATATTGGTCTCTTGCACCGCGCCACCGAAAAGTTGGCCGAGAGTAAAACCTATATCCAGTCCCTGCCCTATATGGACCGCTTGGACTATGTCTCGATGATGTGCAATGAGCACGCGTACTGCTTGGCTATCGAGAAGATGATGGGCATCGAGGTGCCCGAGCGCGCGCAGCATATCCGCGTGATGTTCAGCGAGATCACCCGCCTGCTGAACCACCTGCTGTGGCTAGGCGCCCACGGCTTGGACTGCGGCGCGATGACGATTTTTTTGTACGCCTTCCGCGAGCGCGAGGACCTGTTTGATTTGTACGAAGCCGTCTCGGGCGCACGTATGCACGCCGCCTACTTCCGGCCAGGTGGCGTGTACCGCGACCTCCCCGACAGCATGCCGCAGTACAAGGTGAGCAAAATCAAAAACGCCAAGGCGCTGGCCAAGCTCAATGAGGGCCGCCAAGGCAGCATGCTCGATTTCATTGACGATTTCACGCAGCGTTTTCCGCAAAACCTGGCCGAGTACCACACCTTGCTGACGGACAACCGCATCTGGAAGCAGCGCACCGTGGGTATTGGCGTGGTCACACCCGAACGCGCGTTGAACATGGGCTTTACAGGCCCAATGCTGCGCGGCTCGGGCATTGCCTGGGATCTGCGCAAGCAGCAGCCCTACGACGTGTACGCCAAGATGGACTTTGACATCCCCGTCGGCAAAACCGGAGACTGCTATGACCGCTACCTGGTGCGCATGGAAGAGATGGCGCAGAGCAACCGCATCATCAAGCAGTGCGTGGACTGGTTGCGCGTGAATCCCGGCCCGGTCATTACCAGCAACCATAAAGTCGCCGCGCCATCGCGCGAAGGTATGAAGACCAATATGGAGGACTTGATCCACCACTTCAAGCTCTTCACCGAAGGCTTCCATGTGCCGCAAGGCGAGGCCTATGCCGCAGTGGAGCACCCCAAAGGCGAGTTTGGTATCTACATGGTGAGCGATGGGGCCAACAAGCCCTACCGTTTAAAGATTCGCGCCCCTGGCTTTGCGCACCTCGCAGCGCTGGATGAGATGGCGCGTGGCCACATGATTGCCGACGCGGTCGCCATCATTGGTACCATGGACATTGTTTTCGGAGAGATTGACCGATGAGCGCCGTTGCCACCCACGCTACACCGCCTTACGTGTTGACTGATGCAACGCGCACGCGCTTTGCCAAAGAGGTCGCCAAATACCCCGCAGACCAAAAAGTTTCGGCTGTGATGGCCTGTTTGGCCATCGTGCAGCAAGAGCAGGGTTGGGTAAACGCTGCTGCTGAACAGGTGGTGGGCGACTACCTCAGCATGCCCGCCATCGCGGTCAAAGAAGTCACCACCTTCTACAACATGTACAACCAGCAGCCAGTGGGCAAGTACAAGCTCAACGTCTGCACCAACCTGCCCTGCCAGCTGCGTGACGGGCAAAAAGCCTTGAACCACCTGTGCAGCAAGCTCGAAGTAGAGATGGGCGGCACCACCAAAGACGGTATGTTCACCGTGCAGCAGAGCGAATGCCTGGGTGCCTGCGCCGATTCGCCCGTGATGCTCGTGAACGACCGCAGCATGTGCAGTTTTATGAGCAACGACAAACTCGACCAGCTGATCGACGGCTTACGTCAAGCGAAATAGGGTAGCCAAATAATGAATGCCGAACAAGTTCTCGCTCAGTTCCAGGCCACAGGTGTACAAAGCTGTTTCCATGACCGCCATATCGAGCCGCAAATTTTCAAAGATCTGAACGGCAGCAATTGGCGTTTGAAAGACTACGTAGCGCGCGGCGGCTATGCGGCTTTGAGAAAAATTCTGGGCAAAGACGGTGCACCCGTGGCTGAAGGCGCAGTAGCGGGTCTGACGCAAGACCAGGTGATTGCCACCGTGAAAGAGTCTGCTTTGCGCGGCCGTGGCGGAGCAGGCTTTCCTACGGGCCTCAAGTGGAGCTTTATGCCCCGCCAGTTCCCTGGTCAAAAGTATTTGGTCTGCAACTCCGATGAAGGCGAGCCAGGCACCTGCAAAGACCGTGACATTCTAGAATTCAACCCCCATATCGTGATCGAGGGCATGGCGATTGCCGCCTACGCCATGGGTATCACGGTGGGCTACAACTACATCCACGGCGAAATCTTCAAAACCTACGACCGGTTTGAAGGAGCGCTGGAAGAAGCGCGTGCTGCTGGTCTGTTGGGCGACAAAATCCTGGGCAGTAACTTCAGCTTCCAATTGCACGCTTTCCACGGCTTTGGCGCATATATTTGCGGCGAAGAAACGGCCTTGCTCGAATCACTCGAAGGCAAAAAAGGCCAGCCACGCTTCAAGCCCCCATTCCCCGCTAGCTTCGGCATGTATGGCAAGCCCACGACGATCAATAACACCGAGACCTTCGCGGCCGTGCCGTGGATCATCAACAACGGTGGTGCTGCGTATTTGGCCATTGGCAAACCGAACAACGGCGGAACCAAAATTTATTCCGTGTCAGGTGATGTAGAGTTGCCTGGCAACTACGAAGTGCCGTTGGGTACTCCATTCAGCAAGCTGCTGGAGCTGGCTGGTGGCGTGCGCAAAGGCCGCACCCTCAAAGCCGTGATTCCCGGCGGCTCGTCCTCCCCCGTGCTGCCTGCTGACATCATGATGCAGTGCACGATGGACTACGACTCGATTGCCAAGGCGGGCTCCATGCTCGGCTCGGGTGCAGTCATTGTCATGGACGACACTCGCTGTATGGTCGAAAGCCTCAAGCGTTTGAGCTACTTCTACATGCACGAATCCTGCGGCCAATGCACCCCCTGCCGCGAAGGCACAGGCTGGCTCTGGCGCCTGGTAGACCGCATCCACACAGGCCACGGCAAGCCCAGCGATTTAGACTTGCTCAACTCTGTGGCCGACAACATCCAAGGCCGCACGATCTGCGCCCTGGGCGATGCAGCCGCTATGCCTGTACGCGCGATGATCAAGCATTTCAGGCATGAGTTTGAAGTGATGATCAATGCCGCCCAGGCCCAGAGCGCCGTGCCAGCCGCCCCCCATTCTGTAGCCTACACCGTTGCAGCGTAAGCCAAGAGAACAACATGGTTGAAATTGAATTAGACGGTAAGAAAGTAGAAGCCTTGGAAGGCAGCATGATCATGCATGCGGCTGAAAATGCAGGCACCTATATTCCGCATTTTTGTTACCACAAAAAGCTCAGCATCGCGGCTAACTGCCGCATGTGCCTGGTGGACGTAGAGAAGATGCCCAAGCCTATGCCAGCTTGCGCCACCCCGGTGAGTCAGGGCATGATTGTGCGCACCAAGAGCGACAAAGCCATCAAGGCGCAGCAAAGCGTGATGGAGTTTTTGCTGATCAACCACCCACTGGATTGCCCGATTTGCGACCAGGGTGGTGAGTGCCAGTTGCAAGATTTGGCTGTGGGCTATGGCGGTAGCGGTTCGCGCTACGAAGAAGAAAAACGTGTGGTGGCTGTCAAAGACGTAGGCCCGCTGATCAGCATGCAAGAGATGACACGCTGCATCCACTGCACCCGCTGTGTGCGTTTTGGCCAAGAAGTCTCCGGCATCATGGAGCTGGGTATGTTGCACCGGGGTGAGCATGCCGAGATCACTACCGTGGTGGGTGATACCGTGGACTCTGAGCTATCAGGCAACATGATCGACATTTGTCCTGTCGGAGCATTGACGAGTAAACCCTTCCGCTATAGCGCCCGCACGTGGGAGCTGGGCCGACGTAAGTCGGTCAGCCCGCATGATTCGACGGGTGCGAATCTGATTGTGCAAGTCAAAGCCAACCAAGTGATGCGTGTGGTGCCGCTAGAGAACGAAGCGGTGAACGAATGCTGGATCGCTGACCGTGACCGCTTCAGCTACGAGGCTTTGAACGGCCCCGAGCGCCTCACCAGGCCCATGCTCAAGCAGGGCGGCGTGTGGAAAGAAGTTGACTGGCAAGCCGCGCTCGAATACGTGGCCAATGGGCTCAAGCAAATCAAAGCCGACCACAGCGCCGCGTCTATCGGCCTGCTAGCCAGCCCGCACAGCACGGTGGAGGAGTTGTACCTGGCAGGCGCACTGGTGCGCGGCTTGGGAAGCGACAATATTGACTACCGTTTGCGTAACGCCGAGTTCCCTGCCATCGAAGGCGTGCGCTACTTGGGCGTGCCAATTGCGTCCCTGTCTACCTTGCAGCGCGTGCTGGTGGTGGGCAGCAATTTGCGCAAAGACCATCCCCTGTTTGCGCAGCGTATTCGCCAGGCAGCCCGCAAGGGTGGTGCGGTGTCAGCTATTAATTCAGTAGTTTATGACTGGGCCATGCCTGTCGCCAACGTGATGACTCTGCCCGCTGGGCAATGGGCACAGGCATTGGCCGATGTGGCTGCAGCCATCGCCGCAGACAAAGGCGTACCCGCACCTGCAGCCGGTAACGCAACTGACGCAGCCAAAGCCATTGCCAAGTCACTGCTTGGTGGTGAGCGCAAAGCCGTGCTCTTGGGCAACGCTGCAGCGCACCACGCGAACGCATCGTCTTTGCTGGCCTTGGTCCATTGGATTGGCGAGCAAACCGGCGCGACGGTGGGCTACCTCACCGAAGCGGCGAACACCGTCGGCGCCCAGCTGGCTGGCGCAATGCCACAAAAGGGCGGCAAGAACGCCGCGCAGATGCTCGCAGGCGGATTGCGCGCTGCCATCTTGCTCAATACCGAGCCTAAATTTGACAGTGCAAGCCATGCCGACTTCCAAGCCGACATGGTCGTGACGCTCAGTCCGTTCAAGGCGAATATGGATTGCAGTGATGTATTGCTGCCTATCGCGCCGTTCAGCGAGACTGCCGGAACTTTTATCAACGCCGAAGGCCGTGTACAGAGCTTCCATGGTGTAGTCAAGCCACTGGGCGATACCCGTCCTGCGTGGAAAGTGTTGCGCGTGCTGGGCAATATGCTGGGCGTCCCAGGCTTTGACTTTGAGTCTTCGCAAGACGTTTTAGTCAAAGTGGTCCAGGCGGACACACAGCTCGTGCCCGCTGATAAGCTGAGTAATGCAACTAAAGCTGCCATCCGTTTGGACGTGCCAGCTAGCGAGCCAGCCAGCGCAGCCATCTACCAGCTTGACAGCATCGTGCGCCGCGCTCCGTCACTGCAACTGACGGCGGATGCCAAAGCGTCCACCGCCAAGCCTGCTCCAGCAGCCGCACCTGCCGCGCAAGGAGTGCCAGCATGATCGACGCGATACACGGCTTTGGCCAAGGCCTGATCGCCGCTCCCTGGTGGGGCACTATGGCCTGGCCCGTGGTTTGGAACCTGATCAAAATCATTTTGGTCGTACTGCCTATCATGGGCTTGGTAGCCTACCTTACGCTGTGGGAGCGCAAAGCCATTGGCTGGATGCAAATCCGCATCGGCCCCAACCGCGTAGGCCCCTTGGGCTTATTGCAGCCGATAGCTGACGCACTAAAGCTGTTGACAAAAGAAATTATTGTGCCCGCCGCGGCCAACAAAAGCTTGTTCTTCATCGGCCCGATCATGACCATCATGCCCGCGCTCGCGGCCTGGGCGGTAGTGCCCTTTGGCCCTGAAGTTGCGTTGGCCAACATCAATGCGGGTTTGCTGTTCATCATGGCCATTACCTCAATGGAAGTCTACGGCGTGATCATTGCGGGCTGGGCATCTAACTCCAAATACGCTTTCCTTGGTGCACTGCGCGCCTCGGCGCAAATGGTCAGCTACGAGATTGCCATGGGCTTTTGCTTGGTGGTGGTGTTGATGGTGTCAGCTTCGCTGAACATGACTGATATCGTGGTGGGGCAGGGCACAGGCTACTTTGCCAGCATGGGCCTTAACTTCTTGTCGTGGAACTGGCTGCCACTGCTGCCGATCTTCGTGGTCTACATCATCTCAGGCATTGCTGAGACCAACCGCCATCCGTTTGACGTGGTGGAGGGCGAATCCGAAATCGTGGCGGGTCACATGGTGGAATACTCCGGCATGGCTTTTGCCATGTTCTTCCTGGCCGAATACGCCAACATGATTTTGATCTCCTGTTTGGCTGCCATTATGTTCTTGGGTGGCTGGTATCCGCCGATTGACAGTGTGCTGCTCAACTTGATTCCTGGTTGGATCTGGTTGGGTTTAAAGACCTTTGTAGTGGTGACCCTGTTTATCTGGGTGCGCGCCACCTTCCCGCGCTTTCGCTATGACCAGATCATGCGTTTGGGTTGGAAGATTTTTATCCCCGTCACTTTGGTGTGGCTGGTGGTAGTGGCTGCCTGGATGCAGACGTCATGGAATATTTGGAAATAATGAGCGCTTGATATGACTACATTGGCCTCCCCCGCCTTTTCCCTCAAAGACTTCCTCAGCAGCTTTATGCTGTTTGAGCTGTTCAAAGGCTTTGCGCTGACAGGCAAGCACGCCTTTCGCCGCAAAATCACAGTGCAGTTCCCCGAAGAAAAAACCCCGCAGTCGCCACGTTTTCGCGGCCTGCATGCGTTGCGTCGCTACGAGAATGGCGAAGAGCGCTGTATTGCCTGCAAGCTGTGTGAGGCTGTCTGCCCCGCTATGGCCATTACCATAGAGAGCGAAGTGCGCGACGACGGAAGCCGCCGCACCACCCGCTACGACATCGACCTGACCAAGTGCATCTTCTGCGGTTTCTGCGAAGAAAGTTGCCCGGTAGATTCCATCGTCGAAACCCACATCCTGGAATACCACGGCGAGAAGCGCGGTGATTTGTACTTCACCAAAGACATGCTGTTGGCCGTGGGCGACCGCTATGAAAAAGAAATCGCCGCCAGCCGCGCGCAAGACGCCAAATACCGATGAGCCTTTGTTGAAAACATAAAAATGGATATCAAAACCGGTTTCTTCTATCTGTTCTCCACGGTGCTGCTATTTGCCGCATTCAAGGTGATTACCGCGCGCAGCCCAGTACATGCGGCGTTGTACTTGGTATTGGCATTTTTCCAAGCGGCGGCAGTGTGGATACTGCTCAAGGCCGAGTTTTTGGCCATTACCTTGGTACTGGTCTACGTGGGCGCGGTAATGGTGCTGTTCTTGTTTGTGGTGATGATGCTGGACATCAACACTGAGAGCATTCGCCGAGGCTTCTGGAAGCATTTTCCATTAGCCGGACTTGTCGGTGCCTTGATCGCTTTTGAGATGGCGCTGGTGCTTATGGGTGGTTTTGACCGGGGCGATGCACCCAAAACAGCGCAAGCCATTGCAGGCCAGGTGGCCAATACCAAAGAGCTGGGCAAGCTGATGTACACCCAGTACCTTTATCCACTGGAGATCGCCGCCGTCCTGCTGCTCGTGGCGATCATTGCTGCCATTGCCCTTACCATGCGCGAACGCAAAGATAGCAAGTATGTAGATCCTTCGATGCAAGTGCGTGTCAAAGCGCGCGATCGGATGGAAGTTATCAAGATGGATGCTACTAGAAAAGCAGCGACCCCCGCGATTGATTCAGTCTCTACAGAATCAGTAGCAACACAAGCCACGGATGCAACGCCTGCGGTAGCGCAAGGAGCCAAAGCATGACTCTTACCGTTGGACATTACCTGACACTCGGTGCCATTTTATTTGCTTTGTCGGTGATTGGTATTTTTCTAAACCGCAAGAACATCATCATTTTGCTGATGGCGATTGAACTGATGCTCTTGGCCGTCAACATGAATTTTGTGGCTTTCTCGTACTATCTGGGCGACTTGCACGGCCAGGTGTTCGTGTTTTTTATTCTGACGGTAGCAGCTGCTGAGTCAGCTATCGGGTTGGCGATTCTGGTTTTGCTGTTTCGCAACAACGCCTCGATTGCTGCAGACGAACTTAACACGCTCAAAGGCTAACGAACAACATGAGCGCAACTTTGAATGCTTCCACACTGCTGGCCGTGCCCTTGGCACCGCTCGTCGGCTCTCTTATCGCAGGCGTATTAGGCACGCAATTTGGTGGCAACTGGATTGGTCGCCGTGCCAGCCATTTCTTCACTATTCTGGGCGTGTTGATCTCTTTCATCATCTCCGCGCAAACTTTGATCGCGGTCATCGGCGGTGCGCGCTTCAATGCCACGCTGTATGAATGGATGGTCATCGGCGGTCTGAAGATGGAGGTCGGCTTCTTGGTCGACGGGCTGACCGCTATGATGATGTGCGTGGTGACCTCTGTCTCGCTGATGGTGCACATCTACACCATCGGCTACATGGAAGAAGACGCGGGCTACAACCGCTTCTTCTCCTACATCTCGCTGTTCACTTTCTCCATGTTGATGCTGGTGATGAGCAACAATCTGCTGCAACTATTTTTTGGCTGGGAAGCTGTGGGCTTGGTGTCGTACCTGTTGATTGGTTTTTGGTACAACAAGCCAACTGCCGTCTTTGCCAACATGAAAGCCTTTTTGGTCAACCGGGTAGGTGATTTCGGTTTTATCTTGGGAATTGGTTTGATCGTGGCATATTCGGGCAGTTTGAACTACACCGAAGTGTTCGGCAAAGCGGGCGAGCTTGCCAAGCTGAGCTTTCCAGGTACTGAGTGGATGTTGGTTACGGTCATTTGCCTGTGCCTGTTTGTCGGCGCGATGGGTAAGTCTGCCCAGTTCCCTTTGCATGTCTGGTTGCCTGATTCAATGGAAGGCCCGACGCCCATCTCTGCATTAATCCACGCGGCCACGATGGTCACCGCAGGCATCTTCATGGTGGCTCGCATGTCGCCGCTGTTTGAGCTCAGCGACACGGCCTTGAGTTTTATCATGATCATTGGTGGAATCACGGCGCTGTTCATGGGCTTTTTGGGCATCATCCAAAACGACATCAAGCGCGTCGTAGCCTATTCCACACTCTCGCAGCTGGGTTACATGACGGTAGCGCTGGGCGCATCGGCATATTCGGTCGCCGTGTTCCACCTGATGACGCATGCTTTTTTTAAAGCCTTGCTTTTCTTGGCAGCAGGTTCGGTCATCATGGGCGTACACCATAACCAGGATATACGATGGATGGGTGGGCTGCGCAAGTACATGCCGATTACTTGGATCACCGCATTGTTGGGCTCTTTGGCCTTGATCGGCACCCCATTGTTCTCCGGTTTTTACTCCAAAGACGAAGTCATCATGGCGGTCAAGGCCAGCCAGCTGTATGGTTCAGGTTTTGCGTATTTTGCTGTGATGGCCGGTGTGTTTGTGACGGCGTTTTACTCGTTTCGTATGTACTTTTTGGTGTTCCACGGCAAAGAGCGTTTTGACCAAAACCCGGATGCCCACCACGACGACCACGGGCACCAAGACCATGGACATTCGCACAAGCCCCATGAATCACCTTGGGTGGTGATAGCGCCTTTGGTGCTGCTGGCCATTCCCTCAGTGTTCCTGGGCTTCATGACTATCCAACCTATGCTGTTTGGCGACTTCTTCAAAGACGCTATTTTTGTCGATGGCACGAAGCACACAGCTATGCAGGAGCTCGCCAAAGAGTTTCACGGCGCAGCCCAGCTCGCATTGCACGGCCTCATGACGTTGCCGTTTTGGCTGGCGCTCTCAGGTGTGGCTCTGTCCTACTACATGTACATCATCAACCCCGCATTGCCGGCTGCCATTAAAGCGCGGGTCGAGCCAATCTACAGCTTACTGGAAAACAAATACTATATGGATTGGTTCTATGAAAACGTGCTGGCGCGCGGTGCTCGCATGCTAGGTACCGGCCTGTGGAAGGGCGGTGACCAGACTTTGATCGATGGCGGGATCGTCAATGGTTCCTGGAAACTTGTGGGCTGGGTCTCTGGCTTGGTGCGCCGTGCGCAAACTGGCTACCTTTATCACTACGCCTTGGTCATGATTCTGGGCCTGTTTGTGTTGTTGACGTACTTTGTTGTGTTCAACAAATAAGAAGGATAAGAACAATGGGTTTGTTGAGTATTGCAATTTGGATGCCGATAGCGATCGGTGTGCTGCTGCTGGCCTTGGGCCGTGATGAGCAGGCGCGCACCGTGCGCTGGGTGGCGTTGGTGGGTGCACTTGCCAGCTTTTTAGTGACTTTGCCTTTGTACGACGGCTTCAAACTAGGCACTTCCGCCATGCAGTTTGTCGAAAAGGCACCGTGGATCGAGCGTTTCAACGTCAACTACCACCTCGGCCTGGATGGTATTTCTTTCTGGTTTGTGCCGCTTACCGCTTTCATCACCGTCGTCGTGGTGCTGTCGGCTTGGGAGGCCATCACCGAACGCGTGAACCAGTACATGGGCGCGTTTTTGATTTTGAGCGGTTTGATGATTGGCGTGTTCTGCGCACTCGACGGCATATTGTTCTATGTGTTTTTTGAAGCTACTTTGATCCCGATGTACCTGATCATCGGGATCTGGGGTGGGCCCAACAAAATCTACGCGGCTTTCAAGTTCTTTTTGTACACATTGCTTGGGTCGCTCTTGATGCTGGTCGCGTTGATCTTTTTGTACACCAAGTCGGGCGGCAGCTTTGATATCCTGACTTGGCATAAACTGCCGCTCAGCAGCACCGCGCAGACATTGGTGTTTTTTGCTTTCCTGTCTGCTTTTGCCGTCAAAGTACCTATGTGGCCGGTGCATACGTGGTTACCTGATGTGCACGTAGAAGCACCTACGGGAGGCTCTGCCGTGCTAGCCGCCATCATGCTGAAACTGGGTGCTTACGGCTTCTTGCGTTTCTCCATGCCCATCGCACCCGATGCTGCGCACGATTACGCTTGGCTGATGATCGCCTTATCCCTGATTGCTGTGGTCTATGTGGGGTTGGTGGCTATGGTGCAAGAAGACATGAAAAAGCTGGTGGCCTATTCCTCCGTCGCGCACATGGGTTTCGTCACGTTGGGTTTCTTTATCTTTAACGACCTAGGTGTCGCCGGTGGCATTGTGCAGATGATTGCGCATGGCTTTGTGTCTGCAGGGATGTTCTTGTGCATCGGTGTGCTGTACGACCGCGTGCACTCCCGAGAGATTGCTAGCTACGGCGGCGTGGTCAACACCATGCCCAAGTTTGCAGCGCTGGGGCTGTTCTTTGCCATGGCCAATTGCGGCTTGCCCGGTACCGCAGGTTTTGTTGGCGAGTGGATGGTGATTCTGGGCGGTGTGAAATACAACTTCTGGATTGGCTTTGTCGCTGCCTCGGCCTTGATCTTTGGCGCGGCCTATACGTTGTGGATGTTCAAGCGCGTGTACCTGGGCCCTGTCACCAATGATGATGTAAAAAATCTTACCGACATCAATGGCCGTGAATTCCTCATGCTCGGCCTGTTGGCCGCCGCCACGTTGTGGATGGGTCTGTACCCCAAGCCATTTACCGACATCATGAACAGCTCGGTGGCCGATTTGCTCAAGCATGTTGCGCTGACCAAACTCAATTAATCCCAAGCCCCACTGACGAGAACGCAAATGATAGACAAAGCCAGTTGGATTGCTGCTTACCCCGAGATCGTGCTGCTAGTGATGGCCTGCGTGATCTTGCTGTTAGACCTGTTTGTAAAAAGCCCGCGCCGCACAGCCACCTATGTGCTCACCTTGCTTACCTTGGGCGTGGTGGCCTTCCTTCACGGTCTGTATGCTGTGGGCGAAAGCACGCTGTACGGGTTCAGCAACATGATCGTCAGCGATCCGATGGGCCATTGGCTCAAGTGCTTTGCCAGTATCGCCATGGCGGTGACCTTGGTGTATGGTCGCCCCTACGCCGCTGACCGCGGCATGCTGCGCGGTGGCGAGATGTTTACCCTGTCCATGTTTGCACTCTTGGGCATGTGCGTGATGATCTCGGGCAACAACTTTTTAGTCATTTACATGGGCCTGGAGCTGCTGACTCTGTCCAGCTACGCCTTGGTGGCTTTGCGCCGTGACCACGCGCAGTCTACTGAGGCGGCCATGAAGTATTTTGTGCTTGGCGCTTTGGCCAGCGGGTTTTTGCTTTACGGTTTGTCGATGATGTACGGTGCAACCGGTTCGCTGGATATCGGCGCGGTGTTCAAAGCCATTTCTACGGGGCAAATCAATAAACAGGTGCTGGTGTTTGGCCTGGTTTTTGTGGTGAGTGGCTTGGCCTTTAAATTGGGCGTGGTGCCCTTCCACATGTGGGTGCCTGATGTATACCAAGGCGCTCCCACGTCGGTGACCTTGATGATCGGTGGAGCACCCAAGCTGGCGGCATTCGCGATTTGCATTCGCTTGCTGGTAGAGGGCATGCTACCGTTGGCGTTCGACTGGCAGCAAATGCTGGGTATGCTCGCAGTGGCTTCGCTGCTGGTTGGTAACCTGGCGGCCATCGCGCAAACCAATCTCAAACGCATGCTGGCTTTTTCCACCATTTCGCAAATGGGCTTTTTGCTGCTGGGCTTGCTGGCCGGGGTTGTCAACGGTAACACCAATGGCGCAGCGGCTGCCTATAGCGCGTCTATGTTTTATGCCATCACCTATGTGCTGACCACGCTGGCGACTTTCGGTATCATCATGCTGCTCTCTCGCGAAGGTTTTGAGAGCGAAGAAATTGCCGATCTGGCCGGCCTGAACCAGCGCAGCCCACTGTACGCTGCGATCATGGCCATTTGCATGTTCTCGCTGGCGGGTGTGCCACCGATGGTGGGCTTTTTTGCCAAGCTCAGCGTGCTGCAACCCTTGATTGACTCACGCCAACCCCTGCTGATCGGCTTGGCTGTGTTTGCGGTGATGTTGTCCTTGGTGGGTGCCTTCTACTATCTGCGCGTAGTCAAAGTCATGTATTTTGACAAACCCATCACTGTTAGCTCCGTGGTGGCCTCTGCTGACGTGCGTGTCGTACTCACAATCAATGGCGCATTAATCTTGCTGTTGGGCTTGTTCCCCAGCGGTTTGATGACCCTGTGCCTGCAAGCCATCGTGAAGACTTTGGGCAGCTAAGCCCGCAGTTCTGCACGCACGCGCACTGACACCATGGGCCAAAGCGCATCTGTATGGCTGGTGATCGTGCTCGCTCTGGTGGCCGCAAACCTGCCTTTTCTGTCGCAACGCCTGCTTGCCATCGTGCCGCTGGCGACCGGTAAAAATCTGGCCATTCGCCTGGCTGAACTGGTGCTGCTGTACTTTGTGGTCGGCGGCATAGGTTTGTTGCTGGAGAAGCGGCTAGGCCAGATTGCACCCCAGACCTGGGAGTTTTATGCCATCACAGCCACGCTGTTCGTTACTCTGGCGTTTCCGGGCTTTGTGTGGCGCTATTTGCTCAAACACCGCGATTGAGCGCGATGGACCATTTACAAGAAACTTTGGTTGGCAGTGAGCTGCTGTTTAAAGGCAAATTCCTGCATGCCAAGAGCGACACCGTGCGCCTGCCCGACGGCAACCACGCCACGCGGGAGTATGTAGTGCATCCCGGTGCTGTCGTCATAGTCCCCTTGCTCGACGACGGCCAAGTGGTGCTGGAGCGCCAGTTTCGCTATCCCATTGGCCAGGTGATGATCGAGTTGCCCGCTGGCAAGCTAGACGCGGGCGAAGACCCGTTGCTTTGTGGCCTGCGCGAGCTGCACGAAGAGACCGGCTACACCGCATCCGAATGGGCCTACGCAGGCCAGATGCACTTGGCCATAGCCTATTCCACCGAGGTGATTCATATTTACTTTGCGCGCGGATTGACGTTGGGCGAGCGCGAGCTGGATGCGGGCGAATTTTTAGACGTGTTCACCGCACCGGCCCAGCAGTTGTTGGACTGGTGCGCCGACGGCACCGTGACCGATGCCAAAACACTCTCTTGCGCATTGCACTTGGCCAACCACCTGAGCGGCAAGCGCGCCATGGCTTGGCAGTCGGTGCCGCGTCTGGCGCGTGCCCTGTGATGGCGCAAAGTCGCATAATGCAGCTATGAAAGTACTCGACCTGCAATGCCAGCACGCCCACAGCTTTGAGGGGTGGTTTGGCTCAGAGGGTGATTTTCAAAGCCAGCTAGCACGCGGACTGGTGGAGTGTCCCGTGTGTGGTGATGCCACCATCACCAAAAAGCTCTCTGCCCCACGCTTGAACCTGAGCGCATCACGCGCCGTGGAGGCAGTGCACGGCGCTAATGATGCGATAGCTGATCGCGTGGTTTCTACTGAGGCAGGTGGACCAGAAGCCAGCAAAACCCGGGCTACCGACCAGGTTGTTCAGGCCATGCGGCAAGATCTGCAGTTTCAAGCCGCTTATTTGCACTTGGCCCGCAAGATCATGGCCAACACCGAAGATGTCGGTACCCAGTTTGCAGAAGAAGCACGCAAAATCCATTACGGCGAAGCCAAGGAGCGCGGCATACGTGGTCAGGCATCGCACGAAGAAACGATGGAATTGTTGGACGAAGGCATCGACGTGATGCCATTGCCCATGCCTAAAGCGTTGAAAGAGCCGTTGCAGTAGGCAGGTTGGCTTAGACTTTAAAAACTGGGTTTTTGGTTGCAATGGTGGTTAGCAGCGCGGGTGGGAAAGTGCTTGTTACATCACCAAATCATTACTGTCGGTGTAGCGCCGCCTTGCCGCACCAAGGCCTCCCAATCCGGCCGAAAATCACCATGGCAAGAGGCGCAGGTGAAATGGGTGGCCTGGAGTGGGCGCGTGGTCAAGCAATCAATTGTTGCCAAGCAGTTACTTCACGCAAGGCGCGTACACATCCCAATCACGCCGGTAAACGCTAGTTTTAACATCCAGCAAGCCCACGACTGAGTGAAAGTAGTTGTCATGCGTGGTGCGTATATCTGCGCGGGAGTTTAGACAGGCCACATCGACTTTGCTGCGCGCTGCAAAGCTGCTGGAGAGCCACGTAATCCATGGGACGCGTTTTTGCACATCAGGCGCTATCGCGTAGGGCAGGCCGTGCAGGTAGATATTGTTTTCACCCAAAGATTCGCCATGGTCTGCTACATAGACCATAGCTGTCTGCGAATTGCCTTCCTTGGTTTTCAGCCATTTGATGGTAGTTGCTAAAAAGTGGTCAGTATAGGCAATGGTATTGTCGTAACTGTTAACCACTTGCTCGCGGCTACAGTCTTGCAGCGCATTGCTGGCGCATTCGGGGGTAAACTTTTTAAATGCCTGTGGCACGCGCTTGTAGTAAGCTGGGCCGTGGCTGCCCATTTGGTGCAATACCACCACCACGCCGTTGGCACGCTGCGCTGCGCTCAATGCGGCAATGCGCTCGTCCAGTTTGTCCAACATGATGGCGTCAAAGCACTCGCCGCTCGGGCACAGTTTGGGGTCTTTGCCGCCAGTGGTGTATGCATTGGGTATACGGTCACACAGGCCTTTGCAGCCTGACTGGTTGTCTAGCCAAAGCACTGCCAAGCCCGCGCGTTGCAGCACGTCTACCAGATTTTCATAGTTGCTGTTGCGTGACTCAAAGCCATCCTTACCCAAGTGGCTGAACATACAAGGCAGTGAGGTGGCGGTGCTGGTGCCGCAGCTCCACACGTTGCGCATGCTGGCCATGCGCTCGGTGCTGCTCAGGGCGGCCAGCTCAGGCGTCGTTTGCCGTGCGTAGCCGTTAATGCCAAAGTTGCCTGCCCGCGCTGTCTCGCCCACTACCAGCACCATCAGGGGTGGTTTGTTGGCGGGCAGTGCGTAACTTGCACCTAACTTGGCATCTTCCGCCAGACTGAGCATGGGCATGGGGCCTTTACGCAAGGGCTTGGTGGCCAGGTTAGTTAAAGCGTAGAGCGAGTTAAGCGGGTTGATCAAATAGCGCAACTGGGTGTGGTTGCGCATATTGGAGGAAAAAGTTTGAAACGACAGTGCCATTGCCACGGCAATGATGATGCAGCCCGCTGTGCCAAACACCAGATTGCGCAACGCTTGCCTTGGCCAAGTTAGCCTCTGCACGTTTTGCCGCCACAACCACAGCGATGGCACGCCAGCCACAATCAAAACCGTGAACAGTAACTTCCAACTGAGCAAATCACGGGTCTCACGCGGGTCGGTTTGCAGCACGTTGACGATCATGGTGGTGTCGATTACCACGCCATAGCTGAGCATGAAGTGCATGCCCAAAGCCGCAGCCAGACATAAACACACCAGCACGGGTTTGATGCTGCGCCGCCAAGCCAATAGCGCACCCAACGCGCACAGTGCGCCGAAAATAATGGCGGCAAATGCCACAGCAAAGGCATAGCCGCCCGCGCTTTGTAGCTGACCCAGGCGACCTAGCTCGCGCCAAAGGGCTAAGTTAGCCACCGTGGCTAGCCACAGGCTTACCACAGCCAACATGGCCACAGGGTTGCGCCCCATGGGGCCTAGCTTGGCTTGCTTTTGCCATGTAGCGGCGGTTTGGGTGTCCAAAAGGCTGCCGTAGCCGGTGCTGCGAAATAGCTTCAATCCCATCGGGTTTCCCTAACGATGTACAGTGGAGTAATAGCGCTATTTTGCCCTATTGCGCAATGAAATTCCGCGGGAGCAGCTATTTATTTGATAGCTTGATCAGTTTCGCTGCAAGCCTGTGCAGTCTTAATTTTGCAGCGCGTGCAACTCGGCTAGCGTATTCGCGTTGGCAAAAGCGCGCGGATCATCGCTGGCCAAATCAAACGGCACCACCACGCTGCGGTGCTGTGCCGTCCAGGCGTCAATCTTGCGGCCACCACCGTGCATGAACTTCACCAAGCTTTCCATCAGGTCGGCGCGCAGCAGGCAAAACACCGGCTGGGTGCGCGTGCGGCTGTGGCCTGCCTCATCCGTCTCTGGGGCGCTGGCGACGGCGATCTCAAAGTCGCCTTGCTCTAGCGCGTCAGCCAAGCGCTGGGCCAAGTCCAGCGGAAAGAGTGGGGTGTCGCAGGGCACCGTCAGCAGATACGGCGTCTCGCAGCGCTCCAGGCCCGTCAGAAAGCCTGCCAAAGGTCCGGCAAACTGGTCTGGCGCGGCATCGGGCCATACCGATACGCCCATGGCTTCATACGCAGCCAAGTTGCGGTTGGCGTTGACCATGGTCTCGGCCATCACGCCGCCCTCCTGCATTTGCAGGCGCATGAGCGTGTGCAGCGCCAGCGGCACGCCGTTAAAACTTTGGAGGCCTTTGTCCACCCCGCCCATGCGCGAGCCGCGGCCCCCGGCGAGGATGATGGCGGTGATGCTTTGGGTGAGTGACATGGCTGTATAGATCTTGAAAATGACGCCCAAGCAGTTTGTGTTGCTGGTGGTACGCTGTGTGTAATTGGATACTAGGTGTGGCGCCGTTAACCGCCGATATAGCTCATCTCCACCCGCCGCCCACCAGTGCCGGTGTCCGCCGCCATGCTGCTGCGCAGCTCGGAGTAACGGTCGCTGCGGCCCTGCCAGATGTGGCCAATGGCGGACTGCAAGTCTTCGTCGCTGGCCCCGCCGCGCAGCAGGGTGCGTATGTCGTAGCCTTGGCTGGCGAACAGGCAAAGGTAAAGCTTGCCCTCGGTGGACAGGCGGGCGCGGTTGCAGTCACCGCAAAAGGCCTGGGTCACGCTGCTGATCACGCCGATCTCGCCCAGGCTGGCATCATGCTGGCCATTCGAGCCCACGTAGCCCCAGCGCTCAGCGGTCTCGCCCGGGGCGGAGGGTTCCAGCTGCACCAGGGGCATCTGCGCGTGGATGTAGGCCACCACTTCTTTGGACGGCATCACCTCGTTCATGCGCCAGCCGTTAGTGGCACCCACGTCCATGTATTCGATAAAACGCAGCGTCACGCCGGTGCCCTGGAAGTGCCGGGCCATAGGCAAAATCTCCTGCTCATTCGTGCCGCGTTTGACCACCATGTTCACCTTGATGTTTTTCAGCCCTGCCGCCTGCGCAGCCGCAATGCCGTCCAGCACATCGGCCACCGGAAAGTCCACATCGTTCATGGCGCGAAAGGTGGCGTCATCCAGCCCGTCCAGGCTCACCGTCACGCGCTGCAAGCCGGCGTCCTTCAAAGCTTGGGCCTTGCGCCGCAGCAGCGAGCCGTTGGTGGTGAGGGTAATGTCCAGCGAATGGCCTTCTACGGTTTTAAGCTGGCTGAGCTGCTCGATCAGCACCTCAATGTTTTTGCGCAGCAGCGGCTCACCGCCTGTCAGGCGCAGTTTTTGCACGCCATGGGCTACAAAAATGCGCGCCGTGCGCGTAATTTCTTCAAAGCTGAGCAGCGAGTTGTGTGGCAGATACTTGTAGTCTTTGTCAAACACCTCTTTGGGCATACAGTAGCTGCAGCGAAAGTTGCAACGGTCCGTGACGCTAATGCGCAGGTCACGCAGCGGGCGGCCCAGCGTGTCGGACAACAAGCCGTTGGCGGCTATGCGCTGCGCAGGCAGGCTGGCCGCCAAGGAGGCGATACGTTGGTCTATAAGGGGGATGACACGTTCTGACATAGCCTCATTATCGCTTGCCGGAGCGCTGTTACACACAGCGCGCCCCGTCTACTTCGATACACACGCCGCTGATAAACGCCGCCTCATCGCTGGCCAGGTACAGCGCGGCATTGGCCACATCCAGCGCGGTAGAAAAGCGCCCTAGCGGTATCGAGGCCCGGAACATGGCCTTGCGCGTCTCGGTCAGCTCGCCACCCGCAAAGTCTGCCGACAACCCGGTATCGGGGTTAAACACCGGGTTGATGCAGTTCACGCGGATATTGTCCGGCCCCAGCTCGGCTGCGAGCGACTTGCTGGTGGTGATCACCGCGCCCTTGCTGCCGTTGTACCAGGTCAGCCCAGGGCGCGGGCGCACGCCAGCGGTGGAGGCGATGTTGATAAAGCTGCCGCCACCCGTCTTGCGAAACTGCGGCACAGCGTGGATGGTGGCCAGGTAAATGCTTTTCACGTTCACAGCGTAGCAGCGGTCAAACTCGTCCTCAGGCACCTCCAGCGCTGGGCGGTTGCGGTGCGTCCAGCCCGCGTTGTTCACCATCACGTCCAAGCGGCCATAGCGCTGCACGGCCGCCGCCACCAGGGCCTGCATGTCGGCGGATTTCGTCACATCCGCCGCGAAGAACGATGCCACACCACCCGTTTGCACTATCTCGGCCGCCACTTTCTCGCCCGCTGCCTGGTTCACGTCGTTGACGATCACCTTGGCCCCTTCCGCCGCCAGCCGCTTGGCAATGCCCTCGCCAATCCCGCCGCCTGCGCCGGTCACAATGATGGATTTGTTCTGAACTCTCATGCTGGTCTCCTTACTATGAATTAAATAGCTGCTCCCGCAATCATCTATTGCGTGAACGGGTTAAATAGCTTGACGCCAAATGGCTTAAAGTCTTTGGTATTGCGTGTCACCACCGTCAGGCCATGCACCAGCGCAGTAGCAGCAATCATGGCATCTTGCAGGTGGTGCAGCGGCTTGCGGTGCGTGATCTGCGCCCAGCGCCGATACACTGCTGTATTGGCAGGCAAGACCTGAAATGACCTTTCCAG
>JAYWHJ010000252.1:0-2768 GCA_043777795.1 Polaromonas sp. | reverse complement strand
GCTGGGTAGCTTGGGTATCAAAACGTTTGTGGGCCACACGGCGGCCAACGTCGCAGGTGCTGACGCGGTGGTTATCTCCACTGCCGTCAAAGCCGATAACGCCGAAGTCGTGGCGGCACGCTCGCAACGCATTTCCATCGTGCCGCGCGCTTTGATGCTGGCCGAGCTGATGCGATTGCAACGTGGCATCGCCATCGCTGGCACCCACGGTAAAACCACTACCACCAGTTTGGTAGCCAGCGTACTGCTGGCTGCAGGCTTGGATCCCACTTTTGTGATTGGCGGACGGCTCACCAGCGCTGGGGCCAATGCACGACTTGGCCAAGGCGACTACATCGTGGTCGAGGCGGACGAGTCGGATGCCTCGTTCTTGCACCTTCTGCCGGTGATGGCCGTGGTGACCAATATCGATGCCGATCATATGGAAACCTATGGCCACGACTTTGACCGGCTCAAGGGCGCGTTTGTAGATTTTCTGCATCGAATGCCTTTCTACGGCGTGGCAGTGCTATGCACCGACGATGCGGCGGTGAAAGACATTGTGTCAAAGGTCACCTGCCCCGTCACCACCTATGGCTTGAACCAAGATGCGCAGGTACGCGCTGTCAACGTGCGCCCGGCCAACGGCAAGATGCACTTTACTGTGCAGCGCCGCAATGGTGTGACTTTGCCCGACATGGAGGTGACTCTGAACCTGCCGGGCAACCACAACGTGCTCAACGCCCTGTCGGCGATTGCCGTTGCCACCGAGCTGGATGTGCCCGATGCTGCGATTCAAAAAGCGCTCAGTGAGTTTGAAGGCGTCGGTCGCCGCTTCCAAAGTTACGGCCAAGCGCCTGCCAACGATGGGGGTAGCTTCACAGTGATTGACGATTATGGTCATCACCCGGTAGAGATGGCCGCCACCTTGGCCGCGGCGCGCGGCGCCTTTCCCGGGCAACGCTTGGTATTGGCTTTCCAGCCGCATCGCTATAGCCGCACACGCGATTGCTTTGAAGACTTTGTCAAAGTGATTGGCCAGGCAGATGTGGTGCTGCTTTCCGAGGTGTATGCCGCTGGTGAAACCCCAATAGTGGCGGCAGATGGCCGCGCACTGGCACGTGCGCTGCGCGTGGCAGGCAAGGTGGAGCCGATATTTGTGGACGATATTGCCGCCATGCCGCAAGCGGTGGCGGATAACGCCCGGGCGGGCGATGTGGTGCTGTGCATGGGCGCAGGCTCGATTGGCGCAGTGCCTGAAAAAATTATTGAGCTGCTACAAAAACAGGAGCTGCTTGCGCAATAATTCAATGCGCTAGAAGTAGAAAAGGTGATGAATGTGATGAACTTTGGCAAAGTAGCCGTGTTATTTGGTGGTGCATCGGCAGAGCGGGAAGTCTCGCTCATGTCCGGCAGCGGTGTGCTCAAAGCGCTTCAGTCGCGTGGCGTGGATGCGCACGCTTTTGACCCAGCGCAGCGAGATCTGGGGGCCCTCCAGCGCGAGGGTTTTTCACGCTGCTTTATTGCCTTGCACGGACGCTTTGGCGAAGATGGCACGGTGCAAGGTGCGCTGGAGTTGTTGGGCATTCCGTACACCGGCTCTGGGGTCATGGCCTCGTCGCTGGCAATGGACAAGGTCATGACCAAGCGCGTCTGGCTGTCTGAAGGGCTGCCCACACCTGCGTGGCGGGACGTAGCCAATGCAGAGCAAACGCTGCAAGCCTTTGCCGCGTTGGGTAGCCCCATGATTGTAAAACCGGCCCGGGAGGGTTCTACCATTGGTTTGACAAAAGTGACCGACGTCGCCCAATGCGCACAGGCCTACGCGTTAGCGGCCGAGCATGACCCTTCTGTGCTGTGCGAGCAATTTATCAACGGTGACGAGGTAACCTGCCCAGTGCTGGGAAGCGGAGCGGGCGCCAAAGCTTTACCGGTGATTCGCGTCGTCGCGCCAGGGGGCAGCTACGACTACCAAGCCAAATATTTTGGCAATGAAACCAAGTACATCGTGCCCTGCAAATTACCAGCGGGTGAGGAAGTGGCTATTCAAGAATTGGTGGTTAAAGCTTTTCGCACTCTCAGCTGCAAAGGCTGGGCACGCGCTGATGTAATGATTGACGCGGCTACCCGCAAACCGTATTTGCTGGAGATCAACACCTCCCCTGGCATGACTAGCCATTCGTTGGTGCCCATGTCTGCCAACGCTGCGGGCATGAGCTACGAAGACTTGTGCGTGCACATTCTGGAAACGGCAGCTTTGGAGCATACCAAGCGATGAGCTCGAGCCTGCCCACGCCCAACGACGTTCGCCTGATGAATATCAGTGCGACGTTGTTGGGCCTGGGCGTGTGCGTTGCGCTGCTGGTGGGTGTCACCCGCTGGTCTGCACGGCACCCGGTGTTTGCTATTGCGGGCATCACGGTGCAAGGTGACACGATGCGCAACAACGATGCGACCTTGCGCGCCAACGTCGCATCGCGCTTGCAAGGCAACTTCTTCACGCTGGATTTGGCCCAAACCCGCGCCGCCTTCGAGGCAGTGCCATGGGTGCGCAAAGCCGTAGTGCGCCGTGAGTTCCCCAACCGTTTGCGAGTCAGCCTGGAGGAGCACCGCAGTGCAGGCTTGTGGGGTGCGGACAGTGAGTCGCGTTTGATCAATACCTTCGGTGAAGTGTTTGAGGCCAATGCGGGTGATGCCGACAACGAAGAGATTCCACGTTTGGTAGGCCCTGATGGCCAGGGCCCTCAGGTGTTGGAGGTCTATCGCAGTTTGAACGCGCTCTTTACACC
>JAYWHJ010000251.1:0-21234 GCA_043777795.1 Polaromonas sp. | reverse complement strand
GGCTGCGACAAGGTGGCGGTGTACTTAGAGGAATTCGGAAAATCTTGTACAAGAGCTGGTCGGCGGTCGACCGTGTGGCTCCACACTATCCCAGTACGCAGCTCTGGTGCTTGGTGCGCACAGCGCAGCGGCATAAAGGAGGAGGCCGCAGGCCGGGGGACAGCCGCGCAGCTGTGCACGCCAAGTGCCAGAGCGAGCACAGGCAGCACACACACCACATCCCCCGCGCGACTGCCATGGAGAACAGTATTGGTTACCATAGAGCCATGACCGCTCCATCGACCGAAAAACTCTCCATGACCCAAGTGCTGCTCTGCGGCGCACTGATAGTGACCCTTTCCATGGGCATTCGCCACGGCTTTGGACTGTGGCTGCAACCTATTACCCAAGAGCAAGGCTGGACCCGCCAGAACTTTGCCTTTGCAATTGGCATACAGAACATCTCCTGGGGCATTTTTGGCATCTTTGCCGGCATGGTGGCGGACAAATTCGGGGCATTCAAAGTGATTTTGGTGGGCGCTTTGTGCTACGCGCTGGGCTTGGTGGGCATGGCGCTGTCCACCAGCGTGCTGATGTTTACCTTGACCACCGGCGTGCTGATTGGCGCGGCCCAAGCCGGTACCACCTACGCCGTCATCTACGGCGTGATTGGCCGCAACGTAGACCCCGCCAAACGCTCCTGGGCCATGGGCGTGGCGGCGGCGGCGGGCTCGTTTGGGCAGTTTCTAATGGTCCCTACAGAAGGCTTTTTGATCAGTGCCTTTGGCTGGAAAGAGGCACTGCTGATTTTGGCGGGCGCGGCCATACTCATCATGCCGCTGGCCGTGTTTTTGCGCGAGCCAGGCTTTGCGGCGGGCAGCGTGCAGGCCCGGCGCGAGCAAAGCATTTGGCAGGCCTTGACCGAGGCCTTCAAATACCCCAGCTTTCAGCTCCTGATGGCAGGCTATTTTGTCTGCGGCTTTCAGGTGGTGTTTATTGGCGTGCACATGCCCAGCTACCTCAAAGACAAAGGCCTGTCGCCCCAAGTAGCCAGCTACGCGCTGGCGCTGATTGGTCTGTTCAACGTGTTTGGCACCTATATTGCGGGCTCGCTGGGCCAACGCATGCCCAAGAAAAATATTTTGTCCTTCATCTACATGGCCCGCGCGGTGGTGATCAGCGTGTTTCTCATCGTACCGCTCAGCCCCATGAGCGTGTACATCTTTGCCAGCGTGATGGGCCTGCTGTGGTTGTCCACCGTGCCGCCGACCAATGCGGTAGTGGCGCAGATTTTTGGTATCCAGCATATGTCGATGCTGGGCGGTTTTGTGTTTTTTAGCCACCAGATCGGCAGCTTCATGGGTGTCTGGCTGGGTGGCCTTTTGTACGACAAAACCGGCAGCTACGACATCGTCTGGTACATCTCCATCGCCCTGGGCGTGTTTGCGGCGTTGATCAACCTGCCGGTGCGCGAGAGCGCGATTGTGCGCAGCCATTTGAAAACCGCTTAGCCATGACTGCACGCAAAAAAATCCTCGTTTACAGCGCAGCAGTACTAGCCTGTCTGGGCGTGTTTGCGTTGTACACGCGACCCGATTTTTTGGTCACTCTGGCTAATCAGGTGTGGGCTTGTTTTTAAGAATTTTAGGGCTTTAGCCCAATAAAATATTGCGGGAGAAGCTATGAAAGTGATAGTAATTACTGGTGCCTCTGATGGCATAGGCGCAGAAATAGCGCGCCAACTGGCCAGCGCTGGCAAGGCAGCCACCACCCTGGTACTGGCCGCGCGCGATGCAGCCAAGCTGGAACTCGTAGCCGCGCAGTGCCAGGCCTTGGGGGCGCAAACTTGCGTGGTCAAGACCGATGTAGGCCTACAGGCCGATTGCCGAAATTTAATAGACCACACCTTGCAAAAGTTTGGCCGTATTGACGCGCTGGTTAACAACGCGGGCATTTCCGCCCACGCGCTGTTGGAAGAGGTGAAGGACGGCGACCTGGGCTGGTATGAAGACCTGATGCGCATCAATCTGTGGGGCAGCGTCTGGTGCACCCACGCGGCGCTGCCGCACCTCAAAGCCTCTAAAGGCAGCATCATCGCCGTATCCTCGCTAGCCGGGCTGATAGGCGTGCCGGGCCGCACGGCCTACTGCGCCAGCAAGTTTGCCATGACCGGTTTTTTTGAGGCCCTGCGCGCAGAGCTCAAAGGCGCAGGCGTGAGCGTGACCACCGCCTACCCTGGCGTGGTGGCCACCCAAATCCGCAGCAGGGGGCTCAACGCAGCAGGGGTGGCGGCGGGCTCCAGCGGGTTGAAAGAGGACGACGCCATGAGCGTAGAGGAATGCGCCCGATTGATCATCACCGGCATGCAGCGGCGCGAGCGCGAAGTGGTGATGAGCGCCAAAGGCAAACTGGGCCGCTGGCTCAAACTGCTCTCGCCCAGCACCGTCGAGAACATGGCATTGGCGGCCCTGAAGGATGAAGTGAAACCGAAAACCTGAATGCGCTTCTCGGCGCACTGTACTGCCCGCCGATCAACTTGCTTACCCGCTCCTTCTTTTCGACATCGCTTCACTGCGCACAGGACTTTCATGCACGGATCTGAATCTATCTCCCCTTGGGTGGCGCGCTGGTCGCACCTGGTGCCTGCGGGCAGCACGGTGCTGGACGTAGCCTGTGGGCTGGGGCGGCACGCGCTGCATTTTTCAGCACTTGACCATCCCGTAGCTGCCGTAGATATTGCCCAAGCGGCTATTGATGAAGTAGCAAAAAAACTTCTGCCTAGTGCGCAACTGAGGGTGGCTGATATTGAAAATGGCCCCTGGCCTTTCGTAGAGAACGGCGCACCGCAGCAGTTTGGCGCGGTGGTGGTCACCAACTACCTGTGGCGCGCTTTGCTGCCCACTCTGGTGGCCTCGGTGGCACCGGGCGGGGTGCTGATCTACGAGACCTTTGCACACGGTAACGCCAGTGTGGGCAAGCCGTCGCGGCCTGACTTTTTGCTGCGGCCCGGTGAGCTTTTGGTGGCCTGCGCGGGGCTGCGGGTGGTGGCGTATGAGGACGGGTTTGTCAGCGCGCCAGATCGCTTTGTGCAGCGCATTGTGGCGGTGCGGGAGGTGGCTGCAGCGGCCGCTGGCAGCACAGCGCATCAAAGTTCCGAAAATCCAGCATCAATCGCGCCGCTGCGCTACGCGCTATAGCGCAGCGCGGGCGGGTAAAATCTGCGCATGAACCAAATTACCGGAAGCATTGTTGCGCTCGTCACCCCTTTCCATGAAGATGGCAGCGTCGATTACCCCACCCTGCGCAAGCTGATTGACTGGCATATTGCCGAAGGCACCGACTGCATTGGCGTGGTCGGCACCACAGGTGAGTCGCCCACGGTGAACGTGGACGAGCACTGCGAGATCATTCGCGTCTCTGTTGAGCAAGCCAAAACCCATGGTGCCAAGCGCGTGCCCATCATGGCCGGCTGCGGTGCCAACAGCACCAAAGAGGCCATTGAGCTGGCCAAGTTTGCCAAAAACGTCGGGGCTGACTGCCAACTGCAAGTGGTGCCCTACTACAACAAGCCCACCCAAGAAGGCCAGTACCAGCACTTCAAGGCGATTGCCGAGGCCACCGGTGACTTGCCTACGATTCTTTACAACGTGCCCGGTCGCAGCGTGGCCGATATGCAGCACGACACCGTGATGCGCCTGGCCCAAGTGCCTGGCATCGTCGGCATCAAAGAAGCCACCGGCAACATTGAGCGTGCGCAGTGGCTTATCAAAGATGCGCCCAAGGGCTTTGCCGTGTACTCGGGCGACGACGGCACTGCCGTAGCCCTGATGCTATGCGGTGGGCAGGGAAACGTGAGTGTGACGGCTAACATCGCTCCGCGCATGATGCACGACCTGTGCGTGGCTGCCATGGCCGGGGATGCCAAAAAAGCCATGCAGATTCAGCAGCGCTTGCTGCCGGTGCACAAAAACCTGTTTATCGAAGCCAACCCTATTCCCGTGAAGTGGGCCATGCACAAGATGGGCCTGTGCGGCGGCACAATGCGCCTGCCCATGACGGCCATGGCACAATCGCTTGAACCAACCGTCTTGGCGGCGCTCAAAGCCTCTGGGCTGGTGTAAGAACCCGCCCCGCTTTTTAACTAGGAATTATTTGTGGTGACCCCTTCTCGCACACTGAACCGTACCAGAGCCGCAGTGGCCCGCCCCGTCTTTTTGGCGTTCGCCATAGCCACTTTACTCACTGGTTGCTCCACGCTCGATGGTGACAAGGTTGACTATAAAAGCGCTGGCAAAGGCCCGTCGCTGGAAGTGCCGCCAGACTTGACCGCCTTGTCGCGCGACACCCGCTACGTGGTGCCCGGCGGTGCGGTCACCGCCAGTGGCTTTGCTACCGGCCAAAACGCCCCCGGCAACCCAGTAGCCGCCAACTCCATAGGGGATGTGCGAATAGAGCGTGCGGGCACGCAGCGCTGGTTGGTGATTAACCGCAACGCCGACCAGTTATGGAGCCCGGTACGCGATTTTTGGCAAGAAAATGGCTTTTTACTGACCACCGACCAGCAAGCCTTGGGCATCTTGGAAACCGACTGGGCCGAAAATCGGGCCAAATTGCCGCAAGACTTTATCCGCGCCACGATTGGCAAAGTGTTTGACAGTCTTTACTCCACCGGCGAGCGCGACAAGTTTCGCACTCGCTTGGAGCGCAATGGCGATGCCACCGAAATATTCATCAGCCACCGAGGCATGGTAGAAAAAGTCACTGGCGGGAAATCAACGGCGCAATCGGATGGCACCATTTGGGAACCCCGCGCAGCCGACCCTGAGCTGGAAGCCGAGTTTTTGCGCCGCTTGATGGTCAAGCTGGGCGTGACGCAAGAGCAATCCAAGGCGCTGGTAGCCTCTGGCCAGGTCAAAACCACCTCGCGTGTAGCGGCTGTGAACGGCGCCCCTGTGGTGCAGGTGGACGAAGGTTTTGACCGCGCCTGGCGCCGGGTCGGCCTGGCGCTGGACCGCACTGGCTTTACCGTGGAAGACCGTGACCGCGCCCAAGGGGTCTACTTTGTGCGTTACGTGCAGCCCACCGACGGCAAAGAGCCAGGCTTTTTCAGCAAGTTGTTCAGCTCTACCAAAGACGCAGCGCCACTGAAGTTCCGCATTTCGCTTAAGAGCCAGGGCGACTCAACCACCGTATCGGTGCTAAATACTGCGGGCGCAGCTGAAACTTCTGAAAACGCGCAACGCATTGTCAAAGTAATTGCTGACGATTTGAAGTAAAACCTGGTCTACCGCTGTCTGCAGCGCTAACCCTGTCCATCAAAAAGCCCCACAAGCACAGAGCTTGTGGGGCTTTTTTTGTAGTTTTCCGCAGTTTTTTACAAGCCTAGGGCAGCAATACCCGCACGTGCAATTTGCGCATCTTCGCTAGATTTCACGCCGCTCACGCCCACCGCGCCCAAGCAGTGGCCGTCTTTCAAAATCGGTACCGCGCCCTCCAGCATGCCGTGGATGGTCGGGGCGCTTAAAAAGCTGGTACGCCCACCATTGATCACATCCTCATACACTTTGCTCTCACGACGGCCTAAAGCCGCCGTATGGGCTTTCGCTGGGGCGATGTGGCTGGAGATGGCCGCCGCGCCATCCAAGCGCAGCATACCCAGCAGATGGCCGCCATCGTCCACGACGGCAATGGTCACGGCCCAGTTGTTTTTTAGGGCTTCGGTCTCAGCAGCGGCCAAAATGGCTTTGACATCGGCGATTTCCAGGAAAGCTTTGGTTTTCATAGTAATGTTACAAAAGACGGGTTAAAGGTTTAAGAGTGAACAGCGAGCATACCCGGCTACGGTAGCGTGCTCTGAACCATGGTGGTGAAAAGTGTCCATACAAAAAGTAGGAATCCGATGGTGCCTTGCTGGCGTTGCACCCCGGTTTAGCCCTAAAATCCGGCTATCTGCTGGTTGCTTTGTGCCGCTGGCAGCACTTACAGGAGAAAACTATGTCTGAGAATATCCAAGCGGCCGACTTTTCACGAGCGGGCTCACTGGGGCTCGCTGAGCGTAACAAGGTTTTGCGCAACACATATTGGCTGCTGGCTCTGAGTTTGGTGCCCACCGTTTTAGGTGCTTGGTTGGGTGTGGCCACAGGTATTACCAAGTCCCTTGGCGGCATCATGGGTATGGTGGTGTTTCTGGCCGGGGCTTTTGGCTTTATTTACGCCATAGAGAAAACCAAGAACTCAGCGGCCGGCGTACCTGTGCTCCTCGCCTTTACTTTTTTTATGGGTCTAATGCTCTCCAGCTTGATCGGCAGGGTGCTGGGCTTTAAAAACGGTCCTTCCCTGGTGATGACTGCTTTTGGCGGCACAGCTGGTATCTTCTTTGTCATGGCATCGGTCGCCTCGGTCATCAAGCGCGACCTGTCCGGAATGGGTAAGTGGCTGTTTGTAGGCGTGTTGGTACTTATGGTGGGCAGTATCGTTAACGTGTTTGTCGGCTCCACCATCGGCATGGCCGTGATCAGCACCCTGGCGATCGCGATTTTTTCTGCCTATTTGCTGTACGACTTGAAGCAGATCATGGACGGCGGCGAGACCAACTACATCAGCGCTACCTTGGCCGTGTACCTTGACCTGTTCAACATCTTCCAAAGCCTGTTGTCCCTGCTGGGCATCTTTGGCGGCGAACGTGACTGATCTTTGATATCGGTGCGAAAGGGCTGGGTTGCAGCCCTCAGTAAAAAAAAGCCTCGGATTTCCGAGGCTTTTTTGCTTTTCGACCAATAAATTATTGCGAGGGCAGCTACATATTTTATAGCTTATCGTGTGTGGCTGTGTGCTGGGATTGGCGCATCGAAGCGCCCACTACAGCGTTTGCCCATGGGTGCAGACTCCCGCAAGAACTCACCAAGTAACGAGGACTTAAGCCTCATTGGCAGTGCGTGCGGCTCGGCAGCAAGGCACCCAGCAGCTTGAGGCCGCGCTGAGGCTACCGCCTGCGCGATGTGAGGAAAGTACAGACGTAAAAAAAGCTCCCAAAGGAGCTTTTTTCAGATGCAGGAAGAATTACTTCTTCATTGCGTCTTTAGCGGCGCCAGCAGCTGCTTTAGCAGCATCGCCAGCAGCGGTCTTGGCTGCGTCAACAGCAGCACCAGCACCAGCTTTTGCAGCGTCGGCGGCACCAGCACCGCCAGCCATTGCGGCTTTGGCAGCATCGGTAGCAGCAGCAGCAGCAGCACCGGTAGCAGCAGCAGCGGCACCGGTAGCAGCAGCGGCAGCGCCAGTTGCGGCGGTAGCAGCAGCGCCGGCTGCAGTAGCAGCAGCACCGGCGGCGCCAGCAGCAGCGGAGGCTGCATCTTTAGCGGCTTCTACTACTGGAGCAGGAGCAGGAGCAGGAGCAGGTGCAGCGGCAGCAGGTGCAGGAGCGGCAACTGGAGCGGCTTCTTTTTTACCGCAAGCGGCCAGTGCAACAGCGGCCAACAAAGATGCTAATACGAGGGTCTTTTTCATTTCAATTCCTTGATTGAGTAATAGATAATAAGAGAACAATTTCCGGGAAATTGTCAAAGCTTCCGCTTTTTACAGAGCTACCTTGACAGAACACAAAGGACTCGAGCTCTTTATGCTCAGCCTCCGATTATAACTCGAACTGTTAGCGTCGGCCCCCAAACTGTGTTTTTTGCCACACTCTGCCTGTAGCCACGTCGCTTGCCTTATGCCTGCGCGGGGCAATCAGTCCGCTCATTTACCCTGTATCCTGTGCCTCTATGCCCATCAAAACTCTCTTGCAATTGGTCGCTTTATCGGCGTTATGGGGGGCTTCTTTTTTGTTTATCCGTATCGCCAGCCCCGTTTTAGGCCCTACGGTGCTGGCCGGGCTGCGCATCAGTTTGGCGGCGCTCACGCTGGCGTGCATCATGCGGGCGCTGCGCCAGCGCTGGCCTTGGGCCCATTGGCGTGAGCTGCTGGTGATTGGCATTTTGTCGGTGGCCTTGCCTTTTGTGCTGTACGCATGGGCGGCCTTGCACCTGCCTGCGGGCTACAGCGCTTTGCTCAACACCAGCGCGGTGGTGTTTGGCTGCCTGGCGGGCGCTTGGCTCAAGGTGGACACTCTCACGCCGCGCAAAATCATCGGCTGCCTGCTGGGTTTTGCTGGGGTAGCCTTGATCGTGCGGCTGGGGCCTATCACGCCCACGCCCGCGGTGGTAATGGCTGCGCTGGCTTGCACCGGCGCGGCCATGTGCTATGGCTTCTCCAACCCGCTCATGAAACGGGCCGTTGGACGCATTGAGCCGGTAGCGATTGCGGCGGGTATTCACCTGTGGTCGGCTATTTTGGTAGCGCCCGCCGCGCTATGGTCCTTGCCGCAAGCGCGCTTCACCGTGCCTGCCATGGTGGCGGTGGCGGTGATGGGCATCATTACCTCGGCGCTTGCGTACTGGGTGCATTTGCGCATCCTGCGCCATGTGTCGGCCACCGCTGCTATGACGCCGGCCTTCATGATTCCGTTGTTTGGCGTGGCCTGGGGGCATTTATTTTTGAGTGAACCGGTGAGCTCGGGCATGCTGGCCGGTGCAGCGCTGGTACTGCTTGCCACCGCACTGGTGACCGAATTTAACCCGTTTGCAAAAGCGCAGGATGTTGCAACCGCCACACCTTAAACGCGCAAGCGGTGGCTGCCGCGCTGATGGCCAATGAAGCCCAGTACACCGTGCCCAAGCCCCAGTGGGTGCTGATATAGCCACCCGCCACGCCGCCCAGCACCCCCGGAAATCCATACCCAATCACCGTGTACAGCGCTTGCCCGCGACCACGCAGCCGCCCGGGGAAATGGTGCGATAAGAGCGCAATGCACACGCTGTGGTGGGTGGCAAAGGTGATTGCATGCAGCATTTGCGCGGCCAGCAGCACCAGCAAGGTGCTGGCAAAGCCCGCCGTCAAACCAAAGCGCAGCATGGCCGCCGCGCTGCACACCACCAGCCAAGCCGTCAGGCTGAGCAGCGGCAACCAACGCGACTGGGTGAAAAACCACGCAATTTCAACCACCACCGACACCGCCCAGAGCAGGCCAATGGTAGTTTTGCTGTAGCCCAAAGAATCGCAATACAGCGAGAAAAACGCGTACACGCCGATATGCGCCAGTACATGGAAAAACAAGCTGACAAAAAACCAGCGCACCGCACTTTGCTGCAAAATGGGGAGCACCGAGCTGCTGGACTCTTTGGGATGCGGCGCTTCTTTGTAGTCGGGCATGGCCCAGGTGCTGGCGCACACCAAGCCGATGGTGACCATCGTCCACAGCGGAAAGTGGCGCATGCCAAAGGCCTCAAACCAGGCCCCTGCCGAAAACACCGCCACCAAAAACCCCACCGAACCCCACAGCCGAACTCGGCCATAGCGTTTCATGTCGATAGCGCCACCATGGCTGACCAAATGCGCCATCGCCGCCTCGCTCATGGGCATCATCGCGCTGGTGTTGGTAAACATGACCAGCAGCACCACAGCCAGCCAGGCAATGCCGCCGTCAAACAAAAGCCCCAACGAGGCCACAAAAGCCATGCTGGCCCCCCAGCGCAGCAGCTTGACGCGTTCGCCCGTGCGATCGCTTAGCGCGCCCCAGCCGTAGGGGGCGAACAGGCGAGTGGCCGCTTGCACCGAGGTGAGCAAGCTGATGACCAGCAAACTGAAACCGAGCTCTTTAAGCCAGAGCGATAAAAACGGGTTGAAAAACCCGATGTGTGCGAAATAGCTGGCCGACAGCGCGGCAAATGGCGCAAGCTGCTTGCCAGACACCACAGCAGCAGCTGTCAAACGGAGGCCTTGATCACCGGCGTGCTACTCACCACATCACCACACTGCGCGCGGTGCGCCAGCGCATGTTCCATCACCACCAGGGCCAGCATGGCCTCGGCAATCGGTGTGGCGCGAATACCTACGCACGGGTCGTGGCGGCCTTTGGTGATCACCTCGGCTGCATGACCGTCAATGTCAATCGTCTCGCGCGGCAGCAAGATGGAGCTGGTGGGCTTGATAGCGATAGACACTTCCAGATCTTGCCCGGTGCTGATGCCGCCGAGCACACCGCCCGCGTTGTTGCCTTTAAAGCCCTGCGGCGTGAGTGAGTCGCCATGCAAGCTGCCGCGATGCGTGACACTGGCAAAGCCCGCGCCAATCTCTACGCCTTTGACGGCGTTGATGCCCATCATGGCAAAAGCGATGTCGGCGTCGAGTTTGTCAAACAGGGGCTGGCCCAAGCCCACGGGCATGCCGGTGGCCGTCACGCGCAGGCGCGCGCCGCAGGAGTCGCCGCTTTTGCGCAGAGCCTGCATGTACTCCTCCAGCTGGGTCACGTCGGCTACGGGTGCAAAGAAGGGGTTATGGGCTACATGCTCCCAGCTCTCGAAGGGGATGGCGATGTCGCCGATCTGCGTCATGCAGCCTTGGAACTGCGTGCCGTATTTTTCTTTCAACCACTTTTTGGCTACTGCGCCCGCCGCCACCATGGGCGCGGTCAAGCGAGCCGACGAGCGGCCACCGCCGCGCGGATCGCGTTGGCCGTATTTTTGGATGTAGGTATAGTCGGCGTGGCCAGGGCGGAAAGTACGGGCAATGTCGCTGTAGTCTTTGCTGCGCTGGTCGGTGTTTTTGATCAGCAGGCAAATCGGTGTGCCGGTGGTTTTACCTTCGTACACGCCTGAGAGAATCTCCACCGCATCGGGCTCGTTACGCTGGGTGACGAACTTGGAGGTACCGGGGCGGCGACGGTCCAGATCAGGCTGAATATCGGCCTCGCTCAGCGCCATGCCGGGTGGACAGCCGTCAATCACGCAGCCAATGGCTGGGCCGTGGGATTCACCAAAGTTGGTGACTGCGAATAATTGTCCGAAGGTGTTGCCGCTCATATGCAGCCATTATCCCAAAGTCTGGTGGCTGCGGGCCTGCACGCAACAGAAAGAACAGACGCACCCGTGCTACTGCTTGCCCAACCATCCTTTAAGACGCTCCACCCCTTGCGCTAATCTGTCCACATCTTTCGACGCAAAACACCAGCGCAGCCAACCTTCGGCCTCAGGTGCAAAGGCGCTGCCCGGAGCCAAACCCAAGCCAGCCTCCTGCACCAAACGCTTGGCCAGCGGCAAGGACTCGCTGTAACCATCGATCTGAAAAAACGCATACATGCCGCCTTTGGCTGGCTGCACATGCACGCCCGGCAAAGCTTGCAGCAGAGGCACCAGGGTGTCGCGGCACTGGCGAAAGTGCGCCACCAAGGCGGGGGTAATGTCAGCCTCATGCGCGATGGCAGCTACCCCCGCGCGCTGCACAAAGGTGGGTGCGCACGAGGTGTTGAACTCAATCAACTTGCTCACATGCGGCGTAGCACTGGGCGGCAGCACCAACCAGCCCAAGCGCCAACCAGTCATCAAAAAAGTTTTAGAAAAACTGTGCGCCACCACCAAGCGGTCTTCTGCATCTGCGATGTCCAAGAAACTCGGCGCGCAGGCGCGGGGCGTCGGCTCGTAGTACAGACGCTCATACACTTCGTCGGCCACGATCCAGGTGCCCGTGCGGCGGCAGTGCTGCAAAATAGTGAGTTGCTCTTCTTTAGAGAGCGTCCAGCCCGTAGGATTGTTGGGCGCGTTGACGATCAGCACTTTGGTCTTGGCGGTCACTGCGCTGAGCAGCTTGCCAATGTCCAGCCCCCATTGCCCATTGCTGGGCACCAAGGACACCGTACGCAACTTGGCACCCATGATGGTGCACTGCTGGGTGAGATTGGGCCACACGGGGGTCACGGCCACCACTTCGTCGCCCGCATCCAGCAACAACTGCGCCGCCAACATCAAACCGCTCACGCCCGACGAAGTGACCGCGATGCGCTCTACCGGAATCGATCCGTGCAAGCGCGACATATAGCCCGAAATCGCCTCCCGCAGCTCGGGGATACCGAGGTTTTGGTTATAAAAAGTCTCGCCGGATTGAATCGACTGGGTGGCCGCATCGCGCACAGCCTGTGGCGTGACTTCATCGCTCTCGCCAAACCAAAAACGCAGCACATCGGGTTGGCCCAATGCAGCGTTGACGACGAGACGGATTTGGGAGCCTTGGAGATTTTGGATAGAGGTGCGCATAGCAAATACTGTAACCGCAGCGGTGGGTACACCAATGGGTACACAACACAATTATTCTTGCTTTTTATGCGCGAAACAGGCTATTCTTTGGCGTGAAAAGGCTGAAACCACGATGAATAAGCAACAAAAACTCACTAGCAAGACCTCGTTAGCAATAACAGACGCCAAAGAAGACACCGAACTGGCCGCTGGTTTAGACAAATTTGACATCCATATCCTTACCCAACTGCAAGCCGACGGCCGCCTGACAAATGCGGAGTTGGCCAACCGCGTAGGCCTCTCGCCTGCCCCTTGCTGGCGGCGGGTGCGCAGACTGGAGACCGAGGGCTACATCAGCGGCTACCACGCGGCCATCAATCGGCACAAGGTGGGCTTGGGGGTGATTGCGTTTGTGCGCATTTTTGCCGACCGCAATACCGGAGAGGTGACGCGCGAGCTGAAAGAGCAGCTCGTCAAACTTCCCGAAGTGATGAGCTGCCACCACATCTCAGGCGAAGGCTCATTTGAAATCACCGTGATGGCCACCGATCTGGAGGCCTATTCCCGTTTTGCCATGCAAACCCTGATTAACCTGCCGCATGTGAAAGACCTTCACACCAGTTTTTCACTGGGCGAGGTAAAAGCATCGCACGAGCTGCCGCTCGGGCATTTGCAGCGCTAACTTGGCATTCACTTTCGCTAGATAGTACTTGGATTTTCACCTTAGTAAAGGCACCAAAACACTATCTAATTTATAGCTGTTCTTGCGATATTTTATTGGTCTGCAGCCTGATTAGCATCTAAAAATGCCCCTCTTACCTGCTACACACAGACCTGTTGCCATGTGATGCCCTGTCAATCCAGCTTGACACCCGCCGTCTTCACCAGCTTCACCCAAAACTTGGCGTCTTCATTTAAAAACGCGCCAAACTGCTCTGATGACTGTGACAGCGCTACGTCTGTGCCCTCGCGCGCCAAAGAAGCTTTGACCGAGGGCTGTTGCATCGCGGTGGTCGCTGCATCAAATATTTTTTTAGCAATGGCAGGCGGCGTACCGGCGGGCACGAACAGGCCATACCAAAACTCGATGCTGTACTCAGGCAAGCCCGCCTCGGCCATGCCGGGCACGCCGGGGACTAGAGCGGTGCGTTCGCGGGTACTCACTGCCAAGCCGCGCAGACGACCGGCTTGCACCATGGGCAGCACGGAAGGCGGTGTGCCGAAGGTGAGCTGGGTGTCGCCAGCGATCACCGACTGAATGGCCGGGCCGCCGCCACGGAACGGGATGTGCGTCATATTCGCACCCGTAAGCTGCACAAACAGCGCCGCGCCCAGGTGCGGTGCCGAGCCATTGCCTGAGGTGGCGTAGTTCAGCGCGTCGGGGGACTTTTTGGCTTTGGCGATCAACTCTTGGATGCTGTTGATGCCGGTGGCGGGGTTGACGGCGATGACCAGCGGAGAGGTGGTGACTTTGGTGATGGGCATCAGGTCACGGGCGCTGTAACCTAGCTTGGGGTTGAGCGCCGGGTTGACCGAGATGCTGCTGGGGCTGGCTATCAAGATGGTGTAGCCGTCCGGCGCGGCCTTTGCTGCCGCCTCGGCAGCAATGCTGGAGCCTGCACCGGCGCGGTTTTCTACCACGATGGTTTGGCCCAGCGCTTTGCCGAGCGAATCACTCATCGCGCGGGCCACATAGTCGGCCGCGCCGCCGGGGGCAAAGCCTACCAGCAGCCGGATGGGTTTGACAGGGTAGTCCTGCGCGTGGGCGCTCAGGCTCAGGCTGCCGAGTAGGATGGCCGTGTGAATTGCAAATTTTTGCATAATCTACTTTCTTTCATTCAATGCGTTGAACTAGCGCAGACGCCCTCACCCCAGCCCTCTCCCGCAGGCGGGACAGGGAGAGGGAGACATCACTCCTTGGCTACGATGGACAGCACAATCTTGCCGACTTGCTGGTTGCTTTCCATATAGGCCTTGGCCTCACCCATCTGCGCGAATGGGAAGACCTTGTCCACCACCGGCTTGAAGTGCCCGGCAGCGATGTGGGGCAGGATGTCGGCCACAAAACCGGGGATGGGCTGGGCGCGCTGCTCGGGGCTGCGCTGCTTGTTGGACACGCCAAACAAGCGCAGGCGTTTGCCGTGCAAGACCTCCAGGTCAATATCGGCATTGAGCACACCATCGACATAGCCCACTGTGGCGTGCCGCCCCTGGAACGCCAGGCAGCGGATGCTCTCGGCAAACACCGAGCCGCCCACGGTGTTGACCACCAGGTTCACACCTTTGCCATCAGTGGCTTGCATCACGGTATCGAAAAAATCAGCCTTGCGGGTGTGCAAAGCGACATCCAGGCCCAGCGGCGTGAGGCGCGCCAGTTTGTCTGCCGAGCCCGAGGTGCCCATGACCTTCGCGCCCAGGGCCTTGGCCATTTGCAGCGCCGTCACGCCCACGCCAGACGACACGCCGTTGATCAGCAGCCATTCGTCTTTTACCAAACCGCCTTGCTGCACCAGCATGTCGTACACCACCAAGGAGGTCAGTGGAATGCTGCAGGCCTCTTCCCACGACCGGTTGGCGGGCATGCGCATCACTTCACGCAGGTCCATTACCGCGTACTCAGAGAATGCCCCGGGACAGCGCCCCATGACTTTGTCGCCCAGCTGGACGCTGGTGACGCCCTCGCCCAGCGCAACCACCTCGCCTGCGCCTTCCATGCCAATCGCTTTGGCACCCGGTTTGCCATGCAGGCCATGGCCGGCGATGAACTCACCCCGGTTCAAGCTGGCGGCATGCAGACGCAGCAGCACTTGGTTGGGGCCCGGCTTGGGGACGGGCACGGTGCGTTGCTCTAGCGCGCAGTGGTCTTCGGTCAGGTGCATCCAGTGGGATTGCATGGTGGGTGGAGTCATGTCTTTTTTTAGGTTGATTTGGAGGACGGGGCCACAGGACGGAGGTTTACTTGCCTACAAATACCGGTTTGCGTTTTTCTATAAACGCCTTGCGGCCTTCGGCGTAATCAGCGCTTTCAAAGCAGCCGCGAATCAGGCTTTGGCACAGGTCTTTGTTCAACTCGGTCGACGGCTTGAGGATTTCTGCGGTAATGGTTTTGGCCGCGCGGATGGTGAGCGGCGCATTCGCGGCAAGTGCAGAGGTGTACTCGGCCAGCAGCGCAGGCAGCGCATCGGGCGCGCAAAAGCGGGAGATCAGGCCCAAGTCTTTCGCCTCTTGCGCGTCGATCTTGCGGGCGGTAAAAAACAAATCTTTCGCCGCACCAGGGCCAATCAAATCGACCAAATTCTTCATGGCCGAATAACGGTAACCCAGCCCCAAGCGCGCAGCGGGAATGGAGAACACCGAATCGCTGGCCGCAATGCGCATGTCGCAGCTAATAGCCACGTTAACGCCCCCGCCAATGCAGTAGCCCCGTATGCTGGCCAGCGTAGGTTTGCTGAAGTTCAAAATACTCATCAACGCCGTCTCGGCCATGTGCTCGTAGCGCGTGACGGCCTCTTTAGCTGCTCGCATGTCTTCAAACTGCGAAATATCGGCACCGGAGACAAAGGCTTTGTCGCCTGCACCAGAGAACACCACCAGGCGCACCCGGTCATCATTTTCCGCTACCGATAAAAGAGCAGGCACAGCTTCCCACATGTCTACCGACAAAGCGTTGTGCCGCGCGGGGTTGTTAAAGCGGATGTGCAGGGTGGTTTCATCCAGCCAGGTTTGCACACGATCGGTGGGGGATACATAAGCTACAGCGGTCATCAATACACTCCAGTCGATTTCATGCGGACCAAGTCTTCAGCGGCCAGGCCCAGTTCGGTCAAAATTTCTTTGGTATGCTCACCCCGGCGTGGCGCGGCGCGGGCGATGCTGCTGGGCGTGCGCTCTAGTTGCATGGGCTGGCCCACCAGCTTTTGCGCGCCCAGGTGTTTAGACACGACATCTTTCACCATGCCCAGGTGCTGAATCTGCGGCTCGGCAAACATGTCTTTCACATTGTTAATCAATCCGCAGGCCACACCGCCCGCGTTCAGGCGCTCAATCCAGTAGGCGCGGTCTTGCAGCGCCAGCTTGTCATTGATCTCGGCGTTGAGCGAATCGCGGTGCACCGAGCGCCCGGCTTTGGCCATGTAGCGCTCATCGGTGACCCACTGAGGTGACTCCAAGATGTCGCAAAAGCGCTCCCATATTTTGGAGCCAAATACTGCGATATTCATATACCCATCGCGCGCCTTGTACACCCCGGTAGGGATGCTGGTGGGATGAAAGTTACCCGCCTGCGTGGCCACTTCGCCGTCGATCAACCAGCGCGAAGTTTGAAAGTCCAGCATGTACACCATGGACTCCAAAAGCGAGGTATGCAGCCACTGCCCTTGGCCCGATTTTTCGCGCTCCAGCAGTGCCACCAAGATCCCCTGCGCGGCAAAAATACCGGCGCACAAATCCGCAATCGGAATGCCCGCCCGCATGGGGCCATGCTCCGCCGCGCCGGTGACCGACATCAGCCCGCCCATGCCTTGGGCAATCTGGTCAAAGCCTGGCCGCTCGGCCAAGGGGCCGGACTGGCCAAAGCCGGAGATGCTGGCGTACACCAAGCCAGGGTTATCGGCTTTGAGGCTTTCGTAGTCAATGCCGAGGCGAAACTTCACATCGGGGCGGAAATTTTCTACCACCACGTCCGCTCCTTTGATCAAACGTTTGAGCACGGCAATGCCTTCGGGCTCTTTGAGGTTCAAGGTGATCGAGCGTTTGTTGCGGTGGGTGTACTGGTAGTCCGACCCCTCCTGCCCGCCCAGCGTGTCGTCGCCGCGCATGTGCTCGGGCATCTGCACCTGCACTACATCGGCACCCCAGTCAGCCAACTGGCGGCAGGCCGTAGGACCCGCGCGCACTTGGGTCAGGTCGATCACGCGAAAGCGCGCTAGCGCGGAGGAGGCGGGCATGTGGGGCATGGAGGGAGTCCGGAAAGGGAATGCAGGTCAAACACCTGAGTGTCACCAAGCCATGCTAGCGGATATGGCTACCCGTACGATTGTGGAAAACCGAGGGCATCGGGTCAGTTTTGTACGGGAGCAGGCCGGCGGTGTACTCAGCTCCGCGGCTGTCCCCCGGGGCGGCCTAGGGCCGCCGCCTCCTCCTTTATGCCGCTGCGCTGAGTACACCATCGACCAGCTCTCGCGAAGGGTTTAGCGATCCACCGTGGTGCCCCAACCATGCCTAGACGCAGCTCTGGCACTTGGTGTACACAGCACCGCCCTGCTCTCGCGAAGGGTTTATCGATCGACCGCTGTGCCGCAACCAAACCACTACGCAGCTCTGGTGCTTGGTGTGCAAAGCGCAGCGGCATAAAGGAGGAGGCCGCAGGCCGGGGGACAGCCGCGGAGCTGTGCACACCAAGTGCCGGAGCGAGCACAGGAGGGGAGTCGGTTCTCAACTCGGATTAGGCAGTGCCAACCGCGAAGTATCGTCTTCGTTCTCCTGCGTCCCCACGCGGTTCTCGTTGATGCGCTTCACGTCATCGTTGTTGATGTCACCCGTCACATACACACCGTCAAAACAACTGGCATCAAAGTTTTGAATCGCAGGATTGAGCTTGCCAATGGCCGCTTTCATGCCGTCCACTTCCTGGTAAATCAATGCATCAGCGCCGATGAGCACACGAATCTCCTCGTTCGTGCGACCGTGGGCTACCAGCTCTTCGCTGGTGGGCATGTCAATACCGTAGACGTTAGGAAAGCGCACCGGCGGAGCCGCGCTGGCCATGTAGACCTTGCGGGCACCGGCGTCGCGGGCCATTTGCACGATCTCTTTGCTGGTAGTACCGCGCACAATGGAGTCATCCACCAGCAGCACGTTGCGGCCTTTGAACTCGCTGTTGATGGTGTTGAGCTTTTGGCGCACCGACTTTTTGCGCACCGCCTGGCCGGGCATGATGAAGGTGCGGCCCACATAGCGGTTTTTCACAAAACCTTCGCGGTACGGCAAGCCCAATAAATGCGCTAACTGCTGCGCGCTAGGGCGCGATGACTCGGGGATCGGGATGACCACGTCAATCTGATCGGGCGGCACGGTGGAGATCACCCGCTTGGCCAGCGCCTCGCCCAAATTCAGGCGCGCTTGGTAGACCGAGATGCCGTCCATCTCGGAGTCGGGCCGGGCCAGGTAGACGAATTCAAAAATGCAAGGGTTGAGCTGCGTTTTGGCGGCGCACTGCTCGGTGTGCACCGTGCCTTGCAAGTCCACAAACACAGCTTCACCGGGGGCGATGTTGCGCACAAAATGGTGACCGGTGCCCTCTAAGGTGACCGACTCGCTGGCCAGCATGACGGTGCCGTCGGCACTCTTGCCCATGCACAGCGGGCGAATGCCGAACGGGTCTCTAAAAGCCAGTAAACCGTGGCCCGCGATGAGCGCTACTACAGCGTAAGAGCCCTTCACACGCGCGTGCACGCCGCGCACAGCAGCAAATACGTCCGCCGTCTTCAGCGGCAGCCCGCGCGTGGACGACTCCAGCTCGTGGGCCAACACGTTGATCAGCACCTCGGTATCGCTCTCGGTATTGATGTGGCGATGGTCGGCGCTAAAGAGTTGCTCCTTGAGCACAGGCACATTGGTGAGGTTACCGTTGTGCACCAGCACAATCCCAAAGGGCGCGTTGACATAAAACGGCTGGGCCTCTTCTTCGCTAAAGGCATTGCCCGCCGTGGGGTATCGCACTTGGCCCAGGCCCATGTTGCCGGGTAGCGAGCGCATGTTGCGGGTGCGAAACACGTCGCGCACCATGCCCTTGGCCTTGTGCATGTAAAACTTGGTACCCAGCTGGGTGACGATGCCGGCGGCATCTTGCCCGCGGTGCTGCAAGAGCAGCAGCGCGTCATAAATCAGTTGATTGACTGGTGCACTACTGGCCACGCCCACGATTCCACACATACTCAACCCCTTTGCAACTGCAGCATGGCCGCAGCGCTGATAAATTTACCCAACTCGTCTGGCAACGCTGGCTTCAGACCCTTGAGCACGGTGGACAATACACCTGCCCCCATCGATTGGCTCCATGCATCACTGCTTCTCATGGGTGTCATCAGCACCACCGTGGTCACAGCCAGCAAAATAATCGCACCGCGCACCAGGCCAAAGGCCGCGCCCAATAACCGGTCTAGCCCGCTCAGGCCCACCGAAGCGAGCATTTTTTTAGCCAGCCAACCCACCAAAGTCGACACGATCAGCGTACCGATGAAAGCCAACGCAAATCCTGCTGCGTAGCGCAGCTGCGGGACCGCGCCGTCCATCGGCAACCACTGGCCCAATGGGGTCGCAAACATTTGCGCCACGACAAATGCTGCAATCCAGCCCAACACAGAAAGCATCTCCACCATCAACCCGCGCCATAACCCGATGAGCATGGAGAGCAGCAACACGGCCAGCAAAATCCAGTCAAGTGTGCCGAGGCTCATGCGTTGCACGGGTAAAAAGTAGCGGTCAAACGGCCTGCTTCAAATAACAACTACAGCGTCAAAATCGACGCCGGTAAATCCAGTGCTTTGATTTTGGCTGCCGCTTTGTCGGCCTCGTCTTTACTGCTAAAGGGCCCTACTCGTACACGAATACGGTCGCCGTCAGCGGTTTTGGCCACTTGGCTGTAGGTTTTCAAACCCACTTTTTCCACCTTGCGGCGCGCCTCTTGGGCCTTATCAGCATCGCTGAAGGCGCCAAACTGGACGATATAGCGGGTAGCGGCATCACCAGCGGCAGGGGCTGGCGCATTAGCTACTGCGGCTGGCTTGGATGGCGCAGCACCACCATCTAACAGCGCTTTGGCGCGGCTGGCCTCTGCAGCTTTATCGGCTGCGATTTTTTCGGCGATTTGGACTTTGAGTTTTTTGGCTTTCTCGTCTTCAGCAAGTTTGCGCGCCTTTTCAGCAGCGATTTTGTCAGCTGTCGCTTTATCGGCAGCCGCTTTGTCACTCGCCGCTGCAGCTTTGGCAGCGTCATCCGCGGCTTTGCCGGTGTTTTTCAAAGCACCGGCAGCCACTGCTCCGGCAGCGGCAACCACAGCACCTGCTGCTATCGCCTTGCCAGCTTCTTGCGCATCGTTGGGTTGAGCTACAGGCTTTTTATCTGCGGGCCTGCTAGCCGCCTTGGAGGTACTGACGATTTCCTCTTTGCCCGACAAGCTGGCACTGTCGTCCACCTTGGCAGCTACCGCTGGCGCAGAAGGTGCAGCGGTTACTGGGGGCGCGCCTAATGGCCGCACCTTGGCTTTGTCTGGAATCTCTATCGGTATGTCCACGGCCACGGGCCGTGGCTGGCTGTCGAATAGCATGGGAAAGCCCACCACACCGGCAAGCACCAACACCACAGCACCGATCAGGCGGTACTTGGCACGCTGGCGCATGGCATCGACTGTTTCCACCGGCCTTTGCACTGATGCTTTGGCGTTCATACCGTTGTCTTTTTTGCCAAAATTAAACCAAGCCATGAAATTCCTGCCCACCTAATGTGCGGCCGCATCGGTGGATGCGCCCAAGTGTTTGCCGCTCAAACGCGGGGTGCCATGCTGCAATACGCCCCCGACGGTGTAGAACGACCCGAACACTACGATTCTATCGGTTGCGCTACACGCAGCCACCGCCGCATCCAATGCGGCTTGTGGCGAGATGTAAACGCTGCTGCGGGTATCCTTGCGCTGGTTTTGCGCGGCCCATTGGGTTTGCAGAGCCAACGCAGTGGCGGCGCGGGCCGTGGGCAGGTCGGTAAAGTACCACACATCCACCATTGGCGATACCTTGGGCCACATAGCGGCAAGGTCTTTGTCGGCCATCGCCCCGAACACAGCATGCGTGGTGGGGTAGAAACCCATCGCGTCCAGGTTAGCTGCCAGCGCCGCGACCGAGTGCGGGTTGTGTGCCACGTCCAGCACCAGCGTGGGCTGGCCCGGCACAATCTGAAAGCGCCCCGGCAGCTCGACGAACGCAAAGCCATTACGCACCGCCTGCGCCGTGACAGGGAGCTTTTCTCGCAGCGCGGTAATAGCCGCCAACACGCCGCTGGCGTTGATGAGCTGGTTTGCACCGCGTAAAGCTGGGTAGGCCAGCCCAGCGTAGCGGCGCGGCTGCTGCTGCGCATCGCGCCCGGCCCAGCCCCACTGCTG
>JAYWHJ010000250.1:0-21235 GCA_043777795.1 Polaromonas sp. | reverse complement strand
AAAGCAAAAGCAAAAGCAAAAGCAAAAGCAAAAGCAAAAGCAAAAAGCTCCTCAGAACGCACTGCCCAAACCCGACTCCTAAACGAGACGCTGCACATCACATACCGACGCATTTTCTTGACAAGGTAAAATACCCTCGCGTTGCGCAATGCTCTGTAGCCCAACGCTTTATGTCCAGAGCCATGTAGAGGACTACCATGTATAAAAACCTCGCTGCGACTGTGCTCGCCGCCTGTTTTTCTTTTTCCGCTTTCTCCCAACAGCCTGTTGCGCTGCATTCGGTACAAGCCACTCCCACCAATCCTTTGAAAATCGGTTTTGTGTACGTGGCACCACTGACCGAAGCGGGTTGGGTGCGCCAGCATGAAGAGGGCCGCAAAGCAGTGGCAACTGCCTTGGACGGTAAAGTGAAAACCACTTATGTCGAAAACGTCCCCGAGGGCGCCGATGCTGAGCGGGTCATCCGCGACTTGGCGCAGCAGGGGCACAAACTCATTTTCACCCCCAGCTTTGGTTATATGGAGCCGACATTGAAGGTGGCCAAAGATTTCCCCAATGTGAAGTTTGAGTCCATCACGGGCTACAAAACCACCACCAATGTAGCCGCTGCCAATGCGCGCTACTACGAAGGCCGCTATTTGGCAGGCATTGCCGCAGGGCGCATGACCAAGACGAATATGGCCGGTTATGTGGCCGGTTTCCCGATTCCAGAAGTATTGCAAGGCATCAACGCTTTCACGCTAGGTATGCGCTCAGTCAACCCGCAGGCGCAGGTCAAGGTCGTTTGGCTCAATGCCTGGTTTGACCCGGCCCGCGAGCGAGAGGCTGCTATGAGCCTGATGAACCAGGACGCCGATGTGCTGGCCTTTCATACCGGCTCCAACGCCGTAATGGTGGCCGCCCAAGAGCGCGGCAAAATGGCCGTGGCCTACCACTCTGACATGAGCAAGGTGGCGCCCGATGCACAAATTGTGGCCATCACCCACCGCTGGGGCGACTACTACACCCAACGCGCGCAGGCGGTGCTCGACGGCACTTGGAAGAGCGGCGCAGTGTGGGGTGGCATCCAACAAGGGATGGTGCGGGTGGAAGGTTTTGGCCCCAAAGTCTCTGTGACGGTCAGAAATGAGGTCTTGGCGCGCCAGCGCGAGATTGCAGCAGGGTCTGTGAGTCCCTTTGAAGCCAAACGCCAAGCTGTGCTGGACAACGAGGGCAACGCTGTCATCTCCCCGAACACGGTGCTGAGCGACAAAGAGATATTGAACATGAACTACCTGGTAGCCGGAGTGCTGGGAAAGATAGCAAAATAGAGGCATGCAAGCCTACCGCGCCGCCCTCCTTCAGTTTAACGACCAGCACCAGGCTGTCTTCGATGAAGATGGCCTGCTGGTGGTGAGCGACGATGGCAAGGTAGTGGCCAGCGGCGCCTACCGCGCCCTGCATGCGCAGTATGTGCACCTTGCTGTGCAGCATTGGCCGGGCCGCATCATTGCGCCGGGGTTTGTGGACATGCATGTGCATTACCCACAGATGGATGTCATCGGCTCGCCTGCCGAGGGCTTGCTGCCATGGCTGGATAATTACACGTTTCCAGAAGAAAAACGTTATGCAACGCATGAACATAGTGCGCAAGCAGCTACTTTTTTCGTAGCGGAGTTGCTTCGCCACGGGGTGACTACTGCGCTCACGTTTGCGACCTCGCATGTGACATCGGTCAATGCCCTGTTTGAAGCCGCGCAAATCAGCGGGCAACGCATCATTACCGGCAAATGCCTGCAAGACCGCCATTGTCCGGACGGCGTGCGAGACGACACTGAACAATCTTTGCTGGACACCGAGGCGCTGATCCAGCGCTGGCATGGCCAGGGCCGGTTGGGTTACGCCATTACCCCGCGCTTCGCGCCCAGCTGTAGCGACGCCCAAATGCAAGGCGCTGGGCAATTGGCGGACAAATACCCGAGCGTGTGGGTGCAGTCCCATGTGGCAGAAAACACCGACGAGATCGCTTGGGTGAAAGAGCTCTATCCCACATCCCGCAGCTACCTCAGCGTGTACGACAGCTTTGGCCTGCTGCGTGAGCGCAGCGTGTACGCCCACGGCATTCACTTTGACAATGCAGACCGCGCCCTGATGGCGCACAGCGGCGCAGCAGTAGCCGTTTGCCCCACCAGTAATTTGTTTTTAGGCAGTGGTTTCTTTGACTTTGCCAGTGCCCAAGGCTCCAGCATGTTGCATGGCTTGGCCAGTGACGTAGGCGGTGGCACCTCGTTCTCGCCTTTCAAAACCATGCTGGCGGCGTATTACATCGCCCGTGCGTCTGCAGTGACAGGAACTCAGCCCAAGCAGGCTACTACTTTGCAACCCCAGCACCTGTGGTGGCAGCACACTGCTGGTGCGGCGCAGGCGCTGGGGCTTGAGGGCGTAGTGGGCAATTTAAGCGTGGGCTGCGAGGCAGATTTTGTGCTGCTCAACCCGCAGGCCACTCCCTTGCTGGCGCGGCGCACCGCCCGCGCTCGGAGCTTGGACGAACTGCTTTTTGCATTGATCGTGCTGGGTGACGAGCGGGCCGTAGAGCGAACCTGCGTGATGGGCGCTATGGCTGCCTGACCCTCGGCGAAAGCAAAATGTAAGTGCCGCTAGAGAGCCATGCTCAAAAATGGTTTGCGGGAAAACCCTAGTTGTGCGATAATCAACGGCTTCGCTGAAGTAAAGCGAATATTTGTGCATCTGCCACACACCATAGGCTCCGAGATTTTCATCAGAGCTACCGCGTAGTTAACCGTATCGGAACACCAAGTTCTGCATACAAGCTCACGCAAACTTGTTGGTTGGTTGATGTTTTTGTATCAACCGTCTTGTCCAACAAGACACGCCTTTAAAAGGACTTAGGTTCGCGCCCGCGATCAAAGGGTGCGCGCCTGCGCGTGAACATGAATGAAGATTTTTCCATGACCGATACCTCTGTGGACTCCGTAGTTTCACAGGGTTTTGATGCCCCAGCCCACGATAATGTTGCGCAAGCAGCTACTGATTCAGTAGCGCATGATGCAGTTGACAATGCTGCGCACGCCACGCAAGAAGAGTTTGCGCAAGCAGACGCTGAGCTTGAGGCGCAACCAGAAGTACCTGCTGGCCCGAACGATTTTGAACTGATGGGCCTGGCTCCCGCCTTGGTGCAAGCCACCAAAGAGTTGGGCTTTACCAAGGCCACGCCAGTGCAGCTCAAGGCTATCCCCTTGGCCATGTCGTCACCCGACGGCAACAAAAAATTCATCGACCTGATGGTCTCCAGCCAAACCGGTAGCGGCAAAACTGCTGCCTACCTGCTGCCTGTACTGCACACGCTGGAAGCCGATATGCGCGAGCAAGAGCTGGCAGAAAAAGCGGCCTATGAGGCCGAAGTAGAGGCCGCTAAAATGCGCGGTGAAGTGCCCCCCAAAAAGGCCAAGCGCAAAGACCCCACCAGCAACCGCAACTTCAAGCCCGCCACCCCCGGCGCGCTGATCGTTTGCCCCACCCGCGAGCTGGCCCAGCAAGTCGCCGACGACGCGATTGACTTGGTGCGCCATATGCGCGGCGTGCGCATTGCTTCCGTCATTGGCGGTATGCCGTACCAACTGCAAGTGGCCAAGTTGCAAAACGCGACTTTGATTGTTGCCACGCCCGGCCGTTTGCTCGACCTGCAACGCAGCGGCCAAATCCGCTGCGACGGCGTGAAGTTCCTCGTCGTCGACGAAGCTGACCGCATGCTGGACTTGGGCTTCAGCGACGACTTGGCCGAGATCAACCAGTTGACCATCAAGCGCCAACAAACCATGATGTTCAGCGCCACCTTTGCGCCGCGCATCCAGCAGTTGGCTGCCCGCGTGATGCGGGAACCTCAGCGCTTGACGATCGACAGCCCACAAGACGGCCACAAAAACATCAAGCAGATTTTGTTCTGGGCTGACAACATGCAGCACAAACGCAAGCTGCTGGACCACTGGCTGCGAGACACCACCATCGAGCAAGCCATCGTGTTTGCCAGCACGCAGATCGAATGCGACTCTTTGGCCAACGACCTGGCCGACGCCGGCTTTGTCGCTGCTGCGCTGCACGGCGCGCTGAGCCAGGGTATGCGTAACCGCCGCCTGGGCATGCTGCGCGAAGGCCGCATCCAGATTCTCGTAGCTACCGACGTAGCCGCACGCGGTATCGACGTGCGCTCGATCAGCCACGTGTTTAACTACGGCCTGCCCATGAAAGCCGAAGACTACACGCACCGTATTGGCCGCACAGGCCGTGCAGGCCGCGACGGTACCGCAGTGACGATTGCTGAGTTCCGTGACCGCCGCAAGATCAGCGACATTGAGTTCTTTACCAAGCAGCCGATCAAATCGGAAGTAATTCCAGGCTTGGAACCCACCACGCGTGAGCGCGCGCCACGCCCAAGCTTCGGCCCACGCCCAAGTTTTGGTGACCGTGGGAATGACAGAGGCGGGGACCGCGGCAACGACCGCGGTGAGCGCAGCTACGGCCCACGCCCCGGCGGCTTTAACGACCGCAACAGCGGTGGCGGTGGCTTTGGCGGCCGTACCAAGAGTTTCAATGAGGGCGGCTTCGGTGGCCGCCCACCGCGCGAAGAGTCACGTGGTTTTGACCAACGTGGTGGCGACCAAGGCCAGCAACAAGAGCAGCGCGGGCAAGAACAACGCGGCTTCGGCGGTGACAACCGTGGCGACCAGCGTAGCTTTGGTAACCAGCGCCCGGAGCCACGCGGCTTCGACAACCGCGATAACCGTTGTGACCAACGTGGTGACAATCGTGGCTTTGAAAACCGTAATGCAGACCGTGGCGGTGACCGCAACTTTGTGCCCCGCGCACCCTTCGGTGCCGACCGTCCTCCAGTGCGCAGCCCAGACAATCGCGGCTTCGAACCCCGCGGTGACCAACGTCAAGACGCACGCGGCGAGCAGCGCCCGTTTCAGCGCCCCGAGCGTACGGCTACATGGGCTCCTCGCCCCGGTGACGACAAGCGCCCCGCCAAAAAGCCGTTCAGCCCAGGTAAGACGGGTGCCAGCAGCTTCGCAAAAACGAGCAAGCCCAAAGTCGTCAAGATCATCGGGCGTTAAATTGCCCTGTTGAGTGATTCAACGGTTTAAAACACCCAAGGCCTCGCTGTTCAGCGAGGCCTTTTTTTGTGCATGCTAATGTCAACAGTTTGATGTGTTGGCAGGGAAAAAGCGCATTTGGAGCGTGTGTATCGGCGCGCTGTGGGTTGGCCTTAAAGCAGCCTCGGTCTTGATAGCAGAACAGCCGCGTTGGGGAACATGCGTATGCAGGCAGCGCTGCCCGCGTGCGACGATGAAACACCATCCACAGAAGGATCACTCTTGTAACGCTGACTCTTCAACCAAGCGCTAGCCGCTAGCCTGGTATCTCCATGGCTGGCCACTAGCGCTCCGGCGCAAACTGACTATCCCCATAAACCCATTCGTTTGATCCTTACCCATGCAGCGGGCGGCTTGCCCGACACCGTTGCGCGCATGTAGCCCAGCGACTCACCGCCAAGCTGGGTATCAGCGTGGTGGTAGACAATAAACCCGGAGCCAACGGCCAACTGGCAGCGCAGGCAGTGTCTACCAGCCCTGCGGACGGCCACACTTTCTTGGTGACCGATGGGTCGGTGTTATCCATCAACCCACGGTTGTATAAATCGCAAAATTTTGACGCCAGTAAAGACTTTATACCCTTGTCTTTGCTGACCCGCGCGCCCATGTTTTTGGCTGTGCAATCCAGCTTGGGTGTGAACAGCCTGCAAGAGCTGATCGGCAAGCGCATCGCCAGCCCCGAATACCAAATGACCGCCCCGGCGTGGATTCGCGGTATTTTGAGCGACCACTACGGGGTGCCGGTGGATGCGCAGCCCTACTTGTAGAGTGGTGAAGAGGAGACCGGCCGCATTGAAAAACTCAGGTGTGATTTGCCCCCCAACATCCAAGTCAGCCTTATCGGTCCCGACCAAACCCTCGCGCAGATGCTGCACACTGGCGCGCTGGACGTGCTGTACGCCGCGCGCATACCATCGAGTTTTTTTGAGGGCGACGGTGAGGTCAAGAGCCTGTTTGAAAACCATGGCGAGATCGAGGGAGCCCGCTACCCCCAAACTAAAATTTACCCACCATGCAGACCGTGGCTGAACGATCATATCGACCAGACCATGCGCGAGATGGGCGATGGTTGGTGGTCCTGCGGCCACGACAAAAATCGCCATGTGCTGGAAACTTTTAGCCGCCACCACTTGGAGCAGGGCTTATCTCAACGTCAGCTCACAGTGGCCGACTTGTTTGCATCTGCATCGCTGGAGTCGTTCAAAATTTAAACCCCGAGGATGCGAAATAGCCCACGCAGGTGGGCCTTTGCAGACAGTCATTGCGTGCAGTGCCCCACATTCCCCACGTGCCCTACCTGGCCTGCAGCTCTATGGAGGCCAGCTTGTCTAGCTCGGCGCACACATCGGCAAAGCGGCCCGACACCACCATGCGGCCTGCACGGTCTAACGGCAAAGACGCGTCAACATTGCGCACGACACGCACGCGGTGGATGGGCCTAGCACTGACGTTACTCTTGGAGCGCGGGTAGGTGGTACGGCCTGCGTGCACAAAACCGCTTACTAATGAAGCGCGGGTAGATGACGCACTTGCAGAGGATGCCCTTGTAGAAGATGGGTTTGTAAAAAATGCGCTCGCAGAAAAAACGTCACTTGAAGACGCTCGGGGCGCACTGCCTGGCCAAACACTGGTGTGCGCGCGCACAGGTGTACGCACACCGCTGGGTTTGGCAGTGACTGCATGCGGTGCAAAAAACAGCACCACGGCTTGCACGGGAGCCAAAAGTAGGGACAAGGGCGCGGACAAAAGATTCATGCGGTCTCTCCGATCGAGTGGGTTTTGCGAGGCGGGCACCTGAGGGAGTCACACAAGGGGTACCCTTGCGACTTCCGCTGTTTGGTTTTAATGGAACATGCTGTTACGGATCAAGCCGACCGCCAGGCCTTCAATCTCGAAGGGCTCGCCGGGCTCGACCACGATGGTTTTAAAGTCGGGGTTTTCGGCATGCAGCTCGATCAGATGGTGATTGCGCTGAAAGCGTTTGACCGTGACCTCTTCCCCCAAGCGGGCGACGACGATTTGGCCGTTGCGGGCGTCGCGGGTAGCCTGCACGGCGAGCAGGTCGCCGTCCATGATGCCGATGTTGCGCATGCTCATGCCGCGCACTTTGAGCAGGTAATCGGGCTTGGTTTGGAACAAGCTGCTCTCGACATAAAAAGTTTGCTCTACATGCTCTTGCGCCAGGATGGGCGAGCCAGCGGCTACGCGGCCTATCAAAGGCAGAGCCAATTGGGCCAAGCTTTGTATGGGCAACATCAGCTGCTTACCATAGGTTTCCATGCGTGATGCGTTGATGCTGCGCATGGCGTCGCCCCGCAAGCGGATGCCGCGAGAGGTGCCGCTGACCAGCTCAATCACGCCTTTGCGGGCCAAGGCCTGCAAATGCTCCTCGGCCGCGTTGGCCGATTTAAAGCCTAGCTCGTTGGCGATTTCGGCGCGGGTGGGTGGCGCGCCGGTTTTGGCGATGGCACTTTGCACCAAATCTAAAATTTGTTGCTGGCGGGCGGTCAGTTTAGGTTGCTCAAACATGTCAAACTCCTAGATCACACGAGGTGCGAAAGATAGTCACAACGCACAATAGAAACACAGAACAAGGGTGGATAAGAACCCTGTATGCGGGGCAACTGCGATGCTGAGACCGCATACTGAGTTCTTATCCAGTAACTGTATATTAAACCAGCTCCAACGAAAATGCAAGCCTTATGCAGCAAATAAGTCGAAAAGTGGTGATTTTGGGTACTGGCGGCACCATCGCGGGTACCGCTGCAAACAGCGCAGACCACACTGGCTACACTGCCGCCCAGATTGGTGTGGCGCAGCTTGTAGAGGGCATTGTGGGTCTGCCGGAGGCGTTACAGGGTTGCGCGCTAGAGCACGAACAGGTAGCCCAGATCGACAGCAAAGATATGGACTTTGACACCATGGCCCGCCTGGCCCAGCGCTGCGGCTACTTTTTGGCGCAGTCCGAGGTCAGCGCCGTGGTCATCACCCACGGTACGGATACTTTGGAGGAGACCGCCTGGTTTTTGCAGTGCACCGTGCCGGCCCAGCTGCTGGCAACCAAACCCATCGTACTGACCTGCGCCATGCGGCCCGCCACTTCTAGCGAATCAGACGGCCCGCGCAATGTGTGCGATGCCGTGCGGGTCGCGTTGGACGGTCAATCTAGTGGCGTGCTGTGTGTATGTGCAGGTGACGTGCACACGGCCTTGCAGGTGCAAAAAGTGCACAGCCACGCACTTAACGCATTTAGCTCAGGCGATGCGGGTCCTAGGGCGCAAATACAGGCTGCGCAGGTGCATTGGCGGCTTGGAAAAGCGTCATCTTCAATATCGAATTGGCCTGTAAGTCAATGGAATATTGCGGGAGAAGCTATTAATAACGTAGTGAATAACTTGCTGGAAATTGACCTGTGGCCTCGTGTAGAGCTGCTGCAAAACCATGCACAGGCCAGTGGTCACATCGTGCATGCTTTGCTGGCCAGCAGCGTCGATCCCCACAGTCCGCTAAAAGGTATCGTGGTTGCGGGAACCGGCAACGGCACCCTCAGCGCGGATTTGCAAAGCGCTCTGCTGGCCGCGCACAGCCGAGGCGTCCGCGTGCTGCGCGCCAGCCGCTGCGCCTGGGGCGGTGTCAGCGCCACCGCGCACGATGTGTTGCCCTGCACCGCCTTGTCGGCGGTGAAAGCGCGGGTACAAATGGTGCTTGAGTTGGTTCAACTCAGGGCGTGACCGGCCATCATCGGGGCCGCGAGCAGGCCATTGTTCAGGTTAAAAACGCCTCCACCATCGCCGCCAATTGCTCGGGCTGATCGTGGTGCAGCATATGGCCAGCATCTTGAATGACTTTGACCTGCACGTCGGGCACCACCTTGAGCCGCTCATGGTATTGCTCTAGCGTGTAGCCGCCCTTGTACCAGTTACCCATCTCGTTGCTGCTAGCCTCAACCGCGAGGAGAGGTGCGCTGATAAGGCTGTAGCACGCCTTGGCCTCTTCGACTTGGTACAGATGGGCGTTCACAATCTTGTGTGCCGGATCACCCAAAATCTGCCATTGACCTTGGGCATTGGGCGCAGACCAGTGCTGGGCCAGCCAGTCGGCTTTGTCCGCAGGCAGGCGTGGGTTCGTCTTCATCAGGCGGCGGGCCACGCCGCTTACTTCGGGGTAGGCGCGTAAATCCAACTCGCCTCGTTGTAGCGATTTGAGCCCATCCATCCACTTGGCGTAGCGCGCAGGGGCTTGTGTGGGCACGGTGGCGGGCATGCCAAAGCCTTCCAGGTTGATCAGGCGGCGAATGCGCTCGGCGCGTATGCCGCCATACAGCATCACCACATTGCCGCCCATGCTGTGGCCCAGCAGGTCCACTGGCGCGCCGGGGCTGTAATGGTCAAGGAGAAAGTCCAGGTCAGCCAAATAGTCGGCCAGCCAATAGTTATCGGTATCTGGCCCCGTGGTTTGGCCGTAGCCGCGCCAGTCGGGCGCTAGCACGTAGCGGTCGTGGGCCAGTGCGTCCACCACAAACTGAAACGACGCACCCACGTCCATCCAGCCATGCACCATGACCAAGGGCGCCAAGTCGGGGCGTGGTAGGCCCCATACATGAACGTGATATTGATGCTTGCGAATGGGGATAAATTCACTGCGGGAAGGTTTTTTAACGGTGTACATGGCCATAATCATACGAGGGCAGCGCACTTTGCGCCGTCACGCAACAGACCATTGTCTAGAGCGCCGCGACTAAACATTATGCAAGCAGACCACTACCACAGCATGTACCGCAGCTTTCGCTGGCACGTACCTGAATATTTCAACATGGCGCAGGAGTGCTGCCACCGCTGGGCGCAAGAGCCGGGCGCGGGTCAAAAAATAGCGATCCGTGCGCACAATTCCAGCGCCCAATCGATGAAAGATCACACCACTTTGAGCTACGCGGACTTGGCTGAACAAGCCAATCAGCTCAGCCATGTCCTGTCCCGTTTGGGGGTAGGTCGGGGCGACAGGGTGGCCATCGTCATGCCGCAGCGCTTTGAGACTGCGGTGGCCTATATGGCGGTGCTACAAATGGGCGCGGTGGCCATGCCGCTAAGTATGCTGTTTGGCCCCGAGGCGCTAGAGTACCGCCTGCAAGACTCCGAAGCGGTGGTGGCAATTTGCGACGAAAGCAGCATCGACAACGTGGTCGCTGTCCGCAAGAAGTGCAAAAGCTTGCGTACGCTCATTGGTGTGGGCGATGCCTCTGAGCAGGCCGAGATTGACTACGCCTTTGAGTGCGCGCTGATGCCCGGCATCTACACGGCCTTGCAAACCAAAGCCGATGAAGGCGCGGTGCTGATCTACACAAGTGGTACCACCGGGCCACCCAAGGGTGCGCTCATTCCGCACCGGGCCTTACTCGGCAATCTCACCGGTTTTGTGTCCAGCCAGAACTGGTTTGGTTTTGATGCTGCACACAACGCAGCGTCGGATGCAATTTTCTGGAGCCCTGCAGACTGGGCTTGGACGGGTGGGCTGATGGATGCGCTGCTGCCCACACTGTATTTTGGCAAAGAAATCATCGCCTTTAACGGCCGCTTCTCGCCTGATGTGGCTTTTGATATTTTGCAAAAGCACAAGGTGACCCACACCTTTTTGTTTCCTACCGCGCTCAAAGCCATGATGAAGGCCTATCCCCAGCCTAGCAGCCAGTTCAAGCTCAAGCTACAGGCTTGCATGAGCGCTGGCGAAGCCGTGGGGGATGCGGTGTTTGCCTATTGCAAAAATGAGTTGGGCGTCACGGTGAATGAAATGTTCGGCCAAACCGAGATTAACTATGTGGTGGGCAATTGCAGCATGAGCTCCGCACACGTGGTGGCTAGCGTGGGGGTTGGATGGCCAGCAAAGCCCAACAGCATGGGCCGCGCCTATCCGGGTCACCAAGTGGCGGTGATTGACGACGCTGGCAAGGTGTGCCCGTTTGGGGTAGCCGGCGACGTGGCGGTGAACCGCTACGATATCCACGGCGATTTAGACCCTGTATTCTTTTTGGAATATTGGAGGAACCCGGCCGCGACCAAGAAAAAGTACACCGGCGATTGGTGCCGTACTGGCGACCTGGCCACGCAGGACACTGACGGCTACCTGTGGTACCAAGGCCGCAGCGATGATGTGTTCAAAGCCGCTGGCTATCGTATAGGCCCCAGCGAAGTTGAGAACTGTTTGGTCAAGCACCCCTCGGTGGCCAATGCGGCGGTCGTACCCAAGCCCGATAAGGAACGTGGTGCTGTGGTCAAGGCGTATATTGTCTTGAGCCCTGATTTGATAGCCTCTCGCGCGAAGATTTATGAGGCTGGAGACCTAAAAGCTATCAAAAGTTTCGATTTAAAGTTGATCCAAAGCATTCAGGAACATGTCAAAGGCCAGCTCGCGCCGTATGAGTATCCAAAGGATATTGAGTTCATCGACCAGCTGCCCATGACCACCACTGGCAAGGTGCAGCGACGGGTTCTGCGCTTACTGGAGCAGGACAGAGCGCAGGCGCTCGCCGCATACACTTTATGAACTAGTCTATTTGTATCGGTTGTGCATGGAGTTGGGGGGTTTGCTTCACATTTGCGTGATTCTGTCCCTACAATTGGTGACAGAGGTAGTAAATTTATGAAGGCCAAGCTAGTTAAAACCGATCTTGGGCGTACCGAAATGCGTACGCGCGAACTGGGTTTGCAGGTGCTGGAGAGGCGTTTTCTCATACTTGCGGATGGCACGCGCACTTTGGCACAGCTGCAAGAGATGTTCAGTTTTCCGATCAAGGAGATTGCGGTCAAGCTGCAGGCCATGGGCCTGCTTGTAGAGGCTGCACACAGCGTGCGTCGTCCAGCAACTGCTTCTCCACGAGCCCGGACAGAGATAACGGATCACCCAACCCTTGCCAGGTCTTTCATCCAGCCAGCGCCGATGGGTCACCATACCGACGACATAGGGCTGGATGTGGACGTAGACCCGGACATGGGATCGGAGGCCGCTTTGGTCGAGGATCTAGCAAGCGATTTTGCAGAAGAGCAAAGTAGTACCTGGACCAACAGTCAGGGGCAGGATCTCTCCGGCTTGGGGTTTGCTAACGATACGGCGCCTGGCATTTTGACGCATCGAGCAGCCAGTGCTTCGGGCGTGTCAGCAGGCAAGTCCTACCTTATTGCAATTTGCGAAACTATGCTGGGCGAGCGGGCTCCCGTGCTCGTCCAAAAATTAGTAGCCGCCCAAACTGAAGCCGATTTGTACTTTGCGCTGGAGATGCTGGTGACTGCCATCAGCCCGACCGCCAGTGCTAGCGAGGTAAATGGCATTATTCAGCGCTTTGAACAGAAAATCAGCCTGCGATAGCGCTAAACTGAGGGGTATGAAAACCCTCAACGTACCCAAAAAAGCTCTCGGCCAATCCAGCCTCCTCGTGCACCCTATTTGCCTGGGCACCATGACCTTTGGCGAACAGGTCAATGAGCGTGATGCCCACGCCATCATGGCGCGCAGCCTGGAGCGCGGCGTAGACTTTATGGACACGGCAGAGATGTACGCCGTGCCCACCAAGGCCGAGACCTTCAACGCGACCGAAAAAATCATCGGCAACTACTTTGCCGCCAACCCCGGTGTACGTAATAAGTGGACGGTGGCCACCAAAGTAGCCGGCCCGGCGCGCGGCATGGACTGGGTGCGCGGCGGCAGCCTGAACGTCACTCCCGCACAAATGGCGCAGGCCTGCGACGACAGCCTCAAGCGCCTGCAAACCGATGTGATCGACCTGTACCAAATCCACTGGCCCCTGCGCCATGTGCCCGCCTTTGGCGCCCAGTACTTTGACCTCAAAGCCGACAAGGTGCTAAGCACCAATACCACCATCCATGAGCAATTGATTGCGTTGGACAAGCTGGTCAAGGCCGGCAAGGTGCGCCACATTGGCCTGAGTAACGAAACCCCCTACGGCGTGATGGAATTTACCCGCCTGGCCGAGCAGCATGGCCTGTCGCGCATCGTCAGCGTGCAAAACCCTTACTGCCTGATTAACCGAGTGGTGGACAATGGCCTGGACGAAGTCATGTTCCGCCAAAACGTCGGCCTGCTTGCTTACTCGCCTCTGGGTTTTGGCATGTTGACCGGTAAATATGATGCTACCGGCATCCACAGCGCGGATGCCCCCAAAGGCCGTATGAGCCTGTACGACAGCATGAAAAAGCAGCGCTGGGGCCGAGAAGATGCTCTGGCCGCCGCCCGTAGATACAACGCTCTGGCGGTCGCCAACGGCATGAGCCCGACGCAAATGTCCCTAGCCTGGTGCTACAACCACTGGAAGGTCGCCAGCACCATTATCGGCGTTACCTCGTTGGCACAACTCGATGAATGCCTGGATGCCTGGGGCACCGTGTTGTCACCCGAGGTGCTGGCTGAGATCGACAAGATCCGCTGGGAGATTAGGGATCCGGCGTTGTAGGCTTGAGCTACATACTGTCAATGGCGCTATGTGATTAAATGGCAAGTTGGGTTTTGGAAAGTGCCTGCGCTTGTGCTCGTCGGGTTTCGCTTTCGAACGGGATCAGACCGCTGACCTGATCTTTCCAGCATGGAAAGTCTCGCATCTTTGCGTGAATAGCGTATGAAAAAAACCGAACACATCAGCGAAACGCCCGCCACTGCGTTTCTCAAAGCGAACAAGATCGCGTTTACCGAGCATCCCTACGAATATCTGGAGCATGGCGGGGCGCAGCACAGCGCGCAGGTGCTGGGGTTTGATCCCTTCATGGTGGTTAAAACTCTCATCATGCAAGACCAAGATGCCAAGCCGCTAGTGGTGTTGATGCATGGCAACCGCAAGGTGAGCACCAAGAACCTGGCGCGGCAGATTGGTGCCAAGTCGGTGCAGCCCTGTCTGCCTGAGGTGGCTAACAAGCACAGTGGCTACCTGGTGGGCGGCACCTCACCATTTGCCACCCGCAAGGCGATGCCTGTGTACATCGAGCAGAGCATTCTGGCGCTGCCTAAGATGTTGATCAATGGTGGCCGTAGAGGCTATTTGGTGCAGATGGAGCCGCAAGTTTGCACCTCGCTGTTGGCTGCTCAGCCGGTGCAGTGTGCTTTGGAGGAGTGAGCTTTTCTCGGCGGGGTCGAACTTGGGCTATGGATCTAAACTGGTGTGGCGCAGGGTAGCTGTAGGCACTATTTGTAAAAAAATGCTATGTATTTTGTAGCTTCTACAGCTTAATTCTATTGGGCTACAGCCTGATTTTTGCCGTAAAAAGGGCTTTAAAACTGGCAAATTTGCAGTTTTCAGCCAGCTTTCAGCTTTTCAAAGGCTTTTAGTCGCTCTAAAACGGCTATTTTTAGTGATTTTTCAGATGTCTATCGGACTGCAGCCCAATAGAATATTGCGGGGAAAGCTATTTAATGTATAGCGGTTGATACATCCAAACTAACCTACCAGAGGCGGTATCGCTCTGTCGGCGCAAAGTAGCCGCGGTCGCCCCGTCGGCGACCAAAGCTCGATTTGTTCACGGCAAGCTAGACACCAAGGTCTGGTTAAAACTAGGGTTGCCACTCATATGGAACAGCGCACTCTTGATTAAATCTTAAAAGCGCACGATCGTTCCATTTCAACTTGTTGCCATTGGAGGCAAACATGCAGCAAGTATTCGGATGGTTAGCCAAACTCGGTAACAAACGCAAAGTAGCTGCAGCATTGGTGGCTCTGGTCGCCGGCGCGGCAGGGGTGGTGTATGCCACCAACTACTCGCTGTGGATCAACGGCCGCAACAATGCCAGCGCCGTGTCGGGAAACCATGCTGACTTTACCTACTGGGGCCCAGCGGGTACTGCGGCTGGCGTGAACAAAAAAACGGTCAACTGGGACGGCTACAACCGCATCTCGGACCAAAACTACCGCGTGCGCGACGCGCTGGACTGCTACTGCACTGGCGCAAACTGGTGCGACGTGGCCGCGCACAGCGCAGGCAATCTGCAAATCGGCTATGCGCTGTCGCTGTTTGGCGCAAGCGCGCGACCCAAGCAAAACGCCACACCTAACGCAGCCGGCCAGTGCGCTGCAGCCAGTGGTGGTGGTACGCAAACTGGCTGGAACATCAAATGGGTAGACGTGGCCGCGGGTGCCGCTGGTGGCAGCGAGCTGTCCAACGTGGGTGGCTGGGCGCTGTCTGAGCCACTGGGAAGCGACCTGAAAACGACAATCGCCCGCGCCATGTACGACCACAACCAGATTCGGTGCAAAACCTTCTACAGGTTCACCGGCTCTCAGGGTGCAGTGCAGTCCGCCGTCATGCCGGGGCAAGACGACCAGGCCGTGGCCTACCACTCTGCGGGTGGCGTGTCGGGCAGCGGTGGCGCTGGCCACTGCAACCCGTCGGACTGGTTTTGCAACGACCTGACTTTGGGCACGGCGGTTAACGAGGGCGGCGTAGCCAAGTGGGCTAACCACACGGTCGCCTTCCGTGACGACGGGCAGTCTTTGAACCATTACACCAATGGCAACTGGGGCGGCGTGCCCGCCAAGTCCAGCTGGTATTGCGGCAAGCCCGCTATGAGCGCGCTGAGCAAACCTACGCCAAGTACCGCGACATCACCCGTTACCCGCGCGACTCGCGCCCCCTAGCTGAGCACCCCGACCAGGTGCGCCCCTTTGCAGCGGTCAGTGAAGAGAGCCTGGTGCGCAACGAAAAGGGTGAGCCGGTCAAAGGCATCAAGCTGCGCACCACCCAGGAGCGCGTGTTTGCCAGTGGGGCCGACACCATCAAGCTCACGTTGCAAGTGCTTGACGAGACGGGCAGTGTACAGGTCCTCGCCATCGGTCGCGCCAACGCCCATTCGGTCGCTGAGAGTAAAGCACTCGCCAGAGCGATTGACACGCCCATCAGCTTTGACGACCAAGGCCAGGGCGCAGACAGCGTCGCCAACGACGGCATCTACAGCGCCCGCTTGGCACCCAGTCAACAGGGCTTTGGGAACTACGCGGGCACTATCCGTGTGCAGGTACAGTTCAGCGCCAAAGGCGAGCAGGGCGTAGTGCATTTTGACGTGGTGTACAACCCCGACATTGCGGCCACTTGGGCTGGCGTGCGCGAGGCCGTGGAGGCCGGTTCACTTAATTTTTATCTCAAGGTGCAGGTCAACAAACCGGGCCGCTATGTAGCCAGCGCCCGGGTCGACGATGCTAACGGCCAGCCCTTTGCTCTGGTGCAATTTAACGATGAGGTTGCCGCTGGCCTGCGCGAATTCAAAATGCATGTGTTCGGTGCCTTGGTGCACGATAAAAAACCGGCCTTCCCCCTGCGCCTGCGCGATGTAGACGGCTTTTTGCTCATCCCCGACAAGTTTCCGGATCGCGCCATGATGGCCCGCCAAGCCGGCCTGGTGCACACCAGCGCCCGCTACAGTGCGGACAGCTTCTCTGCCGCCGAGTGGAGCAGCGAAGAGCGCGAGCGCTACCTAGCCGAATACGCGAAAGACGCAGAGGCTGCCAGAACGCAGGTGGAGCGTTTGTCGGGGCGCTGAGCGGTCAGGGCGGTTTTGGTGTCCGCCGCTGGGCACTGGCGCGAGTTTTCAAAGGCTTTTCTTCACGCAGCGCCGCTTCAATCAAAGCATCCGCCATCCATAACGCGGTGCGCTCCACCTCGCGGTCAGGCAGGCCCCAAATGTCTTTCAAAATGATATAGGGTTCAATGCCGTACACAACAGACAAAGCGTGGTGAAGTCGGTCCCGCATAGCCGGTTTCATCAAATGTGCCAAGGGAGCGATAGCATGCTCCAGTATGCGTACCCTGTGGCCACGCCGATACGGCTCCTCTTCAAGCAGGCCAGCGCGCTCCAAAGCCCATTGCTCGAGAGACAACTGCGCGGCAGCGCGCAACTGCGGCTCAAATTCTTTAAAGCGCGGAAAGGTTTGCAGGAACAGCTCGTGAATACGTTGGCGACCATCCGGGTTATCTGAAGCTAGCGCCCGTACCGGGCCGAGGGAGCTTTCGGTAACGGCGGTGATGAGAGAGCTGCGACTTGGGAAATAGCGGTAAGCAGTGGCGCGAGAGACCTTGGACCGAACGGCCACCTCGGCTACCGATGGAATATGGCCATTCAAGCGAATGATGTCCATCGCGTTTTCTAGCATGAGTCTGAAAGTGGCGGCTTTGATGCCGTTTTCTGGCCGCACGGGTGGATCTGTGGGCTTGTACTTCAGTTTGGTCATAGGGTTTGTACGCAGAAAATTGGGCGGAAAGGTGGCTTGTGTTGATGAAAGTTGCCAGATATATTACACCTATCTTGAATTGAGACGCGAGTCTCAATTCATGTGGTTCAACAGCTTTGGAAGTTTTGCTATTCCGCAAAAACCTCCTGTTGGCACTAAATTCCAAAAGCACGTGGCATTACATTTCATTGATCGCATCGCGGTAGAGGAAGAAGGTCAAGGCGACACGGTAGTGTGCGTGCATGGCTTGGGTGGCAGCTCGAACACGTTCTCGCCAATCATGCCTGCCCTGTCTCGCAAGCATGTCATTCGGATTGATCTTCCAGGTAGTGGGCGGTCGTATAGAGCAGAGGGTGTCCTGTCCATCGAGAGTTTTGTTATTGCGCTTACGAATATTTGCGCTCGGTTGGATGTGCGGCGAGCCCACTGGGTAGGCCATTCTTTGGGTACGATTATTTGCCAGCATCTCGCTGTTGCGCAGCCAAAGTTGGTTCAAAGTCTGTCCTTGTTTGGCCCACTTATCGCGCCACCAGATGCTGCCCGCACGGCTCTTGTGGCGCGAGCAGCGAAGGCCCGTAGCGAAGGTGCGGCAGGCATGCATGAGATCACTGAGGCGCTGGTCAACGGCGCACTATCGACAGGCACCAAAGAGCGCCAACCGGTTGCGGTAGCATTTGTTCGCGAAAGTTTGATGCGCCAGGATAGCGAGAATTACGCGCGCACCTGCGAAGCATTGGCCAAAGCGCAACCAGCAGCCGTAGAAAAAATTCAAGCGCCGGTGCTTTTGGTAACGGGTGACGAAGACGCAGTTGCGCCGCCCCAATCAGTACGTAGCTTGGCCGAAAAATTCCACAATGCCAAGCAGACTCGGGTGGTGGTTTTACCCCGCTGTGGCCACTGGACACCGGTAGAGCGTCCCGAAGATTGTCAGCGAGAGCTACGCGAATTTTTGGCATCGCAGCAAAGGATATAGACATGGCTGACGTACTGTTCACTAACGTAAAAGTCTTTGATGGCGGTGGCGAGGCACCGTTCTCGGGCGATGTATTGGTACAGGGCAACAAGATTTCGCGTGTAGTAAAAACTAGTTTTGGCCAGCGCTCGGCACCTGTGCAAGGCGCGCAGGTCATCGATGGCGCTGGCGCTTTTTTAATGCCTGGCATGGTGGAAGCCCACACCCATTTTTCATGGAATGACCAACCCAGTTTAGACGCTATCCAGCGTATGCCACCAGAAGAGCATATTCTGTGGTGCGCAGAAGTGGCAAAACGCTATCTGGATATGGGCTGGACCAGTTGTGTGGGGGCTGCAGCTGCGAAACCTCGCCTGGACGTGGTGACGCGCAATGCGATCAACGATGGAACCATCATTGGCCCGCGTTACTTGGCTGCCAGCCAGGAAATAACGGTACCGGGTGGTTTAGGTGATACCACTGCGCCCCATCTGCCCCAATCTGAATTTGCCTTTGGTGCGGTGGTAAGCGGGGCTGAAGAAATGCGCCGCTGTGTGCGCATGTTTGCCAAATATGGGGTGGACTCGATCAAGATCAATTTGTCGGGTGAGTCGATTACCGGCATGCCCAGCGAGATGAGCCAGTTCACCGACGAGGAAGTCGCGGTGTGCGTGCAGGAGGCCAAATCCTGGGGTAAACGGGTGGCGGCACATGCGCGTTCCACACCATCGATCAAGCGCTGCGTGAAACTAGGCATTGAGGTAATTTACCACGCCAGTTTTTGCGACGAAGAAGCGCTGGACTTGCTGGAGGCGCACAAGACCGAACATTTCGTGGCACCCGGCTTGGCCTGGCTCATCAACACCGTGCACCACGCCAGCGCTTACGGCTTGACGCCTGACGTCACCACCAAAATGGGCTACGACCGCGAGCTGGAAGCCGCCGTAAAAAGCATGCGCGCATTGCGCAAACGCGGTGTGCGCATTTTGCCGGGTGGCGACTATGGCTTTGCCTGGACACCACACGGCACCAACGCCAAAGACCTTGAAAATTTTGTCAGTTATGTGGGCATGAGCAACATGGAAGCGCTGCTTTCAGCCACCGCATGGGGTGGGCCGATGATGCGTATGGGCAAGGTGCTGGGCTACATTCGTGAGGGTTACCTCGCTGACATTCTGTTGATTGATGGCGACCCACTGGCCGACATCACCGTGCTGCAGGACAAGAGCCGCATTTTGGCCGTAATGAAAGACGGGCGCTTTCACCGCGAACCGCCAATTCGTGCGGGCTACGCGGCCAATCATCTCACTACTAACCGGTGGGCAGCATGAACACCCTTTTTACCAACGTCAAAATTCTGGATGGCACGGGCCAAAGTCCTTACAGCGGCAGTGTGCTGGTAAAGGGCAACCGCATTGCGCAGATCAGCCGCAGCACCGCCGCCATGTATGGCCAGGATGCAGTGGTGATTGATGGTGCGGGCGCGACCTTGATGCCTGGCATGGTCGAGGCACACACCCATTTTTCATGGAATGACTCGGCAACGCTGGCCGGTATTCAGGCCATGCCGCTCGAAGAGCATGTGCTGTGGTGTGCCAAAGTGGCAAGCCGATACCTGCAAGCTGGCTTCACATCATGCGTCGGCGCTGCCTGCGCCAAGCCGCGGCTCGATGTGGTGATTCGCAATGCCATCAACAGCGGGCAGATTCCTGGACCGCGTTACCTGGCAGCCTCACAAGAAATTACCGTTCCTGGCGGCTTGGGCGATGAGACCTTGTCTCACTTGCCTTTTCCTGAATACAGTTTTGGCGTGAACGTCAATGGTGCTGAGGACATGCGCAAGGTGGTGCGCATGTTTTTAAAGTACGGCGTCGATGCCATCAAGCTCAATTTGTCGGGCGATAACTTCACGCCTGACTCACCGGCTGAAACGACATGGATGACCGACGCTGAGGTGGCTGTTGCGGCAGAGGAAGTCAAACTGCGCGGCAAACGCATCATTGTTCACGCCCGTTCGGCGGCCAGCGTCAGGCAAGCCTTGCGCCATGGCGTGGAGCTGATTTACCACGCCAGCTTTACCGATACCGAGACTTTGGACATGCTGGAGGCGGCAAAAGACCGTATTTTTGTGGTACCCGGTATTGCCATTTTGTATGCGTTGTTGAACGAGTCTGAGCCTTTTGGCATTACCAATGCCAAAGCGGTGGAGATGGGCTACCAAATTGAATGGGACGCTGCGCTGGCATCGCTCAAAGCCATGCATCGGCGTGGCGTACGGGTGCTGCCAGGCGGCGACTACGGCTTTGCTTTTACCCCGCACTGCCAAAACGCCCGTGACCTGGAGTTCTTCGTCAAGTATCTCGGTTTTACGCCGATGGAGGCGATCCGCAGCACCACACTGTATGGTGGTCAAATCATGATGAAAGGCCATGAGCTGGGCGCTATCAAGGAAGGCTATCTGGCTGACTTGTTGCTGGTCGATGGCGATCCGCTGGCCAACCTGTCCATCTTGCGCGACCCCAAGCGCATGCTGGCGGTGATGAAAGACGGCGTGTTTGCCAAGCAACCCGAAATTGCGTCGCGACGTGCCGGGGAGCGCGCAGCGTGATGTCCAAATCGCGTCTGGCGCTGTGGCTGCTGATCGGCGGGCCAATCGCCGTGTTCTCCATCTGGGCAGCGATTGACAACACGCGCCTGTACTTCGTCACGCTGCTCAACAGCCTGACCCTGGCCTCGCTGTACTTCATTGTGGCCAGCGGCTTCACCCTGGTATTTGGCCTGATGCGCAACGTGAACTTGGCGCACGGCTCGCTGTATTTGCTGGGCGGCTACGTTGGCTACGTGGTGGCAGCAAAAACCGGATGGTGGGTGCTGGCCCTGGCGGCGGGCTTTCTGGCGTGTGCCATTGCGGGTTTGCTC